>JASLHB010000018.1 GCA_030149965.1 Wohlfahrtiimonas sp. | reverse complement strand
GGCAAACCACTTGTTAAAGTATCTTGGATACTTTTAATAACCACAGGATGATTATGGCCTAATGCCAATGTTCCTGCCCCAGCTAAACAATCTAGGTACTTAGTACCTTCCACATCGGTAACCCAACAACCTAAGGCTTCTGCTATAACCAACGGTAATTTCCGTGGATAACTACGAACATTTGATTCCATCTGACTTTGGCGAGCCAAATAGTATTCGTTAGAAGGATTAGTGGCAGGGTTTACAGAAAAAACGCTCATATCGAATTACCATCTCTGATAGGGTTTTGAAAGAAAATAAGTCTGGTGACTTGCGGTCCTTTGACTCGGTGCTTTATATAACTTGGTGGATGACGTGTTTGTCCATCACAACCAAGAAATCGGATAATACAGACTTTTCAATTAAAAAAAACATTTTTCGGCCCGGGGGGCTCTAAAACCCATTTAAAAAATATATCGATAAAAAATAATGACTTAAATCAGCCTTTTGCGTGCCATGCTCCATCACAATCATCGAGCATCCATTATTCATAGAGATATATGGATTAACTCACATAATATTATCTTTAATATTTTGAAGCGGGCGTTATATTCATGAAAAATAACGCTATATACATTTATAATTTCCAATCCATGAATTTTAATCATGTTTATATGAAATCAAATCATTATTATTCATGTAATGGCTTCAGTATAAATACATATATGTTTTATATTATAAATAAAAAGGTTAAACCACCATGAGTCAGGATTTTAGATGTTCTATACAAAGTATTCGTTTCGATGAGAATTATCACCCTTCTAACAATACACGCTTAACTACCAATTTTGCCAACCTAGCTAGAGGCGAAAGTCGCCAAGAAAATTTACGCAATACTTTGAAAATGATTAACAATCGTTTCAATGCATTGGCTGATTGGGATAATGCAAAAGGTGATCGTTACTCTATTGAAATTGAAATTGTCTCTGTGGATATTGATGTCGAAGGTAAAGGCAATACATTCCCAACGATTGAAGTTTTGAAAACAACAATTGTGGACCACAAAAATAATGAACGAATCGCTGGCATGGTTGGTAATAGTTTTTCTTCTTATGTTCGCGATTATGATTTCAGCGTATTATTGGTTGAACATGCAAAAAATCAAACAACATTCAGCGCACCAGAGAACTTTGGTGAATTACATGGCAAACTTTTCAAATATTTCGTGAATTCTGAAGAATACAAAGCAAATTTCAATAAACAACCTGTCATTTGTTTGAGTGTTTCCACCACTAAAACTTATCATCGCACTGAAAATCATCACCCTATTTTGGGCGTTGAATATCAGCAGGATGAATATTCACTCACAGATGAATATTTCAGCAAAATGGGTTTGCAGGTTCGTTATTTTATGCCGAAAAACAGCGCCGCACCGCTTGCTTTTTACTTCTCAGGTGATTTGATCAGTGACTATACAAACCTAGAATTGATCAGCGCCATCAGCACAATGGAAAGTTTCCAAAAAATTTATCGCCCTGAAATCTACAATGCGAATTCTGTGGCAGGTCAATGCTATCAGCCAAGCTTGAAATACCAAGATTATTCATTGACAAGAATTGTTTATGACCGCGAAGAACGCAGTCAATTAGCAGTTAAACAAGGTAAATTTACTGAAGAGCATTTCATTCAACCCTACAAAAATATTCTTGAACAATGGGCAGCAAATTACGCGCTGTAATAATAGCCGAATCATCTAAAAATATTAAAATTACAATACAAGGTTTATTGATTATGAAAATTTTATTACCTACTTCAACTGCTGGCAGCTTACCTAAACCATCTTGGTTGGCAGAACCTGAAAAACTTTGGTCACCTTGGAAATTAGAAGGCGATGCATTATTAGAAGCAAAGCAAGATGCTCTACTTGTTTCTCTACAAGATCAACTCCATGCAGGTATTGATATCGTGAGCGATGGCGAACAAACGCGCCAACATTTTGTGACAACATTCATTGAACATCTCAGTGGTGTTGATTTTGAAAAACGTGAAACTGTGCGTATTCGTAATCGCTACGATGCAAGCGTGCCAACTGTTGTGAGCGCTGTAGAACGCCAAAAACCTGTGTTTGTGGAAGATGCTAAATTCTTGCGTGCACATACAGACAAACCAATCAAATGGGCTTTACCAGGCCCAATGACAATGATCGATACGCTCTATGATGCCCATTATAAAAGCCGTGAAAAATTAGCTTGGGAATTTGCCAAAATCCTGAATCAAGAAGCATTGGAATTGGAAGCTGCAGGCGTTGATATCATTCAATTTGATGAACCAGCATTCAATGTATTCTTTGATGAAGTGAATGATTGGGGCGTTGCAACATTAGAACGTGCGATTGAAGGCTTAAAATGTGAAACTGCTGTGCATATTTGTTATGGCTATGGCATTAAAGCCAATACAGATTGGAAAAAAACTTTAGGCTCAGAATGGCGCCAATATGAAGAAGCTTTCCCTAAACTGCAAAAGTCCAACATTGATATCGTATCGCTTGAATGCCAAAATTCTCACGTGCCAATGGATTTAATCGAACTCATTCGTGGTAAAAAAGTGATGGTGGGCGCAATTGATGTGGCAACCAATGCCATCGAAACAGCAGATGAAGTTGCTGCAACATTGCGTAAAGCATTACAGTTTGTGGATGCTGATAAATTATATCCTTCAACGAATTGTGGCATGGCGCCATTATCTCGCCATGTTGCGAGAGGCAAATTAAAAGCGCTCAGTGCAGGTGCTGCAATTGTTCGACAAGAACTCTAATGCAACTAGCTCTTATTCAAGTTATAAACTCATTTGATAGAATGGCATGCTATAGTTAAACATTAGGAAGAAAACTATGGACCAATTTAGGAAAAAGCAATGATTGAAGTAGCAGACTTTAGAAATGCGATGTCTTTGTTAACAGGTGCGGTTAATGTCGTCACGACAACAGGAGAAGCTGGTCGACATGGTTTTACAGCATCAGCTGTATGCAGTGTCACTGATGCACCACCAACCTTATTGGTTTGTATGAATAGATCTTCTAGTTCCCATGATCATTTCATTCAGAATAAGATTTTAACGGTGAATGTATTAGGTTCCCATCATCAAGAAATATCTAAAGTATTTTCCTCAAAAATGTCACCTGAAGAGCGTTTTGAACATGGTCATTGGACGAAATTAGAAACTGGTGCACCTGTTTTAGAAGATGCATTGGTGAGTTTTGATTGTGAGATCGAACAGATCCAAGAGATTGGTACACATACAATTTTCATTTGCCGCATTGTGGCACTGCAACAAAGCCAACACAATCAAGGCTTAGTTTATTTTAATCGCGCTTATCACAATGTTGGTGAACCACAAATCACACTGACAGATTGGTGATCAATCCTGCATGTAAAAGCCCCTAATCAAAGGGGCTTTTTATTGTCTAATTGACTAATATTGCTTCGGTAATTGCTTAATTTGTTGTATTAACCAACCTTTAAACAATACATTCTTATTGTATTTATGAAGATCAAATTCTTCAGGATAAATGCTACGGAATTTCGATTCAAAACGATCATAAGAGAAATCTTCATGCAAAGAACTTGCCACTTCGATCAATTTTTCTTTTAAATCTTTGTCCACATACATTGGTGCTTTTCTTGGGCGACTAATATCGTATCCAAAGACAATCAAACATGAATATGCAGCATTGCGCACATCTGTCACTGGATCTGTTTTCATGATGGCTAAAAACTCATCAATCACTTCTTTGCACTTATATTTACCCAATTTTTTAATCGCATCGATTCTTTTTTCGTAACTACCTTTATCATGCAATTTTTTCAACAAAGCTTCTAAATCTTGCGGAATGCCTTCAATGAACTTAGGCTTTGGCGCATTCATTGTTTGCAATACTTCTGCTAGATTCTCACCTTTTTTATAACGTGCACGAATGCCTTGACCTGCATTCAATACATATAGATAAGGTTTCGCCATTGGCGGCACATTACCTTTTTTGGCTAGACTTTCATATTCATTGTAGCGAGCTTCTACGCGCTTCCAATCTTCTGGGTACTTTTGTCTAAACGCAATCACAAACTCATCATCTGAAGCATCACTGCTCAAGCCTAATAATACCTCAACAACTTTTTTATCTTTGTCTGGAATTATTATTCCTTTTGATAATCGCTTCTTACTCATACTATCCTTAATTTACTACGTAAAATTACTGTGCTTTACGCGCCATTATAATTGTTTTTACGAATATTTTTTAACAATTCACATGCTTTTTCTGAATCTAAATGGCAAGCCTTCTCCAACCAAGGTTCTGCTGCTTTGGGATCTTTTTCACCCAATAATCCTTCAGCATACAATCGCGCTATATGAATCATGGCTTGAATGCTCAAATGGTGCGTGCCTGTCATGCCTGCATCATGCATGGGATGACTTGCCTTTTTAAACCATTCCAGCGCGATTGGATAATTTTGCTCTACGCCTAATCCTTCTGCGTACATTGAACCCAAATAGAATTCTGCAATGAGATTACCTTGCTTGGCGGCTTCATTAAAGATTATCCACGCTTGATCATAATCCTTCATTTCAGCATCTTCAAAATAGATTTCCCCAATTTTAGCAACGGCATTGCTATTGCCAGCTTCCACTGCTTGATTCAACCAATCCAGCGCGGCTTCCCTATTTTTAGTTGTGCCTTGCCCATGATAATTCATGATGCCTAAATAATAATCAGCACCTTTTTCGTTGTATTTTGCAGCTTGCAAGAATGATTGATAAGCTTCTGAATAATTAGCATTCATATATTGCTGTAAGCCTTCCAAATAGAAGCTAATCGTAAACTCAATTGGCTCTGCGTCCATCACAACGCCATCTTTAACGATGGACTGATATTTACGATCTTCCTCTGCTTTTATTTCCGCTTGTGCTTTCTCTAACGCAATTGCTTCAACTGTACCATAAGCAGGCAATACTTCAATTTTATGAGAATCATCACAATATCTAAATTGCCATTCTGAGGGTTTAAAGTGTGCTTCCACGCCATCTTTAGCTTTCCACCAATATTCATCATCCATATTAAAACTTGGGCCAGATGGCTTTTCAAACAGCGCTACAGAACCTTTTCGGCAGAAGATTGTTGGCGTTGTGGGATCAACCATCCAACCGCCATATTCACCAAATTTTGAAGAATAAAAATGTACAGGACCGATTGCTTGATCTTCCGCCAGTTCAATCCAGCTACCATCAATCGCCGAAGCCATAATACCTGCGATTTCTACAGGCTCGGCGAATCTTGCTTGATTGAATCCACTTAAAACCAATGGATAAGTTTCCTCACCATTGTCACTGGGATCATAACGATTGATCAACGTGCCTTTTGGAAAGATAAATTCACCATATTGATGATCATGTTCTAACACAAAGTTTCTACGCATTTGCTGATAATGTTGCCTTTCATCATAGCTTTCTGAGAGCTGATTCAGCTCTTTTTTTATACTCAAAGTATTACATGCGATCACAGATAACATGACCGTCAATCCAAATATCGCCAGTGAAATGCCTGCAAGAATCTTTCGTTGAAAGAATTGCTGCCACACAGATATTTTCTCTTTACGCGCCACATAAATAACATTCGCGATGATTAATAACGTGATGAGAATAAAAAATGGCGTGATCCATAACAGCAGTTCAGCAATATAGAAATACAAAAAGATATTAGGATTGAACGGAATC
Organism: Wohlfahrtiimonas sp.; assembly: GCA_030149965.1. Taxonomy (GTDB): domain Bacteria; phylum Pseudomonadota; class Gammaproteobacteria; order Cardiobacteriales; family Wohlfahrtiimonadaceae; genus Wohlfahrtiimonas. The sequence continues at coordinate 35,020 of JASLHB010000018.1, read as the reverse complement.
ATGCTTCACCATCATTGTAAGCGAGTGCATTGCATGAATAACATGCCTGATTGCGTATCACCCAATAACAAACGATTTTTGTCTCGAATAGAAAACTGAATATCACCAACGCCTTGAGAAGTTTCTGATTCAAAGTACGTTGAATATTCAAAATCTGCATTCAAGGATGTTTCTGTATTCATCGATGCACTAATTATTTTTCCGGTATAACCGAAATTCCAACCAGATAAATCAAAACCTTGATAATCCACCGTTAAAATATATTGTTGATCATGTTCAATGGTTGGATAACGGCACAATACAGGTTCTGTCACCCATTTGCCCTGAAAAGCAGGATTAATGGTCAGATCTACAACTTCATTGTTACTATCAGGATCAGCAAATGGATAACCTGAAGGGATAATATATTTCTGCTTTTGCTCATCAAACTGTAAAACATAAGATTTTTGATGATATGTTTTGCCTTCATATTTTCCATTAAAAGTTATTTCTATCGGATAAATTTTCTGCTGATTATTCTTCAAAATTTTGTATGTTGCACCAATTGATTCAAGCTCATTTTCATCATCAGTAAATCCACTATTATCAAAGAAACTTGGAATATAGGCTGTGAAAATCTTGCCATCATTATCACCAATGATTAACATTCCACCTTGCGTTATGCCTTGCCCTGTATAACCTGTTTCAGTAAAAAAGCCATAACTGTTAAAGCCGATTTTATTAAATTTATAATCTGTTGGCGCATAACCTGATGAACCTGCACTCACATATTTTTCTTGCGCCATTAGATTATTATCATAACCTTCACCATTATCTTCGATGATTAAGCCAATGTTTCCTGCTGAAACATGTGAATCTTCCACATTATTACCAACTGCCAAATAATATGTTTTGAAATGATCAGGAAAACGATCGCTTGCCACTGTTTCATTGGCATGAAGCTTCATACAAAATTTATCAATGCCATGTTCTGATTTGTTAATGCCCATGTAACATTTTTGTTTAGCATCATAATTACGATAAGCATCTTTCATAATAGCGTCATTAGCAGAAGCAAATTGCAACATGATTCCCATTAAACTCAAGCCGATATATTTTTTCATTGTCTTCTCCTTAATCTTAGCTTTTCACACGCAACGGCAATACATCCTCGATCACCATTTTGGTATAAGCTTCTTTCACTGCTTTGTTATATTTCAATTTGCTCACAGGATTGTCTGCGATCTCTTTATAATGATCGAAATCACTGTTTCTTCTTAAATCATCTTCGCCAATCTGTGCTTCATCCACTTTGCTTGGATTATAATTTTCCACCACAAAACGTAACTCTTCTTCTTTCACTGCCCACTTTTCAGCAAAACCATTCACTAAAAGATCAATCGTATTGGTAATCATTTCATTCAATAATTCATTGATGTTTTTACCACGATAAATATTAGGATCTTGCTGAATATTTTGCCATAACTGCTCCATTAAGCCTGCAAGCTTCGCATTCTCAATGCGTAAACGATCAATATAATCATCCACTTCTTGTGATTTCACGCTGTTTTCAAACTGCAATTCAGATGATTGGCTTTCTTGTGGTACAAATCGCTGAATCAGTGACAAAATATAATGATAATTAATTTCATCACTGTGATGCGTTTGTAGATCATATTCAATATCTAACGGTTCAATTTCAGGATCATCATTGCTATTTTCACGCAATTCTTCCAATACATTCTGATATTTACCGTGATATTTTTCCATTTCATCATTTTGAATGCCAAATGTTTCCTCCAGCATTTCAGGCTGAAATTCATAATAAGCCTTGATCGCGCTCATGGCTTTATCGAGCTCTTGAAATGCTTTGGCAAACTTGCGTTTCTCTTCCACCAATAATTCATCTATGGCTTCTGGCGTTTCAGCGATGTTTTTCAATGCTGTGAATGCTTCTGCTAAATTCTCCGCAGCTTCTTCATAGCTTGGCGCTAAGACATAATTTTCACCGCCATTAGAATATAAAAACAGCGCATCATTCACCGCTTCCGTGAACAATAATGGCGTTTGGAAAGTTACGATCTGCCCAAACTTTTTACCTTGATCAAATAATCTATTCGTGCGTGAAAATGCCTGAATGATATTCGGCGCGCTCATTGGCGGTCGATCAATGAATAACGTGGAAATACATGGCGCATCAAAGCCCGTTAATAAACGATCCACCACAATGATCAAATCAATTTGTTCTGCTCTGTTTTGATAGCGCTCACTTTTTCGTGCCAATCGTGCATTCACATTCTGATTATAAGCGCGCATATTTTCCAAGGAATAGCTCGCGTCATACATTTCATTATAATCTGCAATGGATGCTGCCATTTTTGTTTGATTATCAATGGATGTTTCTTCATTTTCAGAAATGGAATAAGTAATCGCTACTTTTGGAAAGTCGGGCAGAATCGCTTTTGTGCGTTCATTCACCGTCACAGATTCATTGCCTACAATCACACTTTGAAACAACTCATAATATTCCTGAGCAATGGCAATGCTTGGCACAGTGAGCATTGCACCATAAGCTTTACCAACGCCGCTTTCTGTCGTGAAGCCCAATTTATTGCGTGATTGGTTGATGATGGAATCAATCACCTTTAAACGGTGCTCTTTGCTGTTATAAACATCTCTCGGAATCAGCTTTTCTTTATCAATTAATGATAAACCTTCTAGATTCTTTGTGGGATGATAATGGCGAATGATGTCATCCACCATATCTTCTTGCAGTGGATTTTTATATTCAATTTGAAAGCCCAAAACAGCCGCATCATTAATGGCTTCTTTCACCGTATATTTATGCAAGCATGAACGATCAGAATGTTCTTCTGTTGGCTTGTTTTGCACGCTGCTGTATAGCATTGCTGTCGTTGTGGTTTTCTTGAGCTCACCAAAGATTGGCGTGCCTGTGAATCCGTACCACATTGCATAATGGAAAATCTGATCCAGTTCTTTTTTCTTTTGTGGCGTAACCGCTCGATGACATTCATCCACGATGAAGGCTACTTTTAAGCCCTTAATTTTGGCATAGTTTTTAGATGCGCGCTCTTTGGCTGAATCCTCTTCCATGCGTTTCATTAAATGATTGAGCTTCTGAATGGTTGTCACGATCACCGCTCTATTATCGCTCGCTAAACGCTTCACCAAATCATTCACATTGTCCGTTTCATCAATAGAAATGGGATCAAACTCCGCATACGATGCAAATGAACTTGTGGTTTGCTGATCCAAATCCACACGATCCACAATGAAGATTGTTTTATCAATGGCTGGAATCTGCAATAAATTACAGGCAACTTTATACGATGTTAAGGTTTTACCTGAGCCTGTTGTATGCCAAACATAACCTGATTCTTGCAATCTCGAAGCATTTTTCACCGCTTCAATCGCATGGATTTGATATGGGCGCAATAATATCAGCGCTTCTTTATCTCGATCTGTAATGGAATATTGCGTTACCATTCGATGCGCTTGCGGAATAGATAAAACATTTTTCGCAAATGCCAAATATTCCGTCACTGGCTGATTATGTGCATCCACCCATTTACTCAAAAACTTCTCGTTTAAATTCTTATGTCCGCTCGATGCAATGTAGCGCGTATCTGTGCCATTGCTCACCACGAACATCTGCGTGGATGAGAAAATACCTTTGAACTTATCTTCTTTCAAATATTTTTTAATCTGCCTAAAGCCATCCATATAAGGATGTTGGCGGTTTTTCAATTCCACATGGATCATTGGCAAGCCATTGATCAGCATCGTGACATCAAAACGTCTTTCTCGGCTTTGTTCTTGTGAACTTGTGAACTGATTGATCACTTCATAAACCGTTGTGCCGCCTGCAATATCCGCACGATTAATGACATTTAAGCGAATCGTGCCTAAGCTTGCATCTTCTCGTTGTACTTGGACTTTGGCAATGCCATTTTCACCTGACAACCATTTGGCGGCTTCATAGAAATTTGGGAAAGTGAGTTGCGCTTTGATCTGGTTAAATTCTTGCGTTGTGAGCATTTTATCTTTCAGCACAGCGCGATTATTGCGTTCTACAATCACTTTAAGATTCGCCCAAAGATCCGCTTCTGTGCGTAAATCCTCACGATAAATCCATTGAGATTCCCCAGAAATTAACTGATTAATCAAATCTTCTTCAAGCTTTGCTTCTTTCGTAAATTTAACCACAACTCACCTTTTTATTATCTTAGCTTCTACACAAACATTCTTTGTAACATCGCCTTTTTCAAGCTTTGATAGCTTTCTAGTTTCTTTTCATGCTGTTCAATTTGCTGATCCAACTTCTGAAAAAACGCCCCAATCTTCTGCTGTTCTTCTAGTTTCGGTAAAAATATTTTTTGCTTACCCAAGGTTGTTTGGTTAACACTTGCTTGATTTACTGCTTGATTAGCATGTGATTTTGCCCAATTGAGCTTTGCTTCTGTTCGTAAAGTTACAAATAAAAATGATGAGTCAATATCTTTATTTGGTATAATTCTGAGCAAATTAATTCCATGATAAATCTCTATATCAGAACTATAAATAGCAGTTTTTCCAATATGTTTTAATGAATTTATATTGCTATATAAAATATCTCCTTTTTGTAATAAATATCTTTGCTCAGGCTGATCATTTAAATACCCAACTTTATCAAAATTTATAGTTCCATCTGAAATGGTTTCTATTCTAGTAATTAAAAACTTGCCAGTATTTAAAGTTGTATCACCCGTGACACCGCTAAAACTTTTCATAATTTCAGATAATTTCTTTTCTTCCCAATCTCCACTAAATCCATCAAAGCGCACTTTTGGCACTTTCTCGCCTTTTTGTGGGAACATCTTTTGCAACATAGCTTTTTTATAATCTCGCGCTGTTTCAAGTGCCTTTTGTTGCAATTCGATCACTTGGTCGATTTTTTGGAAAAAATCCCCGATTTTGGTTTGTTCTAAAAAATTTGTTGGAAATTTTAATCTAGTCTTAAAAAAATCAGCAGGTGCAATATTTAATAAACCATGATTACGAGCACCTTCAGCAGCATACATTGATACTTCTTTGTGCCAATAATTAGTATCATAATAAGCCGAAATATAATCAGACTTTATTATTTGCTCATTCATTTTAAATACTATGTATAAAGTTGAAAGAACTCCTGAGTCATATCTATCTAATCTCTTAATTGCTCCTAAAGGATAACCATTAGAATAACTTTTGTTATAAGCAAACTCGCCTTTCTTTATTAGGAAGTATCCAGAAATATCACGACTTGCGATCTGTCGATCAAAATATGTTCTTTGATCAACTAATCCATATTGTGCAGATATTGTTAATGGCAAATCTGACTCTAACTCAGAATTTTTTCTTGTAACTCTTACGGATATCTTACCTAACTCTTTAAATTGCCAAGGATCAGCGAAGCCCGCGAAGCGGAGCTTTGGGATATGGGATTCTGTTTTAGACATTGCGATCACCTTGGAGCATTGCTTTAAAGGCTTCTAGCTCTTCATTGGCTTCATCCGAAGTGCCAACCAATTCGCCCAACATCGCAAATAGTTCTTGTTCTGCTGTTGCCAATTCGCCATTCACCGCCATCATATTCGCTGAAATATCCGCCAACGGAATTTCAGGCTCAGCTTCAAATGTATCCACATAACGCGGAATATTGAGGTTAAACTCATTTTCCTCAATCTCTTCAAAGCTCGCAACATAGCTATATTTATCAATCGTTTTACGATCAACATAAGTATCCAAAATCTTTGCGATATTCGCTTCTGTCAGAATATTCTGCGTGCGAACTTTCTCAAATTCATTCGATGCATCAATGAACAATACATCGCGCTTGTCATAATCCTTTTTCAACACAATGATCGTTGTGGGAATCGATGTATTGAAGAAGATATTCGATGGCAAACCAATCACCGCATAAATGTGCCCATTTTCCAAAAGGGTTTTACGAATCTTCTCTTCAGCTCCACCACGGAACAAAACGCCATGCGGTAAAACAATTGCCATTGTGCCGTTGGATTTCAAATGATAAAAACCGTGCAACAAGAACGCAAAATCCGCTTTCGACTTCGGCGCAAGCACGCCATAAGGCGCAAAACGCACATCATCCAAAAAGCCTTTCGCCGCGCTCCAATCCGCTGAATATGGCGGATTCATCAAAACGCCATCAAAGTTTGTTGGCTCTTCTGTTGGCCAATCATCATCCAATGTATCAGCATTATTGAGATATTGGTTCGCAATCGGCACGCCATGCAACATCAAATTCATGCGCGCTAAGTTATAAGTGGATGTATTGATCTCTTGCCCAAAATACTGAACTGTATTTGGCTCTGTCGTTTCTTTCTTCACGTTCAACATTAACGAACCTGAGCCCATTGTTGGATCGTACACGCTGAAACCTTTTTGATCTTTTTTACCTTGAATCACGATTTTCGTCATCAATTCCGCAACAGGTTGTGGCGTATAGAATTCGCCTGCTTTTTTCCCTGAATCAGAAGCAAACTGACCAATCATATATTCATAAGCATCGCCCAAAATATCGCCCGAATGCCCTGCAAAATCGATCTCCGCCAATTCTTTCATAATGCCTGAAATGGTTTCATTTTGCTTTTGTGGCGTTGAACCAAGCTTACGAGAATAGAGATCAATGTCTTGGAATAGATTCGCAAAAGCATCCGATGATTGCTCAATGTTGCGAAAACCTTGCTGCAAACTTTCCAATTGGAATGATTGACTGAACACTTCATTGATCAAATGAGTGAATGTATATTCTGGCTCGATCACATAGGAAAACTCTTCCTTCAGTGCATCTTTTAAATCTTCGTGGATGTCGGGATCATGATAAGCATTGGCATAAATCACTTGTGCTTCCTTCAATGTTTCAGCCTTTTCTTCTAGCTGATCCACCGCATAATGAAGCATCTTATCGGATAGATATTTATAGAAAATCATCCCTAAAAGATAGTTTTTATATTCGTTGGCATCCATCTTTGAGCGCAGAATATCTGCCGAAGCCCACAATGCGCTGTATAAAGTTTTCGAGTTTTGCTCTGACATAATGTGATCCATCTATTGTATGCATTTATATGGGATGGAGTTTAGCAGATTTATACGAAGAATCTAAGCTCTATGCGCTTAGTAATGCATCATTGGCTATCATAATATAAAACATCATATATGACATGTTATTCGATAAAAATCGACATAATGATTCATATATGATGCGTTAAAATAATATTGTTACTTTAATGCTCTTATGAGATGTCCAGCCAATCATCAACCATGCCGCTCATGCCACAACATTCACACGTTAAAGATTTCAAATCATCTTCTACTTCAGTAACAATCGGCGGAATGACTGATAAACATGTATTGCAATAAATCTCACTCGATCCAAAAGATAATGTAAATTTACGATCGGATACATAATCAAATGACGGAATTTTAGAGATATCTGCTTGATTGATTAATAATGCTTTTAATACATTAATTTCAGATAATCGATCTTTGATTGTATAAAATAATTCAGAATATTCACTGTTATAAAACGTTTCGCCACATGCATCGATGGTGTTTCTTGCAAATACGACAAGCTCATCTTCATCCGTAAAGGTCAAGGATACTGAATCCTCTCCATTCAATAGATCACATAAATAATCCTGATAAAAATCAGTCTGCATGAACTGATCGCGCAATATACGAGAGGTTTTATACTCTTCATTAATCCCTTCAAAGCCTCTAAATTTTGTTAAATCAGGCATTGTGATATGAATATTTACTGCGAATGCTGAGTTCTGTTCTGGTGGCTTACACATATCAACGACAATGCTGAAGCGATGTAATTGCCTCATGACATCACTCGATAATGTAAATCCTTCATTCGTGTTCATTAAATCTGCTGTATGGACGTTTCTATCATCTAAACAAACCAATGTAGATAAAATTTGATATGTGCCGTGCTTCATTCTCTCTCCTTCGATGATGATCAGCCCTTCGCCCACATGGCTAAGCGCTATAAATACTGTTCCTACAAACTTTTAAAAGCCTCTATTGCCCTTACCCTGCTACTTTTAAGATCAACAATGACATTTTTCTGTACTTTATGAATCTGCTTATGATCTAAATGCGATAATTCCGAGCACCATTGACGAATGAAATCGCCCTTTGGATCAAATCGCTCAGACTGCGTCACAGGATTAAAGATCCTAAAATACGGCACCGCATCGGTTCCTGTAGAAGCAGACCATTGCCATCCGCCATTGTTGGCAGCAAAATCACCATCAATGAGATTCTGCATAAACCATGCTTCCCCTTTGCGCCAATCGATTAAGAGGTTTTTTGTTAAAAACATCGCAGTAATCATTCGGCCTCGATTATGCATCCAGCCTGTTTCTTTGAGTTGTCTCATAAATGCATCGACGATTGGGATGCCTGTTTTGCCATTTTTCCAAGCGTCAAAATCTGCTTCATTGTCTCGCCATTGAATCTTTTCTGTTTTCTCCTGAAAGGCTCGGTTCTTAGAAACATTCGGGAAATTCCACATAATATGGTAATAAAACTCCCGCCAATAAAGCTCATTCATCCAAGTCAAAATGCCTTCATCACCCGTTTTAAAATGACCTTCATTTAGAATTAACGCTTCCTTCAATAGCGCTTTGACAGAAACAACGCCCAGCGCAAGATAAGGTGATAAGCGACTTGTGCCATCGATCGCAGGAATATCTCTATGATTATGGTAATGAAAGATATCTTCTTTTAAGAAATCTTGAAGAACGCCAAACGCCGCATCTTCGCCTGCTTGATAAGCTAAATCATCAAACTCTTGATAAGGATTCACCGTAATGTCATCACTCGTGAGTTCTGTTGGAGCTTGCACAGGAATCTCGAAATAGTTCTCAAACGGTTGATGCTCCAACACTTCTATTAATCGCTTTTTAAAAGCCGTGAAAACCTTATAAGGGTTATTTTCTCCGTTGAGTATCGAGCCGAGTTTGACCAATGTTTTATCGTGGCAATGTTCAATCTTAAAACCATTCTTTTTTAATTGTCGATAAACCGCGCGATCTCTTTCGACTTCATTGATGCCCACTTCATGATTAAAATAAAGCGATGAGATTTGGTGGTCCAGCATCAACTGGTTTATGCGCTCTGGGATTTGCGCCCATGAATCCACTTCAATGATCTTTAAGGGGATATTTTTATGATCAAGAGCTGTTTGAAGTGCTTGTAGATTTCTCCACATAAACGCCAGTTTCAATTTAGCATCATGATGTTTTTCCCAATCTTCATGGGCAATAATAAACAGCGCAATCGCCTGCTGATTTTGAGTCGCATTATATAAAGCTTCATTATCATGAATTCGTAAATCAGATCGAAACCACATTAAAGATCGCATAATACCTCTGAACTCTACTCAAAAATTAGATCATTATAATATAGTCTAAGCGTGCCTTAATTAACCATAAACAAATCAATTATGCCTAACTTATGCAGCACACAATTAAAAAAGAGTAATTTTTAAGTAATTAATGCGTAATATTAAATTACATTTTTAGTAAGCCTATTATTTTTGATAAAAAACAAACAATTATTATAGAAAGTGACATCCATGATTGTATAAGATGAGCTGATTAATCACACTATTCAGCTTATAATATGAGCCGAATATATGTTATATTCAACTCATACAAAATTTTTGATAAGAGATTAAAAATGCAAGAATGGATCTGGCAGGTTGAAAACTGGGCAAGCTTTACATGGGAAGATTCAATTGTCTTACCCAAAACAAGGTTAGTACATCAAAAAATAGGGATTCTTCTTGGACAAAGTCAGTATGATTTAGCAAAAGAACAACTCACCCTTGATACTTTACTTGCTAATCTTGTTGCTTCATCTGCAATTGAAAATGAATCTATCAATGTTTTCTCATTACGATCATCTCTAGCTCAACGCTTAGGCGTCACGCTTGAACAGCCGTATCCAAGCTCAGATCGCTCTGAAGGTTTAGCCAATATCATGTTAGATGCACTTAATGATGTTAAACAACCTCTCACAGTTGAACGCCTTATGCAGTGGCATAGCTGGCTTTTTAATGATCCAGATTGGACAATGCAGCGTTTACGCATTGGTCAACTTAGAGGCTCAGAGCCTATGCAGGCCGTATCAGGTCGACTAGATTCCCCTAAAGTACACTTTGAAGCACCACCAAGAGAAGGTTTAGAAGATCGCTTAAATGCTTTTATCACATGGTTTAATCTTAGTTTAGATGATCCTTTGCTTGATCCTCTTTTACGTGCGGGTATTACTCATCTATGGTTTGTTACCCTTCACCCTTTTGATGATGGCAATGGGCGAATTACACGTACCTTGACAGATCTTGCTTTAGCTCAGATGGATGAACAAAGCATTCGTTTGTATGCAATGTCTTCTGCAATATTAAACAAACGTAAAAGCTATTATGAAATATTAGAAAAAACTCAAAAAAATGATTCTAATATCACAAATTGGCTCATTTGGTTTTTGGATATACTGAACGACAGCCTTGAGAAAACGCTAACACAAATCAATCGCACATTATTTAAAAGCCAATTTTGGCATAAATACTCTGATTTATCTCTCAATCAAGAACAACGAAAAGTCCTAAACCGTTTATTAGATGGCGGAGAAAATGGTTTTGAACATGGCATTAGTGCTTCGCAATATCAAAAGGTTGCAAAAATCAGTAAAGCAACAGCCACTCGTCATTTATCAGATTTACTTGAAAAAGAATGCATCATCAAATTAGAAGGTGGCGGACGCAATACACGTTATCAGATCAATACACATTTATAGATATTTAAACAATAAAAATACACCTATAGTCAATATGATTATTATTTATATAAGTTCAAATCCTTTTTAAGGACACAAAAAAAGCCACTAACAATATGATTATTAGTGGCTTTTTTAGCTAGCTGGTGGAGGCGGCGGACTTCAAACCATCAAGTCAACATGTTGATATTTAATGAATTATTTTAAATGAAAATTCATATACTACTAACTGTACTACTATAATCAATATAGTTTAATTCTCACACATTACTTTAACGATTAGGAAATCTATGCGCTTTAACATCTAATGGTTTTACAAATTTACCCAATGTAGAGTATTTGTACGAGAAATAATTACTGATACTTTTCTCATGTGTAGACATTATAAGTTGATAATCAGAAAACTCATACCTTAATAGCTGCAATAAAGACACCATATTAATTTCATCCATTGTTTGGACAGGATCATCAATTAACAATGTCTTTAAATTTGTCGGATACACTTTATTCATCGTTAACATAAAGGTGATAACAACACCTGATAACTGTCCTGAGCTCATTGTATTCCATGCATCGTGATCACTATTTGCAGAATAAGAAAATCTTAAGAAATTGTTTTCTCTTCCTGTACCAGAAGTCTCAATAAATACACCATTCCCATCTAGTCTAGTTTGTAACGTTTTAGCGCTATAGATATAAAAAGGAATGGATATGTTTTTTATTACCTGCCTCTCAAACCGTGCGATTTCTTTCTCATAAATTGTATGAATTTTATCTAGAGCCCCTGCTCTTAGTTCTCCATATTGATTATAAAACTCAAATTGAGATTGTAATTCAGAAATTTTGATTTGCGTCTCATTATGTTCAATATATTTCTTACTAGAAACTAAAAAATCAATATAATCTAACTCTACTTCTAAATCATTTTTTAAAATTTTTTGTTTAGAATCTATATCAAATAATTCAAACTTTTCAGTGAGTTCTAACTGCAAACCCTTCAATGAGGCTTTCACATCTTCATGTGTATACTCTGTTTCAGGCAAGGTTTTATAACTTTTAATTCTATCTTTAAAAGCATTCAATACTATATCTGAATGAGAGCTCATTTCAGATTTAAGGTTTTCTTGATTAAAAACCTCATCATGTAATAGGATACTATTGGTAGATAACCAGTTTTTTAGTTTTTGTGTTCTCTCCCAAATTTCTTGAGAAATAATTTGATTCTGTAAATAAGCTTCCACAGCTGGAGAAACTAATTTTTCTCCCATCTTGCTTACATATCGCTTCATATACTTTATATAATGACTTATTAAAGCATCTTTCAAGTCTATACTTATCTGTATTTTTTTAGCATCTGATTTATTTTTAAACTGATTGAATGCATCCGATTGTTCGTTATATTCCTCTAATAAAATATCTAATGAGTTTTTTTCCACTCCACATAATGGGCAGTTTATTTCCTCTATATGATTATGGTGGACAAACTCATTGTATTTATTCAAAAGATTTTCTCTAGATAAATCTATCATTTCAATAATTTTTTGATATGAATTACCTTCTTTCTCCAACTCCTCCAATGCTTGAAGCTTATTTTCAAAAACTTTAAATTTTGATTTTAAACCAGTAATACAAACATCTAGACTAGAAAAAGCATTTTCTAAAGCTGTTTTAGTTAAACTATCATTTAATAATAATTCAAACTCAGAAATTTTCTGTTCAAATAATTTTATACGACTCCTGGTTCTCACAACCTTCTTATAATAGCTGCCAATTTTTTTGATTTCATCATATGAATTTATATAAAAAACATATAATAAACTAGTAATTACTTCATCTCTATCTGTAATTAAAACATCAATATAGTTGTCAAGTTGTAATTGTTTATACACCTCAATATTATTATTCAGCCACTCGATTATTACTAAATTAGTCTTAAACTTATTCAATAATTCATATGATAAATTACTATGGTCAGGGATGTTATATATATAAGAAAATTTATTCAAACCATGAGGTATAACATTTAAAAATCTATCTGAATTATCTATGTTTTTTAAACTATCATCTTGTAGTTTTTCTTCCAGTTCTTTAATTTTACTTTGAATATCATTTAACTTATTAGTAACAAACTTTTTTATTAATTGAATTTTCTCTTGTTGAATTATTTCTTCTTTTGTTCCCAATAAATAATTAATGGCCCCATGTCTCTCTTTCTCACTATTTTTTAAAAAATGAGTTGTCTCTTCTTGTTGTATATAATTAAAAATTGTAAAAGTATCTTTTAACTGCTCATTTTCTACAATTTCAGATAACTCTCTATCAATACTATATTCATCAAGTTCATATTCATTTAGTTCATATTTCTCGCTCAGCTCCTTCTCTGGATACTTATTCAGGACTTTAGATAGATAATTATTAACTCCAACCTTATTATCATCATTTGATTTACTCTCTGGTATTTCTAGATAAATTGCATATCTTTCTTCATCTGAGATTAGCTCTAAACAAATAACTGTAATTTCATTCTTATTATTTTTTAAATGGTGCGCTTCTTTCTTCTTATTATCTGTCTTAAATAAACGACTAATCTCATTTCTAAAACAGAGCTCAATAGCATCAAATATTGTAGTTTTTCCAAAACCATTTGGACCATCTAAAACAAATAAATCTTGTTGAGTGAAATCAAAACTTATATGTTCAGAAAATGACTTGAAATTTCTTAGGAATAGACGACCAAATTTAATTTTTTTCATGTATTACCTTGTATTCATCAAACTTCTTATCAAAAAAAATAGCATAATCATCTTCATTATTTAAATCTAACAGGCTGTTTTTAATATCTAATAAATTTATTTCCAACAGCTTTTCATCAATTTTAGATTGTAAATTTTGCTTCTGCTCTTCTTGAATGGGATACTTCATAAATGGTAATTTTTCATACAATGTTGCAACCAAAGAATACAAATATGATTTTTGAATTTCCCGACCTTGTTCTTTTTTAAAATCTTCAAACAAATCATAATTAGTCACAATATCTTCACATGTAGCTAAAACTGTCATTGAATTTTTATTCAACAACTCATCAATCCCTTTAAACTCTGTCGCTGTAAGAGCTATAATTTGTTTTTTGAAAAGATAAGGGTCTTCCTCCATCTCTGCTATTAATCGAAGATTTTCTTTTGTTATTAAATTTTCATTCAAACATACAGATATAATTAAAGTTCTATTTCTTTCATAATATTCAGTTAGTTCAAAACCATCTGATGGCATAATATTTTTTTTAGAATATACATGTAATTGCTTTTGTATTTCATGAATAAACTCAGAATTAAATTGATCGACATTTAACTCTACAAATACAAAATAATCACGACCTTTATTAGAAATAAATATTACATTTCTTAAGTAATTTTGATCAGACTCTTGACCTTTAAACTCTTCAACTAAATATGAAGAATAACCTTGTAAATTTTGTGCTAATTCTTCAATCAATCTATTCATCATTCAATTCCTCTATTGCCTCGCTAAAAGATTTCAATAAAAGGCTACCTTTAGTAATAGATGCCATTTCTTTCTCTGGAACATCTGTAATATTTAATAATCGTGAAGTTTCATAAGGAAAACTCTCTGGTTTTCTCAGTTTTACTAATAAATAATCGGATGAAAGTAGATATTCACTTGGTGTATATACATCAGATAATTTTGTCATTTGCTCTTGGAATCTTGTTACTTTATACTTTTCTTGAGTTTCATGATCAGCAGATAAATCAATACCTGAAACATAATACTTTTTCCCTTCTTTGGAATAAAACACCAAATGATCATTATAAATTTCACCAGAAAAGTCTGATAAATACTCGCATAAAACTTCTTTTAGTAAATGTTCTTGCATCAATTTAATATAGAACCCTAATGGCTCTATTTCTTGCTGAAATATATGAGGTGCAAGTTCTCGAAGCAATTTCCTATATCTACCTATATAAAACTGATTAAGAATTCGTTCTTTATATGAAAGCAAATTAAGATACTTTTGTAAGTAAAATTTTGATTGTTCTATATCCCCTGTATTCTCACATTCATAACCAATATTATAGAACTCTTGCAACTTAGAATTATAAGCATCGTTAAATGCTCTTTGACACAGCAATTCTAAATATTTATTATTGATTTCCTGAAATACTGATGTAAATACTAAATATATTTTTTCAAATGTTATTACTTTTCGTGTATCTTCAAAGCCTATCTTTGTATCTTTAGGGCTTCTAATTGCCCCATGCCTAGATATCAAATGATGATCAATACACCTTAACAACCCGTTATAATATATGGTTTTATTCTCTAGACTAAATTGCTGATATTGAGTTGGACTATGATAGTTCTTTAAAATTTTATCAACCAAGTCAATAATTTTCTTTTCCAACTCAGAATCAGACAAGACTAAATCAAACAACTTTCCATTATTTTGGCCTATATAAATATTTAACTCTTGCAAATCCTCTAATTTATTTTTATTTTCAAAATCATCTTTCAAATAAGCATGTTTTTTTATTTCTTTATATTCAGAAATATTTTTAGTTGGCTTATCAACATTCTCCGACGTATGAAAATAAATAGTAGAATTATCAAATGCTCTAGATGAAAACTGCATAAATTCATTTAAACATTGAAAATATTCCGAATCCAGATCAATTTTCGATTTCCAATCAACATTCAAGCTTCTATCCGGATTTAAACATTCTTTTCTAATTAATCTATTAATATGCCCACGTAATAATAGATCTGTTTTCCTAGCTTTTTTAGATAAACTCTTTATTTTCTTTAATTTTTTAAAGGTAAAATATTTACCCAAATCTGAAATTGATAGTATTTTTTTATTTCTATTACGAATAGTAATCAATGCATCTATATGGGTTGAAAAAGCTGTGTCTGCTTTATGTTTCACTTGATGATGGGAAATATATGTACCATTCTGCAAAATTGAAAAATCTTCTATCCATTCATATTGAATTGCACATTCACTCAAATACTGTTTAAACTCGCCAGACTCTTTATCACAATCTTGTAACTTATCTAAAATCATTGATAAACAAACATAAACTCCAACTTTACCTTGATAATTAAAGCCATTCCAAGATGGTGTGGCATCATGCATTACACTTTTTATTTCCACATCAAAACCCTAAAATTTTATAACCTATTAATAATCATATTTTTAATATATGGGATAATATCAGAATCTATAAATAACAACCCTCACAATTTCCTTGTATGTTACGGAATGTTCTAACTTTCTAACAAAGACCAAATAACCAATATAATAATATGATTTATATACATATTTTTTGTTAGAAAGTTTTCTAACAATCTCTTACAAATGTTAGAAAATTGGACTAACACAAATATGAAAATAAATTCTTTAAAATCAATTATGTAAGAAAATTCGTTAGAAATGTTAGAAGATGTTAGAGAGTTTTCTAACAAATAAAGATATTTAAAAACAAATAGTTAAATAATGTTTTTGGCATTTGTAAGAATGTAAGAACATTCCGTTACATACACCCTATCCTTTCACACAAAAAGCATCATGCAATATTCAAAATAATAATTTTCAATAAGATGTGTCCATCTATATTTAGTGGTTTGGAAAGAGAGTTAATGTCAATCTAGTAAATGAGTGAGCCATTACTTAGTATTAGTTCTGGTGCGTGATCCAAACATTCCGTAAAGCAATGCTCGCTTTGGGGATTAAGGATCTAACTTTCCATGATTCACGCCATGCAAGTATGTACTCGTTTGGTGAGGGGTACATCAAAGGCTTCCAATAGACTCAGCTCAATAATTTTGTAAGACTTTTCCTCACTCAGCCTCATTTAATCGACTTTAATCGCATGCATTGATAATATGCGACATAATTAAATACAAACATCGGCTGATATCATGACAAATAATAACTTCTCACAAACCGCTGCTTTTCTTTGGTCCGTTGCGGATCTATTACGTGGCGATTTCAAACAATCACAATATGGCCGTATTATTTTGCCTTTTACTTTATTGCGCCGTTTAGAATGCGTATTAGAAGAAGGTAAAGCCAAAGTATTGGCAGAATACGAGAAAGTTAAAACCATGAATCTGCCAGAAGAGATGCAAGAAAAAATGCTCCTTCGTGTCAATAACCTTGCCTTTTTCAATACATCGCCGATGGATATGAAAAAGCTTGGGCAAGCCAATATTAAACAAAATTTAAACTTTTACATCCAAAGCTTTTCTAAAGATGCGCGCGAGATTTTCGAGCACTTTAAATTTGAAGAGTTTTTAACGCAATTAGAAGATGCGAATCTATTGTATAAAGTGGTTCAGATCTTCTCTAATGCTGATTTAAGCCCTAAAGCGATCTCTAACCATGAGATGGGATTGGTCTTTGAAGAGCTCATCCGCCGCTTTGCAGAAGGCTCCAATGAAACCGCAGGTGAGCACTTTACGCCACGTGATATTGTGCGCTTAACCACTGCGCTCGTGTTCTCTGGTGATGATGCTGCCCTTAGTAAAGAAGGCATTATCCGTACAATTTATGACCCAACAGCAGGCACCGGCGGGTTTTTATCTTCAGGCATGGAATACCTCCATGAGTTAAATCCTCATGCTGTTATGCGTGCTTTTGGGCAGGAATTAAATCCTGAATCTTATGCCATTTGTAAGGCAGATATGCTCATTAAGGGCCAAGATGTGAGCCGCATTAAGTTAGGCAATACATTATCAAATGACCAATTAGCCACGGATAAATTTGACTATATGCTCTCTAATCCGCCCTTTGGTGTGGATTGGAAAAAGATCGAAAAAGAAATTAAAGACGAAAATACCATTAAAGGTTGGAATGGCCGATTTGGTGCAGGCTTGCCGCGTGTATCGGATGGTTCCCTGCTCTTTTTGCAGCATTTGATCAGTAAAATGAGCCCTGCTCAGGATAATGGCAGCCGCATTGGGATCATCCTTAATGGTTCGCCGCTCTTTACGGGCAGCGCTGGCAGTGGTGAAAGTGAAATCCGCCGTTATATTTTAGAAGCAGATCTCTTAGAAGCCATCATTGCGCTACCAACGGATATGTTCTACAACACTGGGATTTCTACCTATATTTGGGTATTGAGTAATAACCAAAGTGCCGAACGTAGAAAGAAAATCCAATTAATTAATGCGGCTAATTTAGCGAGCAAAATGCGTAAATCATTGGGTTCTAAGCGTCATTATTTGGATGCAGATGCGATCAGTGCCATTGTGAAAGCTTATGGTGAATTATTAGAAGGCGAGAGCACGCACATTGATGGGTTAACCAGTAAAGTATTTGCGCCTCATGAATTTGGTTATCGCCGAGTGACGATTGAGCGCCCGCTTCGCTTATCTGCTCAAGTAAGCGATGATAAAATCGAACAGCTGCGTTATGCACCAAAGCCACTCAATGCCATCATGCAGACGTTGGTTGAGCATTATGGTTCTTTCTTTACTGCTCAAGAAGCATTGACAGAGAAAGCACCGGAAATTCGTGCCATGATCAAAGCGGATTTCACTGAGCTTAAAGAGAAAGATGTTAAAGATCTTTTAGCCATCCAAACATGGCAGGATCAAGCGGATCTCTATGCTAAAGCACAAGCATTGCAAGCAGTTTTGGGCACCGCTCAATCGGATGATTTCAACAAATTTAGTGATGCATTTAAAAAGGCAGAAAAATCAGCGAATGTGGCATTAACCACCAAAGAACGTAAGCAGATCATGGATGCCATTACATGGAAGAATCCTGAGGCTGAGCCTGTGATTAAGAAAGTCTTAAAAACGCAGGCGAATCCGCTGTATGGCGCATGTGAGTATCTTGGTAAAGTTGTCGAGTTTGAGCAAGATGGTGATCTACGTGATAACGAGAATATCCCACTTGATCCTTCAGTGACGACGACTGAGTTAATTGAAGCTTATGTGACGAAAGAGGTTTTACCACACGTTGCGGATGCGTGGATTAATGCGGATAAGAAAGATGCCCTAGATGACGAGATTGGCGTTGTGGGTTATGAGATTCCGTTTAATCGTCATTTTTATGTATACGAACCACCGCGTGATTTAGCAGAGATTGATGCTGAGCTTTTTGCCGTCAGCCAAGAGATTATGAAGCTCCTTGAAGAGGTACATTCATAATGAGCGCTTTATCCAAATACAAAACCTACCCCGAATATAAAGATTCCGGCATTGAATGGCTCGGTGATATTCCAACTGTGTGGAATATCAGTCGTGTCAAAGAATTATTAACATTAGAACGATCTTTAGTAGGAGAAAAGAGTTCTGATTATCAACTTTTATCATTAACACTAAAAGGTGTTATTTTAAGAGATATTTCTAATGGTGAAGGTAAAATACCTGAAAACTTCAATACCTATCAAATTGTTAAAAAAAATAATTTAATATTCTGTTTATTTGATATAGATGAAACTCCTCGAACTATAGGGATTTCTTCTAATAATGGAATGATCACAGGTGCATATAATGTATATTCCACAAAACCAACTAGCATTCCTAAGTATATTTATTATTATTTCTTACATATAGACTATTTTAAAGGCCTTCGCCCATTTTATACTGGACTTAGAAAAGTTGTCAGATCTGAGACATTTTCTAATATAAAGATACATTGTCCCTCAATTCAAGAACAAACCAAAATTGCTCAATTCCTTGATCATGAAACTGCCAAAATTGATCAGCTGATCGAAAAGCAACAAACATTGATTGAGCTTTTGAAAGAAAAGCGCCAAGCCGTCATTAGCCATGCTGTAACAAAAGGATTAGATCCTAATGTAAAAATGAAAGATTCGGGCGTTGAGTGGCTCGGCGAAGTTCCTGAGCATTGGAACATTTCTCCTTTAAGATGGAAATTTAAAATTATGAGCGGTGAAGGAATTTCTTCTAGTGAAATATCATCAGAACAGAGCACTACTCATTTATTCCCAGTAATTGGTGGCAATGGAATAATGGGATATAACAAACGATATAACATTACATCTAATGTTATTGCTATCGGCAGAGTCGGAGCTTTATGTGGAAATGTACATCTAATCACAAATAATAGTTGGATCACTGATAATGCTCTAAAAGTAGATCAATGGATTGATTTCCATCCTGTTTTTTTATCGAGACTTTTGCTTGCTTTAAATTTAAATCAGTATGCTAGTAAAACAGCCCAACCATTAATCACAGGAGAAACTATTAAAAATATTAGAGTATGTATTCCTACATTACATGAGCAGCAAGAAATTATTATCTTCTTAAATATTCAAACCTCAAAAATTGATTTATTAATTCAAAAAGCAGAGCAGCAGATTGAGTTGATGAAAGAACGCAGGACGGCGCTGATATCCGCAGCGGTGACGGGGAAAATTGACGTGCGTGACTGGCAGCCAGCACAATAAATATCAACAACAAATAACTGAGATTGCATGGCGTGATGCAATCTCAGATCAACACAAAATAACAAACAAAGGAAAGAGATCATGGATAAGGCAAAAGAGTCCACTTTTCAAAATGACATCATTAACGAAATGCTCGCTCATGGCTGGCAGTTAGGTTCGCCTAAAAAATATAATCGCGACCGCGCACTGTATGAAGATGATCTCATTGACTTTGTTCAAAAAACGCAACCTAAAGAGTGGGAAAAATTCGCTGCCCTTTATCCTTATGATCCTGAAGATAAGTTCAAAACTGTGGTCGTTAATCAACTTGAAAAAGCTGACAGTAATGCCACCAATGAAGCTTCCCGTAAGTTCGGGACGTTGGGCGTATTGCGCCACGGCGTAAAAAGCCGTAACACGCATTTTTTCCTCTGCCAATTTAAGCCAGAAAACAGCCTGAATCCTGAAGTATTGGCTAACTATGAGCACAATATCCTACGAGTCGTACCTGAGCTAGTCTATAGCCCACATACCAAAGTGGATGTGGATAGCTTAGATCAAAAGGCCGCCCAAAAGTGGCGCATTGATTTGGTGCTATTTTTAAATGGCTTACCGATTGTGACGATGGAGCTTAAATCCGAGTTTAAGCAAACCATTGAAAACGCCATCAATCAATACAAAACCACCCGTTTTGCTAGAGATCCCATCACCAAAAAAGTTGAGCCATTATTAACCTTTAAACGTGGTGCATTGGTGCATTTTGCGGTGAGCCAATATGAAGTTTATATGACCACCCATTTAAAAGGCGCTGATACCTACTTCTTACCTTTTAACAAAGGCACCAAAGAAGGCGGCGCTGGTAATGATAACCCTGAAGATGTGAACCAATATGCGACGGATTATTTATGGAATGGCGTCCTCACTAAAGATCACTTACTCAACATCATCGGTAACTTTATCCATTTACAGATTAAGGATAAAGAGAGCTGGGAAGGCAAAAAATATAAAGAAGAAAGCCTGATCTTCCCTCGTTTTCATCAATGGGATGTGGTCACTAAGCTGATTGATTCTGCGCAAACGGAAAAATCCGGCCAAAAATATTTGATTCAGCACAGTGCGGGTTCTGGTAAGTCGAACTCGATTGCCTGGACGGCGCACCAATTATCTAAACTCACCCATGATGATGGCAGCAAGAAGTTTGATTCTGTGATCGTGGTGACGGACCGCACGGTATTAGATTCACAGCTACAAGATACGATCTACCAATTTGAGCATGCTGAGGGCGTTGTTGAGCCCATCAATGATAAAGTTGGCCAAGGCAGTAAATCAGAAAAATTAGCCAATGCCCTTGCCAATGCAAAGCCCATCATCATCGTGACGATCCAAACCTTCCCTTTTGTACTCAAAGCCATTGAGGATAATGTTTCATTGAAAGAGCGCCATTACGCCATCATTGCGGATGAAGCGCACTCCTCACAAACGGGATCAACCGCATCTGAACTCAAAAAAGTATTAATGGTGGATGGCGCGGATGATGATCTATCCCCCGAAGATATGATCAACGCTTCCCTTGCCGCTAAAGGCGCCAATAATAATTTGAATTATTATGCCTTCACTGCAACGCCTAAAACCAAAACTCTCGAACTATTTGGGCGAGTACCTAATCCTAACGAGCCTGC
Organism: Wohlfahrtiimonas sp.; assembly: GCA_030149965.1. Lineage (GTDB taxonomy): Bacteria > Pseudomonadota > Gammaproteobacteria > Cardiobacteriales > Wohlfahrtiimonadaceae > Wohlfahrtiimonas. Next base: position 13,092 of record JASLHB010000018.1, on the reverse strand, counting down.
ATCTAAAGACAATAAACCTGAAGCGTTTCATGTTTATTCTATGCGCCAAGCGATTGAGGAAGGCTTTATTTTGGATGTATTGAAGAACTACACCAACTATAAAGTGATTTATCAATTGCGCCAAAAGCTTGAAGCCATTGATGAAGCAGTTGATGAGAAAAAAGCAAAAATCAAACTCAGTAAATGGGTGCGCTTACATGAGCACAATATCTCTCAAAAAGTTAAGGTGATCATCGAGCACTTTAAGCAACATGTTTCCCACTTATTGGGCGGGCAAGCCAAAGCAATGGTTGTGACAAGCTCACGCAAAGAAGCTGTGCGTTATAAGTTAGCGTTTGACAAATACATCGCAGAGAATCATTACCCTAATATGGCGGCAATGGTGGCTTTTTCTGGTGAAGTATTATTTGATGACAATGATGCAGATAGCGGCCATTTGGTCGGTGAGAAGTTTACCGAAAACAATATGAATCCTGACCTAAAAGGGCGAGAAATGCGTAAAGCCTTTGACAGTGATGATTACCAAGTGATGATTGTGGCCAATAAATTCCAAACGGGATTTGATCAACCTAAGTTATGTGCGATGTATGTGGATAAAAAGCTCGGCGGCGTTGAGTGCGTACAAACATTATCACGCCTTAATCGTACTTATCCTGGTAAGGCTGAATCGGGGACATTTGTGCTCGACTTTTTCAATGATCCTGAAGAAATATTGGCAGCTTTCCAACCGTATTATCAAACGGCATCTTTGGAGGATATTACAGATCCTGATGCTATTTTTGATCTCGCAGATAAGATCCGCATGGCCAACATCTTTACTTGGACTGAGGTTGAGCAGTTCATCGAGGCATTCTTCACGGCTAATAAATCTGCGGCTGCCATCAGTAATATTTGTAAGCCGGCCGTTGATCGTTGGCGCAAGCAATATGAATATGCAGTGGATGCTTATCAGAAAAGCTTGGACATACTCAAACGCACTAAAAAAACCGAAGATCCTGTTTTGATTGCCAATGCAGAAAATGACTTAGCAGCCACTAAGATCGAAAAAGATCGCTTAGAGATCTTCAAAAAAGATTTAGGGACTTATGTGCGTGCTTATGAGTTTTTATCACAGATCGTGGATTATGAAGATCCTGAGCTTGAGAAACTCAGCCTATTTGCTCGCCACCTTCGCCCGATGCTGCGTGAACAGATCATCATGGAAGATGAAGTGGATTTGAGCAATGTGGAGATGAGCCATTATCGTTTATCCGAAATTCGTAAACAAAACCTCAAGCTCAAAGATGATGAAGAGTCAGAATTACCAAGTGGCGGTGATGCTGGCACAGGTAAAGCTAAAGATAAAAAAGAAGAGTTTTTATCAGTGATTTTATCTAGGCTGAATGAGGTATTCCTTGCGGATAACTTAACGGGTAAAGACATGATCAACTATGCTGTGAGCATTAAGGATAAGTTATCTGAAAACAGTACGGTGATGACACAAATTGAAAACAACACCCGCGAACAAGCCATTTTAGGCGACTTCCCTGCTGCCACTTATGATGCAATCTTTGCCAGCAGCGAAGCACATCAAGAGCAAATGCAACAACTGTTAGCAGATACAGAAAAAATGAAGCTGTTCCAACGCATTGTGTTTGATTTGTTGGTGGGTGAGGGGAAATAGGGATGACATTTGAATCATTATTACCAATCCAATATCCTACAACAATGGTAATTTATAAAAATAATAGGAGCAAATAATGAAAAAACTCTTATGTTTAGCACTAATCACTGCTTTAGTTCCGACGTTAGCTAATGCCAATGATGAACGGCGTATTGATATAACTCATACAGCAAGTTATTACGCGAATAGAGGGATTTGCGTTTATCATTTTGATCTTCAAAGCATGAATCCATTCTCTGATTTAGAAATAACTATGAATGTATTAGATACATTTGGCAATGTAATAAGTACAGAAAAATTAGATGTAGAATCCTTTGGTCATGATAGCGCTAGTCGTTACATAAGCTCATTCATAGAAATGGAATGCCCTGAAAAAACAATTCGTGAATTTAAAGCTGTAAGAGCAGTTGAAAAGATTGGAAATAAAAAAGTACAGCTACCTATGGGTATTTTTCATGCCAATAATCCCGAATTAGCCAAAGTATCTGTTCAAAGTACGCCAAATAATAAACAAATTCATAAAATATTCCAAGGCATGTGGGTAACGGATAAAAAATTATGTGCTGATCCTGAAATACAATCTGATGCAGATTACGTTGTAAGAATTTCTGGCGATACTGTAGATATTGATGGATGGGTATATGGTGAAACAGAAACTTTTGATTTTAATAATGAAGAAAATTACAGCAGTGAAAATGGTTTCGGTGGTTGGGCTAACTATTCTGGCTTTTACCCTGACTACTCGCAAAGCAAAGGCACAAGAGAATCGGGTTATAGCATAGAAAATGGCTACTTAAACGTAGGTGAAAACATGAAATTGATATCTTGTCAGAAATAGTTCAACTATATAACTCAAACATCTTTACTCAATTCCATATTAATCCCGCGATAAAATTTATCGTGGGATTTGTACATAGTCAAAACCTATAGCTTATTCTTTTAACGGTTTAATTTCGGCTGTGTTAGGACTAAAAATTCTAAACATACTATCTTTTTGACCATTACGTTCCAACTCTTCTTTTTCACCTTTTAAAATTGCTCTCATAGAATAAGCATCACGACAATCATGTGTAATCTCCTGCTCTTTTTGCTCTGACTTACAAGTTCTTAATTTGTAATATTCCTCATCTGATAAAGCATCTTTTGGATTTTTTTCAGCATTTGCATTAATCAAAAAAATACTTACCGTTAATAACATTAAAATTAGTTTTCTCATTTTAAATCTTTCCTTATATTTATCGTAAATCAATATTTTTTTGCTTCAAATCTTCAAACATACTTTCTGTAATTTCAGTGATCTGTAATCTACATTTTTCAATTTCGTCCAATATATCAGATAATTTCCATTCAATTTTAGCTCGTATCAACAGAGAATACTTTGGATTATTGAACAACCAAATTTTCAATAAATTACCTAAACGAGCTAATTCAGTATTTTTTTTCATTAACAGTTCTAATTTTTCAGAATCAACTACAATCTTTGGTTGATAGCTTAATGCTGTAAAACGTATATAAGCTGAAATGCTCATTCCATGTAGACCTGCCATATCTTCTATCTCAGCTAATTGCTTAGTATCAGTTCTAAAACAGAAGCGTGCATCCATTATTTCCTTCTCTTTTTTTTCTATTTTCAAACCCATTTTGAATCCCTCTTTTAACCTATTCATTTAACACTACAAGATACGTTGAGCACTTGTGCGAATAAGGCCGTCAATTTCTGTTGTACAGACATTGACACATCTTGCCATTCAATCTAACTAGGTAAATACCAACAAATATAAGACTAAAACTAACAAGACCTTATTTTTAAAAATAAAAAATATTCAATAGATTGATTTATAAAGAAAAATAAAATTAAGAATTAATCATTACTAGGATCTTTCTTAAATTTATCTTAGATAAATTAGTTTGCAGACTCATTTAGTCTAAACTAGAACAACCTATAAAAAACCAATCTAACGTATTGATATCAATAGATATTTTATCATATCCATTGTATAATCCACCATCAACTTACAAACCTTCAATTCATATAAATAGGTGAAAATATGAGTTCTAAAAAGAAATACTTTATCGCTTATACAATGAAAAAAAATCACATCATGATTTATGAAGAATTTTTAGAATTTCAATCATTGAAAGTATTTCATCAAGAAAAATCTTCTAGTTCACAATTAGCAAAACAGCAATCTAGTCTAATTAACAGAAGAAATTTTCAAGCGCTTTATTGGATCGTTTTATATTTAAAAGATCTAAAAGGTAATTCACTCCAATTAATTTATGATTTTTTTATTAATAAAACTTGGACAACATGGTCATTTAAAAACTTCTCATATCACTATTACAAACTAATTAAATCTGAAAAAATTCAAGATGAAATTCAGCAGCTAAAAATATTTCTCGATATAGAAGGAAATCTTATATATGAAAATATTTCAAAGAATAAAAACCCTAAAGATGAACAAATTATCAAACCAAAAAGCAAACCTCATCGACCATTAATTATGGGGGATTATTCAAACAATAAGGAAACTGTTATTCACATTAACTCTTCATTGGAAGAGTCCCAAGAACGTTTAAAACGCGCTAGAGAAAAACTCAACAAAGCGTAATAACCATTTAATTTTATTCAACCAAATAAGGAACTCATATGGGCATTGTACATTTTGTAATGCAAGGAAAAGGAGGTGCTGGCAAAAGCTTTGTCGCCAACATTCTTGGTCAATATGCTAAGCAATTAGATGTAAATAATCTTATTATAGATACGGATCCATTAAATCAATCTCTATATAAAATCAAAGGATTGAATTGTGAATTCATTAATATATTGAATGCACAGAAAGACGATATTGATCAGAAAAAAATTGATGAAATTATTGAATGTGCTCTTTCATCATCCGCAGAACATATAGTGATTGATACTGGATCTAGTGCATTTCTACAATTATCAACGTACATAAAAAAGCAAAATGTCATTGCTTTATTAGAAGGCATTGGATACCAAACTAAATTCCATTTTGTCGTTAATGGTGGCTCAGAACAAAATGAGGCCATGAAATTAACACTAGAATTCGCTAATATTTTATCTGAGATTGAAGACTTAAATCGTGGTTGCTACCATTCTTATAAACCATTAGTACTTTGGCTTAATCCAATGCCTGATCAACTCAAATTTGATAATGAACAAAATGATATTTACAAAGATAGTAGTTATATTTTACTCGAGCCATTATTAGATACAGTTATATGCTTACCGATATATAGCCAAGATGCCGTAGTAAAACGTGATGTATTCTCGATGAAAGATAACTTGCTAACTTTTGATGAATTCTATCAACAACCATATGACAAAGAGGCTGGTCAGTTTGGTTTCATGGCCAAAGCTAGGATGAAGGATTTTCAAAAAAATATTTATAAAGCTATTGAGCCTATTTTTAATTAATTACTTATTATTGTTACCACAAGGCACAGATAACACTGTGCCTTATTCAAATATACCTTTTTGTTCATAATGATCTAGAGGATAAGTTTGTGATACAGCTATACCTAAACTAGCCAAATATTTTTGAACACGCTTACGAATCAATTTCATTGGGTAATATAAGGCTAAAAAAACAAAACCTAATGATAATAAGATACTACTCACTAACCCCATGAAATTAAATGTAATAATCATTGGAAAAATGATAACAAACCAAGATAAAAGAATTATCAAAACTGAAACTCTTGTAAAAGTATTTAATTTTTTTATTTCAGAATTATATCCCTCATGCCACATATTCTGTCTTGCCCGCACTAAACACTCTCGACAATATGAATGTTCATCTGATGAAACTTGAAACTTTTCAGAACAAAAACTGCATGGTTTCAGATCTTCAGACAAATAAATATTTCCATCTTCTGTATTCGCATACAGAGAAATATTAGGATCCTTTCAAGTATCAGCATCCTTCTTAGAATCAGTTGAAATCGTAACCATAGATCCTGAAATATCCCCTTTTTCAGTATATTGAATATTGGTTCCAGTTACTTTAGGGCTTGTAGCATTTTTTTGATCCGGCTCTATTTTACTATCTAATACTGCCATTGCGGAAGCTTTTACTTGTAAATCTGCACTTCTAAATTTCTCTAATAACGCCACTTCATCATCAGTCAAAGCAGTAGAAGATCGATTACCTATAACAATATACTGAATATCACATCCTATTTTTGCTATAGCCTCCAAATATGCTAAATCAGGGTATCTAGCACCCTTTTCATAATTTATTTGCGCCATACGACTAACTCCACCAACAGCAGCAAATGCCGTTTGATTTAGTCCTATTCGCTCTCTTTCTTCTTTTAATCGTTCAAAATAAGTAATCAATTGTATGCACTTCCATATTGATATGCAAACGTAAGTTTGCTAAGCTATTCTTAATTACACAAAACCAATATTCATTCTAGGGGAAATACTCACTATTTAAAAGCCAATAATCAACCATCTATATCACCGTATTATCCAAAGATGTATTTGCATAATACATGCATCAAAAAATCACTATTGAACTCAAGGAGATAAATTATGGCTTTTAATAGTCAGGGGATCGTTTTACCTAAATTAAATGACATAACAATTAATAATGGGAGAGCAGTATGGCCAATTCCGCAACATTAGATGCTGCCATTATCCAAGAATTTTGTACGCAATTTGGTGCGAAACCACAAGGTGGTGGCAAGCGCTATAAAAATGGTATTTGCCCAAAATGTGGCAAACAGTCATTTTGGATATGGGGTACAGATGCTTATAAGGCGCGCTGTGATCGTACTAAGAATTGTAACCATGAAATATCAACTCGAGAACTGTTCCCTAAACTATTTCAGTCATATTCTAAGCGTTATGAAATTGAAATGTTAACAGACACTAAAGCTGGTGCAAAAGCCTATCTACGTGATGAGAGAGGATTCAATTTAGCATTAGTTGATACAAGTATATTCACACAAGAAACATTTGCTGCTGCTGGCAACTCAACAGCAACTGTACGTTTTGCTATGCAAAACAATGGTGAAATGGACGGCTATTGGGAACGCTTCATTGATAATCCTGAAAACTTCTTTGATAAAGCACGTTTCTTAAAAGGTTATAAATATGGTGGTTTGGCATGGATGCATCCTGATTTTGATGCAACAAAATGTGATGAAGTTTGGATCACTGAAGGTATCTTTGATGCTTTAGCATTGCGTCATATCGGTATTGCTGCAATCAGCGCAATGAGTGCCAATAACTTTCCTGAAACGACATTAAAGGAGATCCTATACGCTAATTCTAAAATTAAACTTGTAGTGGCACTCGATTCAGAGGATAAAGCTAAAAAGACTGCAATTAATTGGCATAAAAAATTAATTGATCTAGGATTCAATAATCCTAGCATTGCCATCACTAATGAAGATGCCGATTGGAATGATTGGCTCATTCAAGGAAAATTAACGGATAAAGGTATAGAAAAAGCTTTATTCCATGGTGCGCTGTTAATTGCTAAAAACCCATCAGTTACAGCAAAGTTAATATGGAAAGCTCTCAATCAACATAAGTTTTTCTTTGAGTTTAACTATAAAACATATTGGTTTGAATTTAATCCAAAAAACTTCAACCAAGCTTACAACACAGCAATGAAACAATTAGACAAACAAGAAAATGAGGAGCTCAGCACAAATGAAAAAGAAGAGTTAGAAAATCAAGCTTTTAGTGCATCCAACTCTATTACTGAAATAGCCAATTGTATTATTGATATTCTGTACTATCAATTTGATCGTGCGACAGAAGAGTCCTTTTACTATACAAAAGTACAAATGAGTGAACAAAAAAGCTCAAAGAGCGCCTTTTTACCTAAACAACTAGGCAGCGGCTCAGAATTTAAAAACAAAGTGATGGCTGTATTATCAGGTGCCATTTACACAGGAGAAACTCACCATTTAAATGATATTTTCACTAAAAAAACAAAGCATATCATTGATATTGAAACCATTAAATATATTGGTTACTGCAAAGATTATAAAGCCTATATTTTTAATGATTTTGCTGTAGCAGATGGCATCATCTACAAAAAAAATAACGAAGATTATTTTGAATTAGGAATTAAAAATATCAAATCAACATTTGATATGACTAGCCTTAGACCTGTTGAAGCTTTTAATACTGATTGGTTTAATGACTTTATGATTGTATTCGGAACCAAAGGATTAATCTGTCTAACGTTTTGGTTTGGTTCACTCTTTGCGGAACAATTACGTGATCGTTATGGTGCTTGGCCATTTTTAGAAATTACAGGTGAAGCTGGTGCAGGTAAATCGTTTCTAATTGAATTCTTATGGTCACTAGTTGGCCGTTCTGACTATGAAGGAATCAATCCAACAACTGCATCCAACTCTGGTCGCTCTCGAACATTATCACAAGTATCAAACTTACCAATAGTCTTGATTGAAAGTGATACCAATGATCCTAATGCTTCCACTAAACATAAACAAAAAACCTTTAGTTTTGATGAAATCAAACCTCTATTCAATGGTCGTGCACCACGTGTTTTAGGAGTCAAAAGTAGCAATAATAATACGGATGATGAGCCTTTTAGAGGTGCTGTTGTCATTTCTCAGAACAATAAAGTATCAGGTTCAGAAGCAATATTGTCACGCTTGATCTACATCTATTACGACAAAAGCCATCATCAAGGCCAATACTCTCGTGATGCTGCTGAACGCTTACAGCGTTTATCTACAGATGATGTTTCTGGCTTTCTATTTGAAGTACTCAAAAAAGAAAAAAGCATCTTATCTAATATTGAAAAAACATTTAATACAAACCGTAATGCAATCATGAAATTACCAAACATAAAAACCGAACGCATTGGTTTAACTCATGGTTTATTAATGTCTTGTCTACAGGCATTGTGCGATATTTTACCGATTACTGATAACGTCAAGGCCAAAGCATCTACCTACATCCATGAATTGGCAGTAGAACGCGAAAAGGATCTAGTAAGCGATAACCCATCTATGGATCAATTTTGGGATGTATATGAATACTTCGAATCATTTTCAATCAATACAACAAACGTGCCCAACAAAGCTTTTCAGCTCAATCATTCATCAAAAGATAATGAAATCGCAATTAATCTCAACGAATTTTACGATGTTGCTCTCAGAAACAATCAACAACTCGATGACATCAAACATATTAAAAAAATTATTTCGACATCAATTCGCTATCCATATGTCGGCACTAAAACTCTTCGTAGTGCTATACGAGATGGCAAACCAACTTATTGCTACTTATTTAATAAAAAGGAGAATCAATCATGATTGTTATTAACAGAACACAATTACGCCACCTACTATCTACTGATGGAAAATTATTATGTCACCAATCATTACTCAACTATGAAAAGGAAGGTGTTATTCCAATGGGTAAACGGAGCGGTAATACTTACATCTATTCTATTGAACAAGTGGCTGAATGTTTGAGCACCAGCAAAGAATCTATTATTGAAACGGTTAAGACCTTTAATACCAATAAGAAGTAAACGAAAGCCCCAATATCAAGTTGGGGCTTAATTTCATCCCACAATATCCCAATATCTTTCTAATGATCTCAACTCTTCCTGAATAAACAACTCATTAATCAATGAATAGTCTTGTGCTCGGCAAGCTAAATCCAATGCATCGTAATAGGCTAAACGATTTTCAGCACGAATGATGACGGGTAGATAGTCCGCTTGCATTAGAATGAGGTTACTCAACAAGCGACCTGTACGGCCATTACCATCACTAAATGGATGTATCTTCACAAATTCATTATGAAATAATGCAGCACGAATCACAGGATGATATTGATTAAATTCTTCACTATTGAACCACTGAATCAATTCCACCATCGCTTCAGGAACTTTAATATGATTTGGGGGTGTCGTTGATGCACCACTGATCACAACATTTTGTGTTCGATACGCCCCTGCATCTTTAACTGTATTTTTCGTCACCAAATAATGAGTTTCTTTAATAATATTTTCAGTTAAATCCGCATCACTCTGAATGAGAGATTGGATATAATCGATAGCTTCTTGATGATTGATAACTTCTAAATGCTCGCGCAGAGTTTTACCTTGCCCAACGGTTAATCCCTCAAGGATTACCTTAGTTTCATTCAGTGTCAGCGTATTACCTTCAATGGCATTGGAATGATAGATCCATTCAAGATTCATGGCTTCTTGTAAAGAAGATAATGTTAATTCAGGTAATGGACGTAAGCGATGAATCTGATCTCTCAAGTCATCAATCTTATTTAAATTTTCATTAATCATATCTATTACCTATATTCTTTCTAATCATTCAAAATTAACTGCAATTCATCCAAAGCAGCGAGATTACCATTTTGGGTCGAGCACTTATCAATAAAATCACTCCACCATTGTAATACTTCTCTTTTTTGTTTGATATATTTTGCTTTATTGTAAATATCACGCGTTTTATTGCCATCAACATGAGACAAACATGATTCTATAACGTCTGGACTAAATAATCCTGTTTCATTCAAAATAGTTGATGCTAAATGCCTTAATCCATGAATCGTTGTATCAATACCATGTCTGTCAGCCAAAGTCAGTGGATATGAAGGGTTCATATGATTAATAAAGTCACTTCGCGGAAAAATATAGATACCACCTTCACTAAGCTTTTTCACTTTATCTAACAAAGAAATAGATTGATGAGATAGTGGAATATAGTGGATACGACCTTTTTTCATATGTTCCTCCCCAAGCACAAGACACCCCAACTTTTCATTATATTGATCCCACCTAGCCTTAGCAGACTCAACAGGCCTTGTAATATTTCTGAAAATAAATTCAGTACATAACCTAGCTGATAAGCTTACTGTTTCTTTTTGAAATAACTCAAAGAACTGATAAATTTTATCTTGATCTACAGATTTATAATTTTTTGGCTTTCTTGTTTCAAATGCTTTATCAGATATTTGCATGACAGGATTATACTTACATAAACCACGAGCCACAGCGAAATCAAATGCCTGTTTAATGAATGACTTTGTCTTAGCTAATTGTGTCAATGCTCCCCTTTCTTCAATTACTGAAAGAGCATCAACAATATGTTTAACTTCAATGTCATGAATCTTCATATTGCCTATCTTTGGAAAGATATCTGCAACCATTGTATTCATTGCCCTGATATGATGTCGCTCCGAAATACCATATTTCCAACGTTCATACCAATCCATAAAAACGGATTCATATGTATGATTGCTGCTATTTTGAATAGCCTCACCTTTGATTAATTTAATTCTCAATGTATCGCGTTTTATTCTCGCATCTGCTAGAGATATTAAACTAGCATCACCAATCGTATATGTTTTTCGTTTTTTATTGTGATCATGATAATCAAAGCGCCAAACTTTATTCCCACTCGGATGAATACAAAGCTGCAATCCGTTACCATCATATAATCTATAAAGTTTTTCTTGTGGTTTAGCATCTTTCACTTGCTTGACTGTTAACGGTAAAATAATTCTAGCCATAATAATAGTAGTACAAACCTTATAAATTCAAGAGATAACTATTCTTACAGCTAATTAAAAATTTATCAAAAAAATAAAATACAATATTAAATATCAATTAATTAAAAAGATAAATATTTCATAAAACTAAAAACAAACCACAAAATAAAAATAAAAAATTGGCACGAAACTATTTTTAATCTAAATATATCTCATCCAACGCATCAGCATTACCTTTTTGAGTTGAGCATTTATCAATAAAGTCACTCCACCATTGCAAAACCTCTCTTTTTTGCTTGATATAATTTGCTTTATTGTAGACAGCACGCGTTTTATTGCCATCAACATGTGCTAAACATGATTCGATCACATCTTTATCAAATAAACCTGTTTCATTCAAAATTGTTGAAGCTAAATGCCTCAACCCATGAATTGTTGTATCAATACCATGCCTTTTAGCTAACGCTAAAGGATATGAAACACTAATATGCCCTGAAAAATTTCGACCAGGAAATATATACTTTCCACCTTGGCTTTGAGCTTTAATTTGATCCAAAATGCCAATAGACTGCCAAGATAATGGAATGTAATGAGTGCGATCAACCTTCATTTCTTCGCCATCGATGACTATACATTTCATTTTTTCATCATATTGATCCCATCTAGCTGTAGCAGATTCTACTGGCCTTGTGATATTTCTCAATATAAATTCAGTGCACAATCGACCAGACAAATTAATCTTTTCATTCTGAAATATTGCAAAAAATTGATAGATTTTATCTTGAGCTACAGATTTATAATTTTTAGGCTTTCTTACTTTAAATGCCTGATTAGATACCTGAATAACAGGATTATGCTTACACAAACCTCGTGCTACCGCAAAATCAAATGTCAGCTTTATAAATGATTTAGTTTTAATTAATTGAGCTAATGCTTCTCGTGCTTCAACCGCCAAAAGAGCATCAACAATATGCTTAGCTTCAATTTCATAGATCTTCATATTACCTATCTTAGGAAATACATCAGCAACCATAGTATTCATTGCACGAGTATGATGCCGCTCACTAACGTTCACTTTCCAACGCTCATACCAATCCATAAAGACAGACTCATACGTATGATTACTAGCACTTTGAATTACTTCACCGTTCACAATTTTAATGCGCAAATAATCACGTTTAAATCTCGCATCAGCTAGTGTAATTAAGTTAGCATCACCAATCGTATAAGTCTTACGCTTTTTGTTATGATCATGATAATCAAAGCGCCAAACCTTATTACCACTAGGATGGACACAAAGCTGCAATCCTCCCCCATCATATAATCTATATAATTTTTCTCGAGGTTTAGCATCTTTCACTTGCTTAACCGTTAGTGGTACGATGATTCTGGCCATAATAGTAGTATATCTATTGAGTAAAAATTAATATACTACCATTTATACTACTATTTTACGCCTAAACAAACTTAATCAGGCTAAATCAAAAGTAATAAAAAAGCCACTCAAACCTAGTGTTTTAGTGGCTTTCTCTTAAATACTCTGACTTAGTATTTACATTGTTTGGTGGAGGCGGCGGGATTTGAACCCGCGTCCGGAAACTATCCATCCTTGGTACTACATGTTTAGCCGGATCTTTAATTTAACTGGCTTTAATCCGATCGGCAGGACAAAGCTCAGCTGTTCCAGTAAGTTTTGAGAGGGAGCACCTGGACTTACATCTCTCTAGATCGTTTAAGTTGACTGAAATTAGAATCGAACGAACACAATCTTAATTTCAGTTAGCAGGCTTAAGCTGCTAAAGCGTAGTTATTATCGTTTGCAATTATAACTGTTTGCCGCGTTTTTACGAGACTCTCGACCTTCTCGACATGCACCTCAAACTTCAAC
>JASLHB010000105.1 GCA_030149965.1 Wohlfahrtiimonas sp. | reverse complement strand
GAACCACCTGATCCCATTCCGAACTCAGAAGTGAAACGTAGCTGCGCCGATGATAGTGTGGGGCCTCCCCATGTGAAAGTAGGTCATCTCCAGGGTCTAACAAGCGAATAGCCCACTCAATGAGTGGGCTTTTTGTTGTTTGGAATATGTTAAATGATGAATTATCCTTTATAATATAGCAACATAAATAAACGATTAGATAATTCAGGAATAGACTATGCAAAAAATGACTCGCACATTATTAGGATTGGGCACTTTACTAATAGGATTAGTAATAGTTCTTTATCTAGTCGCTCATCAGCAAAAAGAATTTGTATTACAAGGTGAAGTAGAAGCAAGTCGTGTTGATATTTCTGTTCGCGTACAAGGTCGAGCAAAAGAGATATTTTTTGATTTGGGTGAAAATGTTAAAGAAGGCGATGTTCTAGTTGTTTTAGAAAATCCTGCCTTAACAGCACAACAAATCACTGCCGAAGCACAATATAATGTTGCAGTTGCCAATCGTAATGTTGCTTATAGCACAAGACCTGAACAAATTGAGATCCAAAAAGCATTATTGGCATCAGCAGAAGATGGCGTAGCATTAGCAAAACAAAGTTTTGATCGTGTTCAAAAAGCAAGTGCTACAGGTGGTGTTTCAAAACAAGTTTTTGATGAGGCTAAAACCTCTTATGAAGTTGCATTGAAAGATAAATTAGCAGCAGAAGCTAGTTTAGAGCTAGCTGAAAATGGTGCAAGTATTGAAACAAAACACTTATCAGATGCACAAGTGGAACAAGCAAAAGCAGCTTTGAATCAAGTAAACACGGATGTTAATACTTTAGTCGTTACAGCAACAGCCCAAGGACAAGTAACAGCAAAAGTTGCTGAAGTAGGCCAATTATATAATCCAGGAACGCCATTATATTCATTGATTGATTTGAGTGATATGTGGGTAACATTCAATATTCGTGAAGATTTCTTGAAAGCTGCAAAAATTGGCGATATTTTTGAAGTGGAAGTACCTGCTTTGCAAACAACAGTACAAGTGCAAATCACAGCTTTGAATGCTTTAGGGCAATATGCTAATTGGCGCGCGACAAAAGCAACGGGTGAATTTGATTTGAGAACATTTGAAGTACGTGCAAAACCTGTTAAACACTTAGATACATTGCGTCCAGGGATGAGTGTGATTGCTAAATGGAATACTCGTCAAGCTCGATAATAGGGCAGGGTATAACTTATGAAAACTTCAATGACAAAGACTCAGGCGCAAAATAGTTTTTTCTTTGCATTTTGGCGTGAGTTTAAAATTATTACTAAAACTAAGCCTTTAATAGCTGCGATCTTCATCTATCCATTAATTATTATTTTTGGAATGATGTATATGTTTAATGCTGAAGTCATTACTAAAGTGCCAATTTCTGTAGTGGATTTAGATAAAACACAAGCATCACGTGCGTTGATTCAATCTGTTTCAGCAGCGCCATCTATAGCAGTGACAACACGTAATGATAATTTAAGTGATGCAAAATCTGCTTTATTAAAAGGGCAAATTTTCGGCATCGTTTTGATTCCTAGTGACTTTGAAAAGAAAATGCTAGGGAATTTACAGCCAGAAGTTACGGGTTTTAGTAACCTTCAATATATGGCATTAGGGAATACGCTTAGCGTTGGTTATGCACAGGCATTTGGTACGAGTTTGTTGGATATGCAAGCCGAACGCTTAAGTACGCAAGGTGTTGCTGCTCAGTTGGCAATGCAAGAGTTATCACCAATTGCAACAGATATGCATCCAGTATTTAATCCCACATTGAATTATACTTATACATTGGTGAATGGTATTGTTCCCACACTATTACAAATACTTGTGATGCTTTCCATCGCTTATACAACGGTGCAGGATAAGTATGGAACTTTGGGAATTATGGGTATTTTGCGCCTCAATAATAATAGTATTTTTCAGTTTTTAGTGAATAAAATAGCACCTTATACATTAATTTTTATTATGTCATTACTTACGTTTGATATTGGCTTAATGGTATTTTTTGAACTACCATTTAATGGCTCGATACCTTTACAGATTTTGTCATCATTTGTCTTCATAGTGAGTGCTTCTTTATGTGCAATGGTTTTCACATTATGGTTGCCGCAACGCTCATTGAATTATGGATCTGTTAGTATTTTTGCTTCACCAGCATTTGGTTTTACAGGTTTATTTTATCCAAGAATGTCTATGGATATGTTTGCCCAAATTTGGGGATCAATTTTACCCATTACGTGGTATATCGAAGCACGATTAGATCAAACATTACGTGATGCTGGGTTATTGACATCGTTGAAATCCATCATTGCAATGACAATGATTGGCATAGTTGCTTATGGTTTGATTACATTAAAAATCACACTGTTGAGAAAGCAGGAGGCAAAGCATGCTTAAGACTTTTCTGGCAGTTATGCTCAATGAATTGAAACAAATATTTCGTATTAAAGAAGTTACATCTGTTTTATTGATGGGTTTAGTCACGTATTTTTTCTTCTACCCGATTCCATATAATAATGAAGAAGTACGTAATATTCCGATTGCGGTCATGGATCAGAATCAAACCACAATGAGCCGTGAATTATTACGTAATTTAGATGCTACAGATTCATTAAAGATTGTGGATGAAGTTGAAAATATTGGTGAGGCCAAAGAGTTATTGAAACAACGAAAAATCTACGGGATCATCGTCATTCCTTTTGAATTTGAACAGAATATTTTGCAAGGACATCGTGATGCTGTTGTATTCTATGGTGATGCAAGTTATGTGATGATTTATAATGGTGCTGCTACAGCGGTTTCTTCTGTTGTGATGGCAATGAATAGAAATATTTTAGTGGATAAACAGATCGCAATGGGCGTTGATCCTGCGATTGCGAAAGGAAACAGTGCGCCATTTAATCCTGTTAGTGTGCAGTTATTTAATCCACAAGCGGGTTATGCCACCTATATTATTCCGCCTGCGTATGTTCTGATCTTGCATCAAAGTTTTTGGCTCGGAATTATGTTGGCATGCGTTCTAAGTCGACGATCTCAGTTTGATTTAGATTTAGTTAAGAATAGCTCGTTATCACTGACGAAACTTAGTTTTGCGACATTATTTGGTAAATATATTGCCTATTTATTTTATGCATCTTTTGCTTATTGGACATTTATGTTGTTTGCACCACATTGGTACCAATTACCTAGATTGAGCAGCATCATAGATTTAGCAATTTTCGGATTTTTCTTTTTAAGTGCAGTGATTATGTTGGCGTTGGGAATGTCTGCATTATTTAAGAAAATGGATAATGTGTTCTTATTGGTATTACCATTTAGTATGATCTTTTTCTTATTGTCTGGAATGTCATGGCCACAATATTTAATGCCAGATGTTTTACAAATGGTTGGGCGTATTTTGCCATCCACATCTGCGATAGAAGGTTTGGTTCATTTGAATCAAATGGGCGCAACATTAGAGCACACGAAATATCAATTGATGAATCTTCTTGTGTTAATCACTGTCTATGGAACGATTGCTTATTTTGTGATTTCTAGATATCTCACGAAGTTAAAGCAAGAGCAATAAAATTTTTCAGGTATAATATTCGCCTTTTGGCTATATGCCTTAATCCCCTGAAAGGATAATTTTTATGATAAAACGACAAGTTGAATTGTTAGCGCCTGCGGGCACATTTGAAAATCTACGTTATGCATTTGCATATGGTGCAGATGCTGTTTATGCAGGTTTGCCTCGTTATAGTTTGCGTGTACGTAATAACGACTTCAAAAATGAAGAACGCATGAAAATGGGTATCGATTATGCTCATGAACATGGCAAGAAGTTATTTGTTGCATTGAACACAATGCCACATGGCGCAAAATTAAAAACATTCGTAGATGATTTAGCACCAATCATTGAATTAGGTCCTGATGCTTTAATCATGGCAGATCCAGGTTTAATCATGATGGTTCGTGAACGTTGGCCTGAAATGGACATTCACTTGTCTGTACAATCGAATGCGGTAAACAGTGCAACAGTTAAATTCTGGCAGAAGCAAGGTTTAACGCGTGTAATTTTATCTCGTGAATTATCTATCAACGAAATTCATGAAATTCGCCAAGAATGCCCTGATATGGAATTGGAAGTATTCGTTCATGGTGCGTTGTGTATTGCTTATTCTGGTCGTTGTTTGTTATCAGGTTACTTTAACCATCGTGATGCGAACCAAGGTACTTGCACAAATGCTTGTCGTTGGAATTATGGTTTAACAGATGCACAGCAAACGGCGGAAGGTGAATTAGTTCCAAAGAATGCTGATTTGGTGAACATTTATACAGGCGGCAGTAATCATGTTCAGCCTAAAGAACCTGATGATCCAATGAAATATCTTCAAGATGAATTGAATCGTTCAGCGTTTGATGCGCCTGAAGGTTACAATCCTCATCCTGAAGCTGATCGCTCATATTTGATCCAAGAA
Organism: Wohlfahrtiimonas sp.; assembly: GCA_030149965.1. Classification (GTDB taxonomy): domain Bacteria; phylum Pseudomonadota; class Gammaproteobacteria; order Cardiobacteriales; family Wohlfahrtiimonadaceae; genus Wohlfahrtiimonas. The sequence goes on along the minus strand of JASLHB010000105.1, from coordinate 7,398 downwards.
AACAGCCAACGTAAAGGCGAATGGATGGAAATCAGCGAAGATGAAAATGGCACATACATCATGAACTCACGTGATTTACGAGCGATTCATCATGTACAAAAATTGATTGAAATCGGCGTGGATTCATTGAAAATTGAAGGTCGTACAAAATCGCCTTATTACGTTGCACGTACAGCGCAATTGTATCGTCAAGCGATTGAAGATGCTGTTGCAGGTCGTGAATTCAACCCTGAGTTATATGGCAAGTTAGATGGCTTGGCAAATCGTGGTTATACAGAAGGTTTCTTACAGCGCCACATGCCGCATGCTTACCAAAATTACTTAACAGGTAACAGTATTCATTCTCGCCAACAATATGTTGCAGAAGTGAAATCATATGATCCTGAAACTGGTATTACAGTATTGGAAGCGAAGAATAAATTCGCAACTGGCGATCGTATTGAAATCATTAATCAAAATGGCAACCGTGAAGTTGTATTAGGTGAAATGCGCGACGATAAAGGTGAAGTGATTGAAGTTGCGCGTGGTTCAGGCTATATCGTTCATACGAATATTGGTCCTGTGGATGATATGACAATGATTGCTCGTTACTTATACGAATAATTAATACAGATAATATGATGAAAAGGCGCTTAGAGCGCCTTTTTTATTGCATGAAATATTAGCCTAAATGAGTATTTCGGCTTGGGACATCTTCTAAACTCGCAATATCTTTAATGATGGAACAATTATCCGCAGTATGCGCACTGCGACAACGTTTTTCTATACTTGTGAGCTTCTCTTTTAAATGTAATAACTCTTGAATGCGTTCATCTAAATGGGCTAAATGATCTTGAATGATGTGATTAATCGCACTGCAATCACTGCTTGGTTGGTTTACTTCATTCAGAATCTGATGAATTTCTTCATGGGTCATATCGAAAGCACGACAATTTTTAATGAAAGTTAAGCGCTCAACATGTTGCTGATTATAAATACGGTAATTGTTGGCAGAACGCTCCGCTGGCAGCATTAACTGCTCTTTTTCATAGTAACGAATAGTTTCAGTAGAAACTCCTGTTAATTGTGATAATCGGCCAATATTCATTTGAATACTCCTTATTGCTTGACCTTATAGTTACTTTAAGGTGTTTACTATATCACATATTATATTTTTCACTCTCGAAGGGAGTTTGTGATGAAACATGAACATAAATCGAATTCATGCTGTAGCCATGAAACTGAACATCAGCATCCACATGACCATAATCACGATCATTCTCATGATCATGAAGAGTTATCCACAAGTTGCTGTGGACAACATGGGGATATTGTTGACAAAAAAGTTCAACTTAGCAAAATTCCAGAAGGTTATACTTCAGCAGTTTTGACTATTAATGAGATGGATTGCCCTGTAGAAGAGCAGTTGATTCGCCAGAAATTCGACAAAATGCCTGAAATCCATGAAATGCAATTCAACCTAATTCAACGCCAATTGCATCTTGTGTATAAAGGTGATTTGGAGAATATTTTAGCTGCAATTAAATCATTAGGCATGAATGCTATTCCTCAAGGCACTAAAGCACCTGCACCTAAAAATATAGCTAAAAGATATTGGTTGTTGGGGATTTCAGGGGCGCTTGCAATTACAGCAGAGCTGATCAGCTTATTCGGCGATAGCACTTGGTTTGTCTCATTATTGGCGATCGTTGCAATTGTTTTATGTGGGCATGAAACTTATGTAAAAGGGTGGATTGCTATTAAGAATAAAAAACTGAACATCAATGCTTTGATGAGCGTTGCTGTGACAGGGGCGATTTTAATTGGTGAGTTCCCAGAAGCTGCGATGGTGATGGTGTTATTCACGATTTCTGAAGTATTGGAAGCACGCTCTTTAGATCGTGCACGCAATGCAATAGAAGGCTTATTATCATTAGCGCCAGATGAATCTTGGGTGCAGGAAAATGGTCAATTTGTCTTAAAGGCAACTGATGATATTGCGTTGAATTCTATCATTCGTGTAATGCCAGGTGCGCGTTTTGCCTTGGATGGTGAAATCATTAAAGGTAGCTCAAGCATTGATGAGTCACCAATTACTGGTGAAAGTTTACCGATTGATAAAACGGTGGGCGATAAAGTTTATGCAGGCAGTATCAACCAAGAAGGCGAAATTGAGTTTAAAACCACAACAACGGCAGAGAACTCAACACTTCGTAAAATTGCACGCACGATCGAACAAGCACAAGGCAATAAGTCAGAAACTGAGCGATTCATTGATCGATTCTCAGCAATTTATACGCCAATTGTCTTTGTGTTTGCGATTCTTGTTGCGTTGGTTTCGCCACTGTTTGATTTCACATGGTTACAAAGCATTTATAACGCATTAGTCATTTTGATCATCGCTTGTCCTTGTGCTTTGGTGATTTCAACGCCAGTTGCGATTGTGAGCGGTTTAACAACAGCAGCTCGCCAAGGTATTTTGATCAAAGGCGGTTCTTATTTAGAAGCTGCGAGCCATTTGAAAGGTTTGGCATTTGATAAAACAGGTACGATCACAGAAGGTAAACCACAAGTTGTGGAGAGCTTTATCTTTACTCAAGATACTACAACAGCAAGTCTTGCAATGAGTTTAGCCGCGAGATCTGATCATCCAATCTCTAAAGCAATTGTTACTTTCTACCAAGCGCAAAATATGTTTGCTCAAAATGTTGAAAGTTTTGAGGCGATTCTTGGACATGGCACAAAAGGCGCAATGACTGGTGAACAATATTATTTAGGCAATGCCAAATTGATGTTGGCGAATAATATTGACCTCACAAAAGCAGATGAAGCATTGGTTGCTTTTAAAGATCGTGCACATTCAGTGTTGATGTTGGCAAATGAACAAGAATTATTAGCGCTATTTGTTTTAGAAGATGGCGTGAAGGCAACAAGTGTGCGCGCACTAGAGCTATTGAAAGCACGTGGATTACAGCTGGTGATGTTATCAGGTGATCGTCAACAAACTGTGGATCAAGTGGCACAAACTGTGAATTTGACTGCAGTTCGAGGTGATCAATTGCCTGAAGATAAAATGGCGTTTGTGAATGATTTCCAGAAAAAAAGTGGCTCGATTGGCATGATTGGCGATGGTATTAATGATGCGCCAGCATTAGCAAAAGCAGATATTGGTTTTGCAATGGGTTCAATCGGCAGTGATACGGCGATTGAAACAGCCGATGTTGCAATCATGGATGATGATTTAATGAAGTTGCCGAACTTTTTAAATATTGCAGATCATACAATGTCCATCATTCGTCAAAATATTATTTTTGCGATTGGTATTAAAATTTTCTTCTTAGCATTAGCAATCTCAGGTCATGCTTATATGTGGATGGCGGTATTGGCCGATGTTGGCACAAGTATTTTGGTTGTATTGAATGCACTAAGATTATTGAAGGTGAAAGAGATTAATTAGTTTTATTTAAATTAACTGTGAAGCAAAGTTCTTTATACTATTTATAAAGAACTTTTTTCACGAAAACCAAAGCGTAAATAATCTTGGTAAGCTTTAGGTTCAACATAAACAATGGCCTGTAAATAAATTTGTGCACCATTAGGTTTCTTAAAATGAGTTTGGCAAAGATATAGTTGGTTAAATTGATCTTTCTGGCAAACTTTCGGATCATCAATACCAGAAGAATATTCATATAATGATTTTTTTTCTAAATCCATTAATGTGCGTTTTGCTAGATTGAAACTTCTTTTATATTCGTCATTAGGTAACATTTCATTATTACGAATATTATCTAATACTTGTTTATCATTGGTACCAGTTAAGCTGCTTTCAAATACAGTATATGGGCGATCTTTACGTGCAGAATAGATCAATTCAGATAGTAAAACATCGCTGTTAACTTGATTTATTTCAAATTGTTGCACTTTACGAATGTATTCTATGCCATAAAATCCGCAATAACCCACAATGCTACAACTTAGCAGAATCAGAGCGCGCTTTAATAACAATGAAAAAGCATGCCGATTTTTAATAAAAATTTTACTGACAATGATAATCATCATAAAAATACACACAACAAACAATAAGGATTGTAATCCAATATATTGAAAGTAGTTCATGGGCATTTCTACCCAAACTTGATCTAATGAATAGTAAAGATGTTGCATATTTTTGTGAGATTTTCATTAAAAAAATTTAAAAGGAATAAGATCATACAATTTTTTTAAAAGTGAGAATGGCTATTAATCTACCAAATGGTTAGGTTTATTCTTATTTTTTGAGAAATTCTAAAATAAAAATATTTGCGGTAACTTGAAAATTAAAAAAAAAGCGCCATAGTAGTTGCAGTTAGGTTTTATACCAAAACGAAACCATTTCGTTATTATTTATTTTTGAGGATATCACTATGAAATTACGTCCATTACACGATCGCGTAATCGTTGAGTTAGCAAGTGAAGAAACAACTTCTGCAGGCGGTATCGTATTGCCTGGTTCAGCAGCGGAAAAACCATCTCGCGGTACAGTAGTTGCTGTAGGTACTGGTAAAACTTTAGATAATGGCCAAGTAAAAGTACTAGATATTAAAGTTGGTGATGAAGTATTGTTCGGTAAATATTCTGGTCAAGATATTCCTGGCTATGAAGGCAAAAAGATTTTACGTGAAGATGAAATCATGGCAGTAATCGAAGGTTAATACACAATTACTTTGATTTGAATAGTTTATAGAAAATATTTTAACTTTTAGAGGTATTTAGTTATGTCAGCAAAAGAAGTTCGTTTCGGTGATGATGCACGTTCACGTATGGTTAAAGGTGTAAACACTTTAGCAAACGCAGTAAAAGTAACTTTGGGTCCTAAAGGCCGCAACGTAGTTTTAGAAAAAAGCTTTGGCGCTCCTACAATCACTAAAGATGGTGTTTCAGTTGCTAAGGAAATTGTTTTAGAAGACAAATTCGAAAACATGGGCGCACAAATGGTTAAAGAAGTTTCTTCAAAAACTTCTGACATCGCTGGTGACGGTACAACAACTGCAACAGTATTGGCACAAGCAATCGTACGTGAAGGTATGAAAGCAGTATCAGCTGGTATGAATCCAATGGATATCAAACGTGGTATTGATAAAGCAGTTGCAGCAGCAGTTGCTGAATTGAAAGCAATTTCTAAACCATGTTCTGATGATAAATCAATTGCACAAGTTGGTACAATTTCTGCAAACTCTGATGAAGAAATTGGTGCAATCATTGCTGATGCAATGGCTAAAGTAGGTAAAGAAGGCGTTATCACTGTTGAAGAAGGTTCTGGTTTAGAGAACGACTTAACAACAGTTGATGGTATGCAATTTGATCGTGGTTATTTGTCTCCTTATTTCATCAATAATCAACAATCAATGGCTGCAGAATTAGACAATCCTTTGATCTTGATTTGCGATAAGAAAATTTCTAACATTCGCGAAATGTTAACAGTTTTAGAAGCTGTAGCAAAAACAGGTCGTCCATTGTTGATCGTTGCTGAAGATGTTGAAGGCGAAGCATTGGCAACATTGGTAATTAACAACATGCGCGGTATTGTTAAAGTTGCTGCAGTTAAAGCACCTGGCTTTGGTGATCGTCGTAAAGCAATGTTACAAGACATCGCTGTATTGACTGGCGGTACTGTGGTTTCGGAAGAAATCGGTATGTCATTAGAAAAAGCTTCTTTAGAAGATTTAGGTCAAGCAAAACGTGTTGTTGTTTCTAAAGAAGATACAACAATTATCGATGGTGCTGGCAATGAAGTTGAAATCAAAGGTCGTGTTGATCAAATCCGCATTCAAATGGAAGAAGCTACATCTGATTACGATCGTGAAAAATTACAAGAACGCGTTGCTAAATTAGCAGGCGGCGTTGCAGTAATTCGTGTAGGTGCGGCAACTGAAGTTGAAATGAAAGAGAAGAAAGCTCGCGTAGAAGATGCATTACATGCAACTCGTGCAGCAGTTGAAGAAGGCGTTGTACCTGGAGGCGGTGTAGCTTTGGTTCGAGTATTGAATACAATTCAAAACTTGAAAGGCGACAACGACGAACAAAATGCTGGTATCCGTGTTGCAATGCGCGCAATGGAAGAGCCATTACGTCAAATCGTAATCAATGCTGGTGAACCTGCTGATGTTGTATTAAATGCAGTTCGTGATGGTAAAGATGCATTTGGTTATAACGCTGCAACTGGCGAATATGGTGATATGGTTGAAATGGGTATTTTGGATCCAACAAAAGTAACTCGTTCAGCGTTACAACACGCAGCTTCAGTTTCTTCATAGATCATCACAACTGAGTGTATGGTTGCTGAATTACCAAAAGCTGAATCTGCAATGCCTGATATGGGTGGCATGGGCGGAATGGGTGGTATGGGCGGTATGATGTAATCCCAACCTCATTTGGAATGATAAAAACCTCGGCTTGCCGAGGTTTTTTTTATGTCTTAAAATTATGGCTACATATAAATTACATATTGCGTGTTGTATGCAACTGTTATGCGTGCTATAAAATACTTAGAAAAAGCATGTGATAATAATGTGATTAATGGTGATCTATTTATGAATCCATGAGAACTGACTAAGAAGATTCTGATCAATCCAGTCATCTCTTTTTTTCGCTTCTTGTGTAATAAGCATATTGGCAGTATTGATGATGTGGCGTTTCATTTCACTTTCAGCTGCGTCAGCATTTTGATTGAGAATGGCTTCTTGAATCGGTTTATGATCTAAAAAAGCTTCCATACAAGTACGAGAATAAGGAATAGTGCTGGGACCCGTTAAAAGTACGGCATTGCGAGTATTTTCAATAATGACTAAAGCGCGCTCGATGTGTGCAGCTTGCAATAATGCTGAGTGATATTCTTTATCTGCTTTTAATGTTTCTGCTGCATCATTTTTTTGAGCGGCGGCTGCAAAATTATCATAGGCAGTAGTGATAGTTTGTAGATCTTCAGTAGTTCGGTCGAGTGCAACTTTACGAATCAAAGGTACTTCGAGCATTAAACGAATCTGAAAAGACTCAATCAATTCTTGAAGTGAAGTAGGCAGGATGCGAATGCCTTTATTGCGTTCTATGCGAACTAATCCTATGGCAGCAAGTTGTTGTGCGGCTTCCCGAACAGGCGTTCTAGAAGCACCAATCCATTCACCGATCTCAGTTGCTGAGTATAGTTTTCCAGGTTCAAGAACACCATTGAGGATCGCTTCACGAAGAAGATCAAATGCTTGGTCAGAAAGACTCTCTATTTTTTTTAGTTTTTTCATATTTGTACAACGCGAAGTAAAAGGAGATTGATGTGTCTATTGTCAAGTATACAGTAATTGGTGGAGGAATTAATGGATTGGCTGTTGCAAGGCAACTATTGATTGATCATCCTAATGCTGAAGTAACATTGTTTGAAAAAGAGAG
>JASLHB010000104.1 GCA_030149965.1 Wohlfahrtiimonas sp. | reverse complement strand
AATATCCCTGCAGCAATTCGTGAATCAAAAACAGTATTGAGCCAACAAACATTCATTGATGAATGCGTGAAATATGTTCCATCATTATCCAACATGACTGTAAAGCCAGCAACACGTGGTATTCGTGCTCAAGCGATGAATAAAGATGGCAGTTTGGTGGATGATTTTGTGATCCGTAAAGAAGGTAATATTACGCACATTCGTAATGCGCCATCACCAGGTGCCACATCATCTATGGCAATTGCGGAATACATTGTGAGAGAGGTACTTGTATCTTAAGTATTAGATGATGTATGGTAAGAAAAGTTGGTATTTGAACAAGTTCAGTTTGATTTAAATATCACATAATCCTCATAAAATGAGGCAATAATAATGAATAAATTTATAACAGAAAAGAGAGGAATTGAATATGAAATACACATCAGGATTAAAAAAGTTATTAATGATAACGGCATTATCTTCAGTATTAATTGCATGTGGAGAGAGCCCAAAAACGGAAACTGAATCTACGAATTCTGCAGCTACTGCAAATAATCGTCTAGAAACAAGCTATGTGACAATTGCAACTGGTGGATCATCAGGCCCTTATAATATTATTGGTACGACATTAGCTCAAATTTATTCAAAAACTTATGATGTTAATGCTAAGGCACAATCGACAGGTGCATCAATTCAAAATATTAACCTTGTGAGCCAAGGTAAAGCTGAATTAGCTTTGACAATGAGTGATGCTTTAAGCCAAGCAGTTGCAGGAGAAGGTTCATTCACGAAGAAAGTGGATAATGTATTACAAATCGCATCTTTGTATCCTAATTATGTGCAAATCATCACTTCTCAGAAAAGTGGCATTAAAACTATGGATGATTTAAAAGGTAAACGCGTTGCTGTAGGTGACTTGAACTCAGGCACAGAAATGAATGCACGCGCATTATTAAAGGGCCATGGTATTACTTATGATGACTTAACTGTTGATTATTTAGGTTTCTCTGAGGCAGTAGATGCACTGAAAGGTGGAAAAATTGACGCGGCTGTATTAACAAGTGGATTGCCAAATGCTGCGATTATGGAATTAGAGCGTGGTTTTGATTTACAGTTGGTTGAAATCAAAAAAACAATGGTGGATGAAATTGCAGAAGATCAAGATTACTTCTTATCAGCTGAAATTCCAGCGGGTACTTATGGTAATGCTGATCCAATCCCAACAGCAATTATTGTGAATGCTTTAATCGTGCGTAAAGATTTGAGTGATGATGACGTTTATAAATTAACGAAGACATTATTCGAAAACTTGGGCAACTTGGCGAATGCGCATCAGGCTGCAAAAGTAATTTCATTAGAAGCAGCTCAAGAAGGAATGGTTGCACCATTACATCCGGGCGCAAAACGTTACTACGATGAGCAAGAGCAAAAATAATCAGCATCGCTTGTTAGCTTCAAAAAAAGCTATGGCCATATTATTAATTTGCGCCATAGCTTTAATGTTTAGTGTTTATTTAAGTGTAATTAATCGTTCAGTCACTATTATTTCAACGCCTGTAGATACTTGTAAAGTTAATGATGAACAGTTTGCATTATCTTGGATTCACTCTATCGATCGAACACCATGGATAGAATATTTTGAACGATCTAAGTATGGCTTTATATTGAAGAAATCTGTTTTCAAAACTTTTGGTGCAGGCGTTCCTAATGATGGTCAATGGATTAAAACACAAGATGGAATGATTCATTATGTAATGAATCTTCATCAAGAGGATATCAGGTGGATTGTTGATACAGATGTTCAGTCTACTATCGTTTATTCCAATAATAATGACTGGAAAATTTATCAAGACCTCGATCGCTTTACCGAGATTCATATTCAAAACAAAAATTTTAACCTTTGGCAATATATATTAATGAGGAACTGTTATGGTTCATAAAAATTCTAGTAATTATGAGGTATCTGACGCAATTCCTGCGGATACTGAGCAAATTTTAGAGAAATTTGATCGAGAGTCGATTGTTCGAACACCAAGTAGCCGACCTTTGCGTTACTTGATTTCATGTTATGCAGTGTTTTACTCTATTTTTCATCTATGGGCGACTTATAATCCAATGCCTGAATTGTTATATAGAGCGACGCATGTATCTGTTGGTTTGGGCTTGGTGTTTTTAATTTATCCTGCTTATAAATCACAGCGCAGAGATAAAGTGATGTGGTATGACTGGATATTGGTTTTATTATCATTTGCATCTTTATTTTATCTTGTGAATCAATATAGCGCGATCGCAACAGTTCGTGGCGGAATTGCAAATAATATGGATATTGCCATGTCGATGTTAACAATTGTGTTAATCATTGAAGCAACTCGACGCGTTATGGGCATGATTCTTCCAGCTTTAGCATTAATATTTTTGGTTTATCCATTCATTAGTAGCTATAAATTTATGCCAAGAATTTTGCAAACAAGACCATTTGATTTGAATGATATCTTCGGGCACTTATACATTACAACGGAAGGTCTATATTCTTCAGCAATTGGTGCATCTGTTTCCTTTATTTTCTTATTTATCCTATTCGGTGCATTTTTGAATAAATCAGGCATGGGACAATTGTTTAATGATCTTGCATTAGCATTGGCAGGACATAAGCAAGGTGGACCTGCAAAAGTAGCGGTTGTTGCAAGTGGATTCATGGGAAGTATTAATGGTTCAGCTGTTGGTAACGTTGTTGGTACAGGTGTTTTCACCATCCCAATGATGAAAAAAGTTGGTTATAGTAAAAACTTTGCAGGCGCAGTTGAAGCAAGTGCATCAGTGGGTGGACAGATATTGCCACCAATAATGGGTGCAAGTGCATTCATCATGGCGGAAACAACAGGAATCTCTTATGGAACGATTGCACTTGCTGCATTATTTCCAGCACTTCTATATTATTTGGGCGTGATTGCACAAGTTCATTTTAGAGCAGGGCGTGATAATTTGAAGGGCATTCCTAAAGCAGATTTACCACGTGTCAAAGAAGTTTTAAAAGAAAGAGGGCATTTATTATTGCCGATAGTGGCTTTGGTTTATTTCTTAGCGAATAATATGCCAATCAGCTATGCTGCTTTTAATACGATTGCAATTGCTGTGGTTGTGAGTCAGTTTAGAAAATCAACACGCATGAGCTTCAAAAATATTTTAGAAGCATTAGAAGATGGTGCTAGACAATCATTATCTGTAATGGCTGCATGTGCGATGATTGGCGTTGTAATTGGTATTTTGAGTTTAACATCAGCGGCGACGGAATTGATTGGTGCAATTACTGGAACAGGCGAAGGTTACTTGTTGATTACATTGTTATTAACAATGGTTGCATCAATGGTATTAGGCATGGGTTTACCATCAATTCCTGCATATATTATTACAGCGACAATTGCAGCTCCTGCTTTAGCTAATATTGGAATCCCAACAATTGTTGCGCATTTATTTGTTTTCTATTTTGGACTTTTTGCCAATATTACACCGCCAGTTGCTTTAGCTTCTTTTGCAGGCGCAGGTATTGCGGGCGGAGATCCTATGAAAACAGGTTGGCAGTCTTTGAAATTATCTGTTGCAGGTTTTATTGTTCCATTTATGTTTGTTTATAATCCAGCAATGTTAATGATCGATACTACAGGATTGCCGATGAATGCGACTGAATTCCCAGCACCCCCAATTTTAGATATTATCATGATTACGATCACTTCTATCGTTGGTATTATCGCTTTGAGCGCATCAGTTGAAGGCTATTTCAAAACTACATTTAGTGTTTTAGGGCGATTTATTTTAGCTGCAGGTGCTTTGATGCTGGTGGTGCCAGAGCTATTAACAGATATCTTAGGTGCAATCATCGTAGTGGCTGTATTACTAGTGAATTCCAAAGAACTTCCGTTGAAATGGATCAATAAGAAGTCTATTACTTAAATTTGGATAATAGTAGGTAAAAGAAAAGCAGGATAAATATTTATCCTGCTTTTTTATTGCAATTAGAAAAGTGAAAATATTTGAGATGGTTGAACATTCATCATTTTAACTACATAAATTACATATTGCGTGTTGCATGCAACTGTTATGCATGCTATAAATTATCTAGAAAAAACATGTGATAATAATGCGATGAATGATGATCTATTTATGAATCCATGAGAATTGACTAAGAAAGTTTGAATCAATCCAGTCATCTCTTTTTTCGCTTATTGTGTAATAAAGATATTGGCAGTTTCAGCCAAATAAGCATTCTGATCCAGAAAAGCTTCCATGCAAGGGCGAAAATAAGGAGTAGTGCTGGTCCCGTTATAAGTACAACGCGAAGTAAAAGGAGATTGATGTGTCTATTGTCAAGTATACAGTAATTGGTGGAGGAATTAATGGATTGGCTGTTGCAAGGCAACTATTGATTGATCATCCTAATGCTGAAGTAACATTGTTTGAAAAAGAGAG
>JASLHB010000086.1 GCA_030149965.1 Wohlfahrtiimonas sp. | reverse complement strand
CGCACGTTCTCCATCAGTTCGATGGCGACCTCGCCATCGCTGAACTTGTTGACCTGGGCCTTGCCCAGAGGCAAGGTCAGACGGGCGGCGATCGTGTGCGCCAGTTGCGGGTTTGCATTGCCCGCGAACACCATCATCTTGCCTGTGGCCACGGTCCCCTCGCTTTGCTCGTGGTCAACCGATCGAACTCGAAATCTTGGCTGGGGCGCCAGGGATCGAACCTGGGAATGGCGGGATCAAAACCCGCTGCCTTACCGCTTGGCTACAGCCCAATTACTTAGGTCATCGACCGTAAGAGCTGAGAATTATAGACAACATTAATTCGTTCGTCAAGCATTAATCTGTATAATTTTTAACCTAGCATCAATCCTGTGTTCGCTTTCACGCGAATGGTTTGATAAAGCGCTGCAGATTCAACAGTATTATGCTTTTTCGCACCAATTTTTGATCCAACATAGCCGGCTAAGAAACCTAGAGGGATTGTGATAATTGCTGGTACAGCTAAATCAACTAAAGGTTTGCCCATGAAGATTGCATTGCCAGTTTCTGACCAGATATTTGGCCCCATTGCGCCAAAGAGCAAGCAGGAGATTACGCCCGTTGAAATGGCTGCAACCGTGCCTGTTGAATTGAAATTTTTCCAGTAAATTGTATATAAAATTACAGGTAGATTTGCAGAAGCACCAATACAGAAAGCAAATGATACTAAGAATGAAACGTTTAAGTTTTGTGCAAAGAGCGCGAGAATGATGGATAAAATAGCAATGCCAATTGATCCTAATCGAGCAGCAGCAACTTCTTGTCCTGCGCTTAACTTGCCATCTTTGATGATTTGGCCATAAATATCATGGGAAATCGCTGAAGCGCCCGTCAATACTAATCCAGAAACTACTGCTAAGATTGTTGCAAAGGCAACCGCGCTGATGAATGACATTAATACTTCGCCACCTAAATATTGAGCAAGCAATGGTGCTGCTGTATTGCCAGCTTTACTTTCTGCCAAAATATTCTCAATGCCAACAAATTGTAATGCGCCAAAGCCTAAGAAAATAGTTAAAGAGAAGAAGATTGTTGTGATCCAAGTTGCCCATGAAATAGATGATCTTGCTGTTTTAGCATCTTTTACTGTGAAGAATCTCATCAAAATATGTGGCAAGCCCGACGTTCCTAAAACTAACGCCATCATCATAGACACAGAATCAATTGAACTTGAGTACTTAATGCCTGGAATTAGGAATTTTTCACCATTGTCTTTAGCGATAGTATCGAACATGTTCGTGATTGAATAACCAAATTTACTGAAAACTAAGCCAGCCAATAAGCCTGTGCCAAAGAGTAAAAGTGCAGCTTTAATGATTTGAACCCATGAAGTGGCTGTCATTCCGCCAAATAATACGTATGTTGTCATCATAATGCCGACAATCAATACCGCGATCCAGTAATCAATGCCAAACAATAATTTGATCAACGCGCCTGCGCCTACTAATTGTGCGATCATGTATAAAATTACAATGATGATTGTGCCAGTTGCTGCAACACCGCGTACGCGTTTTTCATTGAAACGGGAAATGAGCATATCTGCCAAGGTATATTTACCCAAATTTCGCATTGGCTCGGCAATCACATAAAGCAATACAAGGTTTGCCACTACATAGCCAACGGAGAAGAAGAATCCATCAAATCCTGTTAATGCAATTGCGCCTGAAACACCTAAGAATGCCGCAGCAGAAAGATAATCACCTGCGATGGCAAAGCCATTTTGCCAGCCTGTTAAACCGCCGCCAGCAGTATAGAAATCTTTAGCAGATGTTGTGCGTTTAGCTGCAATATAAGTCACGATTAACGTTAAACTCACAATAGCGAGGAAAAAACCTACAGAAATAAAACTCATGGTGCTTCCTCCGATCTCATTTGTTGATATTCTTCAATCACTGCTTCGATCCTTTTATCAAAAATAGCAGCCTGACGAATGTAAAGTGTACATAGGATAATTGTCATCAAAAATAATCCTGCTGAATAAAACCAAACGCCAGTAATTGCACCCACTAACGGTTTTTGTAAGATGGGCTGGAAGGCTAAAATGGGCAAAAGAATATAGATAAACAAAAAGCCTGCAGTGATAGAAAAAAGGAATAAATGCTTTTGTTTGACCACTTTGTTAAAGCTTGGCATTTGTTCAATGGTAATTAAATGCTCATTGCTGTACGCATGTAAATTCTGTCCCATGTTTTGTGACATAGATATCCTCCTGTGTTCATCGGTATAAATTTGCTATTTATGTTGAGTAAATAGACGATTTCCTTTGGTTTTTATTTATTTAGCGCCAATCATCTTGGTTTTATTGTGATTGATATAAATATTGCATTTGTAATGCCATATTTAATTTTGGAGCTGTTTTGTAGTATCAATGAATCCCAAAGATTGTCAATTTATTTTTAAAATAAGTGTTTGAAACATAATAATTTATTTTAAATTCAATTGATTAAAATTTACTAAATTATTTGCTATAAAAATCATGCATAAGTTTTATATATTAAATATACATTTTAAATGTATAGTCATGCATGTTTGATCTTTCAACATTGATTTATAAGTAATTTAATGTGATATTTAGCTACAAAATAGCAACAAAAATAATTATATCTATATTTGATATGTGAGATCACTTATAATTTCGGCAAGATGCAAAAAAGGTATTAGATGTCATGAGTGAAGCAGAAAAAGATCAAGCGCAAGAGAAGCAATCTAAGAAAAGCCAATGGTTATGGTTGATTGGTTTATGTTTAGGTGGCGGATTATCTATGTATATTTTGGCCAAACTAACGAGAATGTTAGGATTATGGGCAGGAATGGGTCATTAAAGAGAGTATAAAATGCTGAACAATGAAAAATTTAAGGTTGTTTTCCATATTGATGAGATCAATAAATGGGATCGTATCATTGCTAATATCAATAATTTATTGAAAGAGATTGATGCTCATTGTGCTGAAATTTCAGTGGTTGCCAATGGAGAAGCTATTCAAGGCTATTTGATGCCAGAAAAACATCCTGCATTGCAAGCACTGTTTGATCAAAAAATTGTGTTGAATATTTGCCAAAATTCTATGAAAGGCTTTGATATTCAATCGGATGAGTTACCAGAATTTGTGACAATTGTTTCAGCTGCTGTTTTAGAATTAGCACGCAAACAACATGAAGGCTTTGCTTATATTAAGCCGTAAAACGTTCTATAATATACAGCTGTATTTTATGATATGAGAGATCAATGTTAATTCTGGTTTTAATCATTGTAGTTGCCATCGGTATTTCGTTTGTTTGTTCCATTTTGGAAGCAGCGTTATTATCTTTGTCGCCCAGTTTTATTTCTCAGCAGAAAGTAGATGCACCAGAGTTGTATCCTAAATTAAAAAAATTAAGAGATAAGATTGATCGTCCATTGGCTGCGATTTTGACATTGAATACAGTGGCGCACACAGCAGGCGCAGCTGGTGTTGGTTCGCAAGTGACAAAATTATATGGTAATGCTTACTTGGGCATTGCTTCAGCTGTGATGACAGTTTTGATCTTGGTTCTATCAGAGATTATTCCGAAAGTTTTGGGCGCGAAATATTGGCGAGAGTTGGCGAAAATCTTGCCGGCTATTTTAAATCCTATGATTATTGTATTGGCGCCATTCATTTGGTTATCTGATTTGATCATGCGCATGATCGGTAATCATAAAGTGGATGCCAATTTAAAACAAGAGATTAAAGCATTATCAGTTTTGGCAAAAGAGCTGGGCAAAATTGAACCCAAAGAGCAAACGGTGATTGCCAATATTTTGGATTTGGGCGAAGTGAGTTTGACATCTATTATGACGCCACGCGTTGTTACTGCGGCAATTCATCCGTGTATCAGTAGCGACGAATTAAAAGCTTTGATCGATCAAAATCAATTCTCGCGTTATCCCATCATTAATGATCAAGAAGCGCCGTTGGGAATATTCTTTCGCCATGATTTTATTGATTTAGTGGAATCTGGCAAAACAGTGTTAGAGTTCGCAGAGCCGCCATTAGTATTGCCGGATACTTCAAGTGTTAAAACTGCTTTTAGAAAGTTATTGGATCAAAAACAGCATATGGCTTTTATTTATGATGAATTTGGTAGCTGGCTTGGTGTGATTACATTGGAAGATATCATCGAAAAGATCATTGGTGAAGAAATTGTGGATGAAACTGATCTTGTGGTTGATATGCGTTTGTTGGCTAAAAAACGCTGGGAAAGTCGCAATCAATCATGATGGATAAAGAGAATGCAGATCATTATTTTTATGTGTTGAAATGCAATGATGATACGTTTTATGCAGGTTATACGATAGATGTAGAAAGGCGCTTGAAAGAGCATAATGATGGCGTTGGTGCTAAATATACAAGGCTTACAAAACGTCGCCCGTTATTGTTATTGCATTATGAGAGCTTTGCCACTAGAAGCGAAGCAATGAAGCAGGAATATGCTTTTAAGCAATTATCTCGGAAACAAAAAGAATTATATCTGTCACAGATGAAAGATCAAGAATAGGGCAATAGAGAATGAAAACCATGAATAATTCACGCCGTAGCTTTTTAAAAATCAGTTCATTGTTGACAATTGGTGTTGCATTAACGCCAGTGACGGCATTATTTTCAAATCAATATTCAAGCCAAAATCATTCTGATGTTTCTCTTCAGCGTAATGAATTGTCAGCGCGTTCGGATATTCGTTCTTTAGATTTTGATTCTCATAATTTTCTATTCAATTTTAGAGATTAATCATTAGTACTTCGCCGTATTTGGGTTGATGATCAAAAGTATTATCAAAGTGATCAATTCCCGCATGAATGCGAGCGCAATGTAGAATTCCACCGTGAGTGAATAGGGCGATTGTTTGTTGTTTATGCATTATTTTGATTTGATTCACAAACTCAACATAGCGTTGATATTGCATCATGAATGATTCGCCATTGGTTGTAGGTACATTGAGCCAATCATTGAACCAATTTTGTAAATTAGGGTCATCAATATCATCCCAAGGTTTGCCTTCCCAATCGCCAAAGTTTAATTCCATTAATTTAGGTTCTTGAATGGCATTTGGAAAATCGCAAAAATCAGCTAGCTTAACGCATCTCTGTAATGGGCTTGTATAAACGGCATCAAACTGATAATCAGCCAATTGTGATTTAACTGCTGTGGCTTCATCAATAAATGTATCACCGACACCAATGTCCGACTGGCCATAACAAATGCCAGATTTAATATTTAATGATGTATGGCGAATTAGGATCAGTTTCATATCACTGTATGAATCGCTAAAAATGTGAGCATCATGGATATCTCTAACATTAGAAATAATGCGCCTGCACAATCGCCTGTATAACCTTGAATTTTATGTTTCATCCATTGTGTGAGTATGAAAAATAGTATGATTGGCGTAATGATCGCAAAAATGTACCAGAAACTAGGTAAGAATCTTATCAATACCAATAAAGGTAATGTGCCGAAAAAGAGTGACATCACTGTTTCTTTGATATTTGGCTGGCTATAAATCGCTTGTATTTTACTGGATTCAATTGTACGAGCATAAGGCAGGCGAACAGTAATGAAGCTACTCACCATTTTGCAAAATGGATCAGTAATTAACATAAGTATGATCAATGATTCAGTATCAACATTGAGCATGATATTGTAGGACAGCAAGAAATAGAAAATCAGCCCTAAAATGGCATAAGTGCCTACATGACTATCTTTCATGATGGCAAGAATTTTTTCTTTAGAATAACCACCGCCAAATCCATCTAGGAAATCACCTAATCCATCTTCATGTAAAGCGCCTGTTAAAATCACTCGGCTCATGATGGTTAAAACAATGGCGACAGATAATGGCAGAAAAGCGCTTGTCACTAATAAGGTTAATGACATAACGCTTGCAGTTAACCAGCCCGCAAATGGCCAGTAATAAATCACGCGTTGGAAATTCTCGCTCGGTACAGAAAACCAGAGCCACAATGGTAAGCGAGTGAAAAACATCAAAGCAGTGATTAGCATTAGAATTGATTAATGCGAGAAATTCGGCTTTCTTCAAAGCTTTTCATTTGATTCATCATGCGCACGCTTGATTCGATGAGTGGGTATGCACAAACAGCACCAGTACCTTCGCCTAAGCAGAAATTTAAATGCAATAAAGGTTCAACGCCCAAATATTCTAAAAGCAAAGTGTGACCTCGTTCTTCGCTTTTATGGCTAAAAATCGCATATTGTTCAACTTCAGGATTAATTTTCGAAGCCATTAATAATGAATTACTCATTAAAAATCCATCAATCAGAATAATCATCTTAAGCTCTGCAGCACGAAGCATTGCGCCAACTGCCATGATCATTTCTAAACCGCCAAATTCAGACATAATGGTCATGGGCGTTAATGAACCTGTATAGCGATCAATCGCTTGTTGCAGAATATCATATTTGCGTAATGTGAATTCTTCGCTCAAACCTGATCCAGTGCCAACGCATTGCTGTAATGGAATACTGGTCAATAAAGACATCCAAATAGATGCAACAGAAGTGTTGCCAATGCCCAATTCGCCAATGGATAGAATATTACAATCATTGTTGGCAACTAAATCAACGATTTCTTCACCGTATGTTAATGCAAGATTCACTTCATCAGGTGTTAATGCAGCTTCATGTAGAAAATTTTGCGTGCCTTTGCGGACTTTTCGGTCAATGATATTGATGTCTTCGGGGAAATCATAATCAGTGCCGGAATCCACAATCAGTAGATTGAACTGATGCTGTTCAGTGAATATATTAATACCCGCGCCATTTTGTGTGATGTTTAATGCTTGTTGCCAGGTGATTTCTTTGGGACTTGGGCTCACACCTTCTTCTGTAATGCCGTGATCCGCGACAAAAAGGATGTGATGTGGATTTTTGAGTTCAGGATTCAGTGTATTTTGAATATTGGCAACTTTACGGGCAACACCTTCGAGTTTACCTAAAGAGCCAACAGGTTTGGCTAAGCTATCAATGCGATCTTGAGCTGTTTTACGGAAAAATTCATCCAATGCTTCGATGTGGTAAGTTCTCATAGTTTTCCTTTCAGTTGCATGGGCAATCCAGAAATCATGAATGTTACGTTATTGGCTTGCTCTGCGATTGCTTGATTGATCCAGCCCAGTAAATCTGTAAATCTGCGCTGTATCGGATCAATGGAAATGCCGCCCTGTCCAATTTCATTGGTGACAAAAATATAGTGATTATTGTGCTGAGTAAATTTGTGAAATTCTGTCATCACCGATTGGAAAATATCATCTAAAGAATCTTCCGATTGATCAAAGAAGAAATTGGTTGTCCATAATGTCACGCAATCAATCACAATTACAGATTGATTCAATGTATGTCGACTTAAATATTTTTCTTCTTCGATATTGCACCATTGCTCACCACGATCTTTTTGGTGGCGCTGAATACGTTGCAAGTAATCATCATCCCAAACACGAGAAGTTGCCATATAAACAGGCGAATCGGACAAAGAGAGGGCATAGCGCTCAGCAAAGCTACTTTTACCAGATCTTTGTCCGCCTGTGATTAATGTAATTTGTTGTTCCATGATCAATTGCTAGTTTGATGGGAGATTATGATTATTCTAGCATTTAGTTCATATTTTGCATGGATTAAGGTTAAATATTTAGATTGCCCAATAAACCTGTATAAACTAGCCATCCACCAAAGAACAAAAAACATAAGCTAGCTGTGCCATCGACATATTGCGTATATTCTTGGTACTTAGCTTTAACGCTCGGTAAAGAGAAAATATATGCCACAAATAGAAACCAAATGAATGTTTCAGCGACAATTAATCCTAAAATAATACCTTTTGTGCTGATGTCCACTGAGCCTGTCACAATCGCAGAAAATACGCTTACAAAATAGATCAATGCTTTCGTGTTGGATAAATTGGTCAATAAGCCTTTTAAGAAAAATTTGCTACGAACTGTCGGTAATTTAGGTTCCGAAGGTGTATTTTTTGCTTTGTGTGCTGAAATTGCAGATTGTCCTAAAAGGTAAGCTAAGTAGAGTAAATAACCGCCGCCCACGACCATAATGCCACGATGTAATATCGGTAATTGTTTTAATACGATATTTAAGCCTAAAATTGCCAACAATGCCCAAATGAAAACACCAACGGTAATTCCACAAACGGCACGAAAACTTTGTCTGCGCGTAGAGCTTGCTGCAACTTGGGATACAAAGAAAAAATCAGGGCCGGGAGAAGCAAGTGCAATTAATTGCGTTGCGGCAATCGAGATCAGTAATAAAAACATATTATGTGTACTTTAAAATGGATTGAATGGTTTTGATGCGAGTTTTCAATAGGCGCCAATTACCTTTGTGAATTTGTTTTGTTTCAGAGATAAAACCAGTGCCACAAGCAATCACATTTTTATGTGTGAAATATTCATCAATGTTTGAATCATCTATTCCACCCGAAGGAATATAGGTGATATCAGGATAAACGCTATTTAAAGCCTTGATTAATTTAACGCCACCAGAAGCTTCAGCAGGGAAAAACTTCACCAATGAAATATTATTAGCTAATGCCATTTCCAATGATAAAGGTGTGTTGACTCCCGGAATAATCGGGCAATCTTTATCTTGTGCAAATTTTAAAATATTAGGATTGATGCTTGGTGTAATGAGTATATCTGCACCCGACTCAATAGCTAATGCTGCGCTTTCCTGTTGAATGATTCCGCCTGCTAAAAAAAGAGCTTCAGGGAACTCATTTTTTAGCGTTGTCAAAATTTCACTGGATTTTGGTTGATTAAATACAATTTCTGCAATATGAATATTAGCTTCTACCAATAATTGCATCATTTGTTTTGCTTGATCAACATCATTCAGTGAAATTAACGGAATGATTTTGGTGTTTTTAAGGATTGTTAGCCATTGTTGCATCGCTTTTTCCTTGAGTTTGCAATGTATCATGATAAAGCAATAAAATGCCCATACGAACAAATTCTAAAACTTCTTCAAAATCTTGCTCTGTTTCTTCTGCATTTTCTTCATCTTCTGTGTCAAAAGTTGTGTGCGAGAATTCAATTAAATCATTCATGAATTCATAAGCATCACCTTCTAATTTCAGATGATTAACGCCAATACCATAGATTAAACCTTCCGCGCATTGTTGTAATGCTTCGATTCTTTGGTAAACATCGCCTTCTGGTAGTAGCGGTGAGAATGTGAAATTTAAATCATTCAATTCTTGCGTTGTGTCTTTATACAATGCAACCAAAAGATCGCCTTCTTTAATGCCATCATTCGTTAAGCGAGATAATTCTTTAATCCACAATAAGATTGCTTCATTTGGATGAGCACAAATGTAAGAAATTAACATTCCTTGAGCTTCAGAGGGATTTACGCCCGCCAATACGTCTTGATATTCACTATATAAAATTTCGTCGCTCATTACGGCTTCCTTACATTGATTGAAAACAAGGATGGATTATCCCAAGAATAAAATCTTTAATCCATCACGATTTTATATTTTTTGATAATATGTTTTGTTGTAAAATAGAAAATCTGTATCATTTGCACAACATTAGCGGGCGCTTTGTATGAAAGAACATTTAAAAACAATAGGATTATGGGGAATTCTCACAATGGGAATTTGTGGTCCTGTTGCAATGTCTGAAGAAGGGAGCGTTGCGTTAAACAGTTTGATCGAACAATCAGAAACACCAGAACAACGTTTACGTAATACTGTTTTGATTGGTGATTGGTTCATTGAGCAAAATGATAATTATGCTGCGCGAGAATATTATGATCGTGCCATCAATGAATATACTGGCGTACGAACAAATAAAGAATATTTAGAATTACTCTTAAAAGTTGCAAACTTAGAAAAAGATAAATTGGCTGCCCGCACAATTTTAACTGAAGCCAAGATTTTGGTGGAAAATGATCCTAAAAATGAATTGATTTATGCAGATGTTTTAGAGGCATTGGTTTGGACGTATGATATTCAGAATAAAGATGTGCAAACTGTCACAAGCTTATTAGAAAGTGCCATTGCCATTCGTAAAAAATATCCTTATACAGCGGATTATAGTGCGACGTTGCGCGTCCTAGCTTGGACTTATGAAACCCGTGGTTTATTGAGTCAAGCAGAATATTATTATAATTATGCGTTGAATAGTGATTTGAAATTTTTAGGCTTTGGCGATATTCGGACAATGCTTGCAATGGAAAATTTGGCGCTCTTTTACATGGATTTTAATGAGCTGGATAAAGCTAAGCGTATTTTGGATCAAAAGTATGAATTGCATTTAACAACTCAGCCAACAGATTATTATAATTTGGCAAGAACAGAATCCATGATGGGCTGGGTTTTATTGCAAACAGACCGTGCCAATGAAGCGGAAGCTATTTATCTTAACGCATTGAAAAATGTGAATCAGAGCTTAACGAAATCGACAGAGCAATTGCACTATTTTTCATTGTCAGCATTGTTTGATCTGATCTATTTTTATGTGACGCAAAATAATTTTGAAAAAGCGCTAGAATATTATGAGCAAGCACAAACAGTGGTTGCACAAACAGATGGTTTAAGCTTAAAAGAATATGTTGGGGCGCTTGGGCAAAGTGGGATGGGAGAATTGGCATCCAGTTATGCTTGGGCGATTCATGCGCAATACAATAGCATTCAGCGCTTACATGAATATATGAATAACAGGAACAAAAAATAGATTATGGCTATTTATGCTATAGGCGACTTGCACGGTTGCTATCGAGAATTTAAGAAGTTACTGGAAAAGATTAATTTTGATCACAATAAGGATCAGCTTTATCTTGTGGGTGATTTAATTAATCGTGGGCCAAAATCAGAAAAAGTTTTGTCTTATTTGATGGAGCATTCATCCTCTATTTTTCCTGTATTGGGTAATCATGATTTAGCGTTTTTGGTATTTCAAGCAGGATTGATTCGTTTAAAACGCCATGATACTTATGATGATCTTTTAAAAAGTGAGCGAGTGAATGAATATGTGAAGTTCATTCGTGAACAGCCTTTGATGCGTTATATTCCTGAATTAGATGTTGCTATTTGTCATGCAGGTTTATATCCAAAATGGACAATCCAACAAGCGTTAAACTTAGCGAAAGAAGCTGAAGATGTTTTGCGTGATGATGCGATATGCGCAGAATTTTTGCCGAAGATGTTTGGTAATCATCCTAATATTTGGCAGGATGATTTAGAAGGAATTGACCGCATTCGTACAATTGTCAATATTTTTACGCGAATGAGATATTTGCATGATGATGGACGATTGGATTTTGATGCTAAGGCGCCAATGGATGAAGTTGTGGGTTTAACACCTTGGTTCCGTTTCCCGAATCGCTTTGAACAAACTCAGGTGATTTTTGGTCATTGGGCATCACTGGGATTGCATAATGAAAATAACATCATGTGCATTGATACAGGTTGTGCTTGGGGTGAAAAATTAACTGCAGTACGTTTAGATTCTAATCCGCAAATGATAGTACAAAAGAAGCGTAAGAAAGAAGAATAGGGTTATTCGGATAATAAAAAAGCAGATCATTGATCTGCTTTTTGCATTTACAGGCGCTTTAAAGTTGATTTCATTGGCGCGCTATCTTTAATTGTGGCAGCAGCAGGGCAATGAGTATCCACAAATTCCATGAGTTGTTTGAGTTTTTCTTCAGAAGCATCAGAGTCAATTTGATAAATGGTGCGAATGTCACTAAAGCCAATATCAAATTCAGGATCACCTTGATAACCACGTGAATCAAAATCACCTTCTACAATGATCTCTAATGAGCGATAGTCGATGCCCATTTTCTTTGCAGTCACTTTTGCCACAATGGATTTACATGCGCCAATTGCACCCAATAAGCCTTCTAATGGTGTCATGCCTGCATTATTACTAATCGGTGATGGTTCATCAAAATAGAGTGTATGATTGCGAGATGTAACTTCCACTTGGAATTTATCTGTAATGATGGATTTTGCGCGATAAACTTTAGCTGGTGATTGTGACATTGGAAGTATGACTACCTTTTTTTTGTAAATTGGCTAGTTCCTATTCTGTTTATTTCTTCTAGAATATTGAAGTCGATAGGAGCCAGTGACGTTAATAAAGGGATTCGGAAACTCGTAATATAACAGTTTATGAGTTTATGAGTTTATGAGTTTATGAGTTTATGAGTTTATGAGTTTATGAGTTTATGAGTTTATGAGTTTATGAGTTTATTTGTTATATGCACCTATTTTCTTTAAGGGGGTAAAAAAGGCTTGAGTGCTCTATCGTGCAATATTCTTATAAAATTAATCTTTTTATAGTTAATTTCTTGTGATATTTACTCATAGAGCATTACTACTATGGGAAACGCTTGTATAGATTGCATCCTTCATCATAACCATTATCACAAGATTTCCCTACAAGCTCTTTTGATAAATTATAATCTTTACGAACACCATTCCCTTCAAAATACATAATTCCTAATCGTAACTGAGCTTTTGCATAATTTTTCTCTGCAGCTAAACGATAGTTTCTCGCCGCAGATGTATAACTCTGTTCAACGTAAAGACCTTGCTCATACATATAACCTAACATAAATTCAGAATCAGTCCATCCTTGTACTGCAGATAAAGAATAATACTTGAATGCTTGCTGATAATCTTGAGGTACACCATAACCGTTATAATAAATCCAAGCTAATACATTCCTACCGTGAGCATCATTTTGATCTACAGCTAACTGAGCAAAATCCAGCGCCATACTATAATCTCCAAGCTCATGTGCTTGAAGAGAAACTATTACTTGGGCTTGTGCATTACCTCCTACTGCAGCAGATATAAGCCAAGCCATAGCAGTATCATAATTTTTTTCATCTTCGGCAATCTTTGAAAAATAATCTATGGCAATTTCAAGCTGTTCATCTGCCGTTTTACTTAATAAATAATCATCATCTACTTCAGCGCTTCCATACTCCATACCTAAGTTAATATTTATCAATGATAAACATAAAAACAGTCCTAATAATTTTTTCATAACTTCAATCTACTCTTTTTAATCTAAAAAATACTATGTAAATTAACGACTAATATTCGAACTTTTCCCTGTGATTGCGGGCTGTAACTTCCACTTGGAATTTATCTGTAATGACGGATTTGGCGCGATAAACTTTAGCTGGTGATTGTGACATTTTCTCCCCCAATGATATTCAAATGTTTCTAAAACTATACTCATTACCTTTCAAGATTCTTTAAATATTTACCTAGAAGCCATCTTGCCTGCGGCAAGAAGGCGGAAGCTTGAAATTGTTTGGGTATATACTCCGATATTGATCATAGGATATAAGATTACATTGGTCTATAGAGAACCTGTTTGTTTTTGCCCATTTGTTGAATGATCTGATTTTGACAGCTATCCGAACAACCTCCGCAGCCAGAATTATCACTGAAAGTACCACAAGTTAATGTGAGTTTTTCAATGATGTTCTTTTGCACCCAAATTTCCACCATATTTTCAATGGCAGATTCAGGCATTTGAAAGTGCATTGCCAATTGTGGCAATGTCACTTCTTGTTGCTGAATGATATAGTTTTTAATATCGAGCAGAATCATTGGCAACAATGCTTATCAGAGCTGTTTTTAACATGGCTTTGTGCAATGATGGCTTGGCTTTGGGAGAAAATGTCCACTTTGCCCATCCAACGTAACAACATAAATAAGCCAAATAAGGCTAAACATAAAGCAATTAGCCAAATCATTGCTCTGCTAGAACCTAATGTGAGTAAATGCGCTTGATAATAAGCCGTTGCTAGAATCCAACCAATGATGAAAGTCCAGCTTGCCACTAAAACTGTCCATTTTGTACCTGCTTCACGATAAACAGAACCTAAAGCCGCAACGCAAGGCGTATACAATAAAATGAAGATTAAATAGGAGATCACAGCTGCGTCAGATGTGAAGTAGTTTTGAATTTTAGTCACAGTCACATCATCCACTTCATTGGCTTCTTGCACCGCAGAAATATCACCATCAGCAGTTTGTTCATTGATTTTCAAGGGATCAATTAATAATGAAGGAATTTGTGCCAAATTATCTGGAATTGTTGCAAAAGCTTCTTGAACTTTATCCCAGAAATCAAAATCTTCATGTTTGCTATCTTCTGAGTACAATGCATTCAATGTGCCAATCACTGATTCTTTGGCAAAGATACCAGTAAAAACACCAACCGTTGCAGGCCAGTTTTCTTCTGTGATGCCCATTGGTTCAAATGCTGGTGTAATGGTTTTGCCAATGCTAGACAATACTGATTTATCAGTATCAGCATTGCCAAAGCTACCATCTGTACCGATATTGTTTAAGATACCTAGAACTGCAACCACAAGAATAATTGCTTTACCTGCTTTATAAATGAAGCTTTTTAAACGTTCCCAAGTGGATAATAATGTGCCTTTTAATGTGGGTAAATGATAAGCAGGCAATTCCATAATGAAGGGTGTATTTGGGCCTTTTAATATGGAAAACTTCAATGCAAATCCTGTCAAAATTGCCACAACAATGCCGAGTAAATAGAGCAAGTAAACAATCATGCCAACATTGTTCGGGAAGAAAATTGCAGCGAACAGTGCATAAACGGGTAAGCGCGCACCGCAGGACATGAAAGGAATCATCATGATGGACATTAAACGATCACGATGATTTTCTAAAGTGCGTGTGCCCATAATGGCAGGAATGTTACAACCAAAGCCCACTAACATTGGTACGAAGGCTTTGCCTGGTAAGCCAATGGCTCTCATTCCTCTATCAACCACCATTGCAGCCCGTGCCATATAACCTGAATCTTCTAACACTGATAAGCATAAAAACATCATGGCTAATACAGGGATGAATGTGGCAACGGTTTTAATCCCTTCGCCAATGCCGTTGGCCAAAAAGGCTGTGAGCCATTCAGGCGCATTAATATTACCTAATAAATACGCGAAACCATCTACAAAGATAGCGCCAAATAATATGTCAAAGAAATCAATGAAGGCTGAACCAATATTGATGGCGATGGCGAACATTAAGAACATCACTAAAAGAAAAATTGGAATGCCCGTGATTTTTCCTAAAGCCCAACGATCAATTTTATAAGTGAGTTGAGAGCTTGCAATGCCCACCGTTTTAATGACTTCTTTGGATAATTGATCAATGGCTTCATAGCGGGAGCTTGCCAGCGCGATATCTAACTCGCCATCTGCTAAATTAGCAATAGATGTGCGTGATGTTTCCAATGCTGCACTATCTGCGGGCGTGAACTTATCACTGACATAATCACCCTTAATGGCTTCAAGTAATAGCCAGCCATTCATTTGATTTAAAACACTGTGATCAGATAATGTTTCTAATTGTGTTTCGATGATATTTGTAATGACAGGATCAAGTGTTTTATGTGGTTGATGATCTAAATATAATTTAGGATCATACGCTGCGATTACTTTTTTGAGCTCTTGAATCCCTTCATTTTTACTTGCGCTAATGGCAACAACAGGGCAATGTAGCGTTTCTTGTAATAACGCATGATAAATCTCATAGCCTTCTAATTTAGCCACATCCATCATGTTTAAAACGATGATCATGGGGCGCTTGAGATCTAATAATTGGAATGTGAGATATAAGCAACGCTGTAGATTAGAAGCATCAATCACATTGACGATAATGCTATCGTTATTCTGATTCAAAAGGTAATGGCGAACGATTAATTCATCTTGTGATGTATTAGTGAAGCTATTTTCAAATGAATATGTTCCTGGTAAATCAACGACATTGATTTCTTTATTTTCAACGTTAAATTTTCCTGTTTTTTTATCAACAGTCACACCTGGCCAGTTGGCAACTTTCTGATTGCTACCTGTTAATGCATTGAAAAGGGTTGTTTTGCCACAATTTGGATTGCCTAATAGTGCAATGGTTTTCGTTTGCATGATTAATCCTCTAATTCCACTTGAATACCGGCAGCTTCAGTTTTTCTTAAGCACAATTGAAAGCCACGAATGGTGATTTGAATTGGATCGCCTAGCGGTGCTGCGCGCACGATTTGAACTTTACAGCCCGGCGTGATTCCCATGGCTAAAAGCTTATTACGATAATTGACATTAGTTGTATTCAATTTCGTGATCAGTGCTGTTTGATTGATGGCTAATTGGTCTAAAGTCGTGGTTGCCATAGTAAGTGCCTTGATTATTATGTGGTTAGCAATGATACACCATCATTGATAATGATTCTTAATTCAGATATTGGCTTTATGATTTATGTCAAAAAAGACAGCTGTGTCCTATAATTAAACAGTCGAATATTGATGACACTATTTATGAATTGCAGGTTATAATCAGCAACTAAATTTATTCTTGGCAGCAACGTCAATAAAGGAGAAAGCGTGATCACAGGATTTATCCTTCATAATGGGCGTTTACAACAAATTAAAAT
>JASLHB010000119.1 GCA_030149965.1 Wohlfahrtiimonas sp. | reverse complement strand
GATCTATATCCTGGTGGCGGTGATTTACCAAAAGCTGAATTCTGGACTGGCTTACGCCCTAAAACACCAGATAGCACACCAATTATTGGTGGAACAGAATATACAAACTTCTTCATCAATGCTGGTCATGGTACATTAGGTTGGACGCAATCATGTGGTTCAGGCTCGTATTTATCTGACATCATTTCAGGTAACAAGCCAGAAATTGATACAGAGGGCTTAGATATTTCTCGCTATAATTAATCTGACCAATATTCAAAACATTCTAAAGCTCCCTTTTGGGGGCTTTTTTTGCATGAGATAAATTTATCACCTCATTCAAAAAGATCCTTGCCTACAACGATCCCATCACAATCATTCTCGTGTATATTAAATTGATCATTGAATCATATATAAAAATCACCAGGAGAATTCATGAACATCATCATTTTAGGTGCTGGTGTAATCGGCGTGACACAAGCATATTACTTAGCTAAAAAAGGTTATAAAGTCACTGTGTTTGAACGCCATCATGGTACTGCACTAGATACTAGCTATGGCAATGCAGGACAAATCACGCCTGGTTATGCAACACCATGGGCAGCACCAGGCATTCCATTAAAAGCAATCAAATGGATGTTAGAAGAACATGCACCATTGGCGATTAGACCAACGGCTGATATCAATCAGTATAAGTTTATGTGGAACATGTTCTTGAACTGTACAAGTGGAAAATATGAAATCAATAAATCCCGCTTAGTTCGTTTATCTGAATATAGCCGTGATTGCTTAATTAAACTCCGAGAAGAAATAGGCATTCAATACGAAAATAGATCTTTAGGTGCGTTACAATTGTCACGCACCACAGCACAAGTAGAAAACCTAAAAGCAGACATTGAAATCCTAGAAAAATTCAATGTACCTTACGAGCTTTTAGATCAAGATGGCATTCTAAAAGTTGAGCCTGGCTTAAAAAATTCTGTACATAAATTAGCAGGCGCCTTACGTTTACCAAATGATGAAACAGGTGATTGCTTCTTAATTCACCAATCGCTTATCAGAAATTGCAAAAGGTATGGGCGTTGAATTCAAATTTGGCCAAAATATCGAAGATATTCTAGTTGAACACAATAAAGTGATTGGCATTAAAGCCAATGGCCTTGTACATACTGCGGATATTTTTGTGGATTGCTTGGGCACTTATACACCGTTCTTATTGAAGAAAATTGGTATTAAAGTGCCAATCTATCCATTGAAAGGCTATTCATTAACTGCACCAATCATTGATGAATCATCTGCGCCTACATCAACAATTTTGGATGAAACATATAAAATTGCCATTACTCGTTTTGATAATCGCATTCGCATTGGTGGAATGGCTGAAATTTCAGGCTATAAATTAACTCTAAATCCTAAGCGCCGTAAAACATTAGAGTTTGTGACTAATGATCTATATCCTGGTGGCGGTGATTTACCAAAAGCAGAATTTTGGGTTGGTTTACGTCCTAAAACACCAGATAGCACACCAATTATTGGTGCAACCCAATATATAAATTTTTATATCAATGCAGGTCATGGCACATTAGGTTGGACGCAATCATGTGGTTCAAGCTCGTATTTATCTGACATCATTTCAGGTAACAAGCCAGAAATTGATACAGAAGGTTTAGATATTTCTCGTTATAAATAATCTGAGAGATATGTAAAGCATTTAAAAAGCTCCCATTCGGGAGCTTTTTTAGTTTTTATGTAATTCTAATTTCATTAACAGATCAATTTGTTCGTCATTTCCAACTTTAAAAATATGTTGATCAAATTCAATAAACCCTTGTTTCTTATAAAAGTTCAACGCTTTCATATTATTTTCCCAAACGCCTAACCATATATATTGCATTCCTCGTTCAATGGCTATTTGTAGCGCTTTTTTATAAAGTGCCAACCCAACTTTTTTTCCTTGAAAAGCTTCTAACACATAAATCCTTTCAATTTCCATTGCTTGATTGTCTTGAAGCTCAGTTTGTGATGATCCAAAATTAAGCTTTAAATAACCAACAATATTGCCACCCAACGCAGCAAAATAAATCTCAGAATTTTGATCATTCAATTCAGCAGTAAGCTTCTCCATAGAAAAACCTTCTTCCAAATATTGAGCCATATCTTCAGCTGAACATGTATCCACAAAAGTTGAATAAAACGTTTGCCTACCAATTTCTTGTAGTTGACTAATATCATTCAACAGCACTTTATTAATGATTAATTCTTCCATGTTATTTTTCTCTTATGCTTAGAATACATAACATCATATACAGCTTAATTAATAATTACACAGTAATCTTATGATATTGCTTCGCGTTTAATTCTGTCACTTCCACCATAATCTGAACTTTCTTACCATCATTATTGGAAAGCTCAGCTTTTACAGCAACTAGAATTCGTTCTGCCATATCTTTTTGTACAGCATCATTTCGCCCTGGCATGATTTTTAAACTAATAGAAATGAAAGCATCTTCTGATTTATCTAAGCCTGATAAAACATAATCAGGTATATAACAGCGGCTTTTAATATCCGCTGCTACGAACTCTTTCGTATCCAATAAAGCTTGATTCACGCTTAGCAACAATTGATCACAATCTTTAACTAAACCTTTCTCTGAACATTCAACAATGACATGTGGCATATATTTTCCTTCCAATAAAAAGCC
This sequence comes from Wohlfahrtiimonas sp., assembly GCA_030149965.1. Classification (GTDB taxonomy): domain Bacteria; phylum Pseudomonadota; class Gammaproteobacteria; order Cardiobacteriales; family Wohlfahrtiimonadaceae; genus Wohlfahrtiimonas. Next base: position 2,977 of record JASLHB010000119.1, on the reverse strand, counting down.
TCGATTATCGTCATAATCGAGGCCTATTAGGTAGTTACATTATTATACGAAGTTCATCACTGCGATCACTGCGATCAACAATGGAATAAAGAACTTAATGTAGTAGAACAATGGAACCGCTAATTTGTTATTCACTGCTCCTTCATTAGTAATTTCTTCTAACATTGCAGCTTTCTTCAACACAAAGCCAATAAAGATACATGATAAGAAACTTGTTAAAATGAAGAACACATTTGCGCTGATAAAGTCGAATGCATCAAAAATTGACATACCAAATACATGAACATCTTTCCACGGACCATCAGATAATACACTTGGTAAGTTACCTAATAAGAAAATCACAGCCAATGTAATAAATGTCGCAAATTTACGGCTCACTGGTGTTTTTTCCACCAATGTTGTAATGATTACTTCATAAATTGTTAATGATGTTGTCAATGCAGCTAAAATCAACAATACAAAGAATGCTAAACCAAACACCGTACCAAATGGCATGTTAGAAAACACTACTGGCAATGCTTGGAACACCAATGTTGGTCCTGCTGAAGGTTCCATTCCCACAGAGAATAATGCTGGGAAAATCACGAATCCTAACATCAAAGGAATCAAAGTATTAATCACGCCAGTAATCAAACTGATTCTCACCATGTTTTCTTTCTTACTTAAATAAGAAGACAATGTGATCATCACACCAAAGCCTAAGCTCAATGCAAAGAATACTTGACCCAAAGCTTGTAAGAAAATGTTTGCATTGATTTTGCTGAAATCAGGAATCAAGTAGAACTTTACACCTTCCATTGCATTATCTAATTGCAAAGCATAAATAACCATGACAACTAGAATCACCAAGAACAATGGCATAATACGAGAAATCAGCTTTTCAATACCTTGAATAATACCTTTAGTTAAAATGTAGTAGTTGATCACAACAAACAAGAATGTATAGAAAGAAATTTTCCAAGAGTTTGTGATTGAACCTTTAAAGAATTCAGCGATTGCATCATTAGCTAAAGGCTTAGATAAATCAATAGAACCCATTAAAATATCGGCAATATAACCAAATACCCAACCACCTAAAACCATATAGTAAGCCAAAATACCAAATGCACCAAGAATCGCTAAGATACCAATGCCCTTCCAGCCTTTTGAAATAGGGTTAGCTAATTTTCCACGACCAAATGCATCAATTGTATTTGTGTGTAAACGGCGACCGATCACGTGTTCTGCCATTAACATTGGCACACCCAAAACGATCATCGCTAAAATAAATACTAAAAGATAAGCGCCACCACCATTTTGTCCAACTTGGTAAGGAAATCGCCATGTTGCGCCGAAACCAATAGTTGCACCTGCAACAGTCGAGATATATAACAGCTGATTACTCCAGCTTTCTCTTTTCGACATGAATCCTCCAAACAAACTCTAAATAATTTTTACAAGGCAGTAAGAGTACTACAAAATAAAAATAAAAATAGCTTTTTTTTGATTTATTTCAAATAAATAATAATTTAAAATATTTTATAAAAATAACATATTGAAAATTAATGATTTAATTAGATTTTTCTTTTACAAATCAACTACAATTTTTAATTTTGTATAATTTTTTATACTTTTATGACTAAAAGAGATAATATTAAATGCTATCTTAAACCATCGATCAAGCACTTAATATGCCTAATGTTCACCCTAATTCATCTTTAAATAATCGTCCTTCAATCATCAAAATGTCCATTGCCATGATACTTTTTGGCTCTGTGGGCTTTTTCTCTGAACGCAGTGGTGTACCTGCTCTGGAGCTTGTTTTTATTAGATGTCTCTGCGCTACATTCTTTTTAGGATTTTTCTGGTGTGTTTCTGGTCGGTTGCGCAGTGAAAACTGGAATAAAAACGAAGTCTTTCGCATTTTAATCTGTGGGATCTTCTTAATACTTAACTGGATTTACTTCTTCAAAGCCATCGAAGAATCTGGCGTAACCGTTGCCATTTCCATTTATCACTTAGCACCTGTGATTGTTATGATCTTGGGCGCGTTCATATATAAAGAGAAACTCACGCTCATTCCTATGGTTGCGATTTTGGCATGCTTTATCGGAACTTTAGCGATTGCAGAGATCAATCGTACATCTTCTGTGAGTGAGTTCTTCTCACAAGGTTTGATCTTTGGTTTACTCTCTGCCCTATTTTATGCGCTCTTAACATTGACAGGCAAAGGCTTTAAATACGCAAGCTCTTATGCAATCACAACAATCCAAGTGGCTTTTGGTGCATTGTTATTAATCCCTTTCGTGAATTTTTCTGCCTTTGATAATTTAACGGGCATGAATTGGTTTTATATTTTGATCACCGGCTTTGTACATACAGGCATTGTGTTCTATCTATTCTTTGATTCTATTCGCCATTTATCCACGCAATTGATTGCGATTCTAGTATTCTTAGATCCATTAGTTGCGATCTTGATGGACATCTTCATCACAGGCTTTGCGCCATCCATCGAGCAATGGATTGGCATCATTTTGATTTTTGGTGGCATGGCTTTGACATTGATGCCAAAGAAGAAATAAATCTAACAGAATCAAAAAAGCCCTCATGAAATCATGAGGGCTTTAATATTTGGTTGCGGGAGCCGGATTTGAACCAACGACCTTCGGGTTATGAGCCCGACGAGCTACCAGACTGCTCCATCCCGCGTCTGTATTGAGTGATGCATTGCATTATACACAGTTTCAAATAAATTACTGCGTAAATAGTACTCACACTATTTAGTGTCTAATTTCAGTGTTGTTACAGTTTCTTTCAAAACTGCTTTCAATTCATCCATACTTGATAATATTCAATCTGATTAAAGTATAAATTCACAGAACCCACACAATAAACTCACATTACTTACTCATAATACTTTCCTATTCATTAACTTACATAGGAAATAATTATGTCACTGCTACTATTAACAGTAATATCAGTATCAATATTAATTAGC
>JASLHB010000025.1 GCA_030149965.1 Wohlfahrtiimonas sp. | reverse complement strand
GCTGTTTGATAAGCCAAATCTGACTTAATTTCATAAGCTGTTACATAAGATACGATGTCCTGTATTACTTGATCAAATTTTTGCATTTCTTTTTCCTTAAAATAAACAAGTGATTGATCCGTTAATGATTAACGTTCGTTGATGAAAACAAATTCCATTGGCTCAGGACCTGTGTACTCAGCAGATGGACGAATAATTTTGTTATCTTTTCTTTGTTCAATTGCGTGTGCAGCCCAACCTGATGTACGCGCGATCGCAAATAATGGTGTAAACATTGCGGTCGGAACGCCCATCATGTGATACGAAACTGCTGAGAACCAATCTAAATTCGGGAACATTTTCTTTTCACGCATCATTAATTCTTCTAAGCGCTCTGCGATGTTGTACATTTTCATAGAGCCTGCATCCACTGATAAGTCATGTGCAACTTTCTTAATCACGATGTTACGTGGATCAGCCACTGTATAAACAGGATGACCAAAGCCGATGATGATTTCTTTGTTCGCAACACGCTTAGCAATATCTTCTTCTGCTTCATCTGGCGTGTTATAACGTTGCTGAATCTCAAAAGATACTTCGTTTGCACCACCATGTTTTGGACCGCGCAAAGCACCGATTGCACCAGAAATACATGAATACATATCTGAGCCTGTGCCTGCAATTACGCGACTTGTGAATGTTGATGCATTGAATTCATGCTCTGCATACAAAATTAATGAAACATGCATTGCACGAACATATTCATACGAAGGTGCATGACCATGTAACAAATGCAAGAAGTGACCGCCTAAAGAATCTTCATCCGTTTCCAATTCAATGCGCACACCGTTATGACTGTATTGATACCAATAAACTAACATTGATCCCAAAGATGCCATTAAGCGATCTGCGATATCACGTGCACCTGCACAATCTTGACCTTCTTTCTCAGGCAAAATACAGCCCATTAAAGAAACGCCTGTTCTTAAAACATCCATTGGATGAGCGGAAGCTGGCAATGTTTCCAATGCTTTTTGCACGCTCTTTGGTAAACCGCGCAAAGTTTTGAGCTTTTTCTTATACAAATTCAACTCATTTTGCGTTGGCAATTTTCCATGAATCAATAAATGAGCAACTTCTTCAAATTCACAATGTTCTGCTAAATCTAAAATATCGTAACCACGATAATGCAATTCATTGCCATTCAAACCCACTGTACAAAGTGCTGTTGAACCTGCAATCATGCCAGATAATGCTACAGATTTTTTAGGGCGAAACGTTGGTGAGATAATTTCTAATTTCTGAGTCATAACTTCCATTCTCCTTTGGATGTATTCCGATCGCTTTATTATTTTTTTTGCGATGAGAATAACGAATCTAAAAATTCTTCATAATGGTAATAATTGATGCTTTGATAGAGCTCTTCACGAGTTTGCATTGTATCCACCACACTTCTTTGCGTACCTTCTCTGCGAAGTGTTTCGTACACATTTTGTGCAGCTTTATTCATCGCACGGAATGCTGATAATGGATAAAGTGCAATCGCAACTTCAACAGTACGTAACTCATCTAACGTGAATAATGGGGTTTGCCCAAATTCTGTTAAGTTCGCCAATACTGGTACTTTGGTTCGATCAACGAACTTTTTGTACATTGATAGCTCTGTAATGGCTTCCGGGAAAAGCATGTCCGCACCTGCTTCGATATAAGCTGCTGCACGCTCTAAAGTTTTTTCCATCCCTTCCACAGCGAGCGCATCCGTTCTTGCCATAATGACAAAGTTTGGATCTGTTCTTGCATCCACTGCTGCCTTGATACGATCTACCATTTCAGCGGTAGAAACGATTTCTTTGTTCGGGCGATGACCACAACGTTTTGCTGTCACCTGATCTTCAATGTGAAGACCTGCCGCCCCTGCTTTTGTATATTCTTTTACTGTACGAGCGATGTTAAATGCTGTTGGGCCTAAACCACTATCCGCATCCGCAATCAAAGGTAAATCACACACATTTGTAATGCGATCGATATCTGTCACAAAATCATGCAGTGTTGCAATCCCTAAATCTGGCACGCCCAACGAACCTGCCGCAACACCACCGCCTGATAAATAAATACTTTTAAATCCTGCGCGTTTTGCCAATAGTGCATGATTAGCATTAATGACACCGACTAATTGAAGTGGAGATTCCACTGTTAAGGCTTCTCTAAATGCCTTACCTTTTGATTGCCCAGCCATAATCACTCCTTTCTGTTTTATTTGTTTGATGATCCTGTAATGACTAAAGCAAGTAGCGTGCCAACTTTTATTTTTTTGTAGTTTTTTTGTAATAATATTCTTATCTAATTGTTTTATATAAATAGAAAATCATTTTATTTATTACTGAAATAATTATTATGCTAAACATTAATGTTTCATTAATTCAATATCTATGAAACAATTGAAACAATAAAGACAAAATTGGAATGAAATATTGTGAATTCAAGAAAAAACTCTAATCTCCCGATCATTTGGACAGTTTCTATCACACATCTCTATGAAACCTTCCAAGAGATTAGCAATGAATTCTCCGAAATAGCTGAGATAATTCCTGTAAAAATGAGCTTTGAGGATGCTGTAGGCTACATTCGCACAGCTACAAAAGAACTTCATTGCGATGCCATCGTGGCGGCTGGCTCTAATGGCGCATATTTAAAAGATCGTCTCTCAATTCCCGTCATTACTGTAAAAGAAAGTGGATTTGATTTAATGCATGCGCTCGCCCGAGCTAAAATGATCAGTTCACACATTGGCATCATCAACTACAGAAAACCCTTTCCAGCTTTAGAGAAATTCCGTGATGCATTTAACATAGATATCATTGAACGTACTTATTACACTAAAGATGATGCAAAAATCATGATCAATGAAATGAAACAAGCTGGCATTGGTGTGATTGTTGGTGCAGGAATGATCACAGAGTTATGTCGATTGGCAAACATGCCATCTGTTTTTTTATATTCTTCAGATAGCATTCGCGAAGCTTTCACAAATGCCATCAAAATTGCCAAACAATCCATGGCACTGCGTGATCGACATACTAAAGAAAATAACTTCTCGCTTCATGCAAGATATCATTTGAATGACATTAAAGGCTTTTCTCCAAGCATTGAACGCGTTCGCTCTGCCATTATGCTCTATGCAAAAACTCCCGCACCTACATTGATCCAAGGTGAAAGTGGCACAGGAAAAGAACTCATTGCCCATGCAATTCACCATGAATATACGGCTCACTTTCAACATAAAACAGGGAAAAAACAGCGCCCATTTGTCGCCATCAACTGTAGTGCAATCCCTGAATCATTATTAGAATCCGAGCTTTTTGGCTATGAAGATGGTGCATTTACAGGCTCGCGCCGAGGCGGAAAAGCGGGTGTTTTTGAAATTGCACATAACGGTACATTGTTCTTAGATGAAATTGGTGAAATGCCTTTATCTCTTCAAAATCGATTACTTCGCGTTTTAGAAGAAAAAAGCATAGTGCGCGTAGGTGGTTACAACCCAATTCCTGTGGATGTTAAGATCATAGCAGCAACGCATGCTCATTTAGATGAATGGGTGAAAGAAGGTAAATTCAGGCTCGATCTCTTCTATCGTTTGGGTGTTTTAAGAATATTTAATCCACCATTGCGCAAACGAGGACGAGATATTATTTTATTGGCTGAAAGTTTATTGAGGCAAGCATTAACCTCATTAAATATGCCAATTCGCCAAGAATATATGACAGCGCTACAAGCTTGTGATACTTCTTTATTGAATTATGATTGGCCTGGTAACATTCGAGAATTACGAAATATTATGGAGCGTATTGCCATTTATCTCAAAGCCAATCCTCGTCAATTACCATCTAATGAGCTCATTTTAGATTTATCAGATGAGCGATATATTTACAGCGATGAAACTGATAACAATCCCTTAGAATCTAAAGCGCAATCAGAAGAAGAGCATTTACGTGTGTTGTTAAAACAATTTAAAGGCGATAAACAAGCCATTGCCAATTATTTAGGAGTGAGCCGCACAACATTATGGCGCAAGCTCAAAGCTGCTCAATTGGATAACTAAATTATCTACCTACAACACTTTGATAAACAGTCAAAGCTTCATCAATATCGCTTGTGTTGTACACAATGCCACGACCATCTTTAAATAAGATCACACGATAATTTTCTAAATGAATATTGAGAAAATACTCATTGAATTGATGTTTGATATTGCCTTTTGCTAGGCTTTGTTGAATTTCTGCTAAATCCAAAGGCTCAACTTCACGGATCATCACAGAGCCATCACCACATAAGCGCTGTGCTTCTCGCTTCTTCTCTTGTAATGATGGATAAGTGGGATGATCACCACAAGTTAGGCAATTGGAATTTTTAAGCTTCGCTAAATTCACATTTTGTGATCGCGAAGCCCATAAATCCATCGTAAACAATGTATCTCTAGAGCTATTTTGATCCACAAAAAACTTCATGGCTTCTGTGGTTTGTACGCTAGAAATCAACTGCAAAATGGACTGAATTACACCTACAGAACTGCAGGTATCGCTACTTTCTAAGGGGATCGCCCCTAAAATACAACGCAAACATGGCGATTCAGGCAAATGTGGGAAATTAAAATTGTGGCTCATGCCATAACTTTCTAAAGCTGAACCAAAAATCCACGGCATATTCAACTGATAACAGGCATCGTTAATCAACATACGAAGCGCTAGATTATCTGTGCCATCCAGCAATAAATCAGCGCCTTTGATTAAATTCACAATATTATCACCAGAAACATCCGCAATATGTGCCGTAATTTGAATCATAGAATTAATCTCTGCTAGGTGATTTTTTAAGGCAATCACTTTCGGCAGAGATAATTTCGCATCTTCTTCTGTGAATAAAGTTTGGCGCTGTAAGTTTGTCAGTTCTACAAAATCTCGATCAATCAATATCAAATGTCCAATGCCAGAACGCGCCAATGTTTCCGCATGTTGGCTACCCAAAGCACCACAACCTAAAATCACCACAGTTGCATCATTGAGTTTTTTAACACCAACATTTTGAATGCGATGAAATCGCGCCAAGCGATGATATCTTGGATCAATCGAGATATTTACCATATTAACCAATCAATCCTGTTAATGGGCTACTTGCTGTTGCTGTTAATTTCTTTGGCATACGTTTTGCTTCAAATGCTAAGCGCCCTGCTTGGCAAGCTAAGCTCATTGCACGGCTCATCTTAATTGGATCTTCAGCATAGGCAACAGCGCTATTTAACAATACGCCATCCGCACCCATTTCCATCGCAATGGCAACATCGCTTGGCGTGCCTAATCCTGCATCCACAATCACAGGCACTTTTGCGTCATCAATGATGTAATGCAAGTTATAAGGATTCACAATACCCAAGCCTGAACCAATTGGCGAAGCCCCCGGCATAATCGCATGACAACCCAATTCTTGTAATTTACGCGCAAGTACAACATCATCTGAGGTATAAACTAAAACCGTCATGCCTTCTTCTAACAACATTTCTGTTGCTTTCAATGTTTCCACAGGATCAGGCAATAATGTTTTTGGGCAGCCAATGATTTCGACTTTGATCATGTCGCATAAACCTGAAGCTTTTGCCAATCTTGCAGTACGTACAGCTTCTTCTGCAGTGCTTGCGCCTGCTGTATTAGGCAATAATTTATATTTAGATAAATCCAACTGCTCCAATAGATCAGGTTGCTTATCATCAAAGATGTTCATACGGCGCACTGCAAATGTTAATACTTGTGAATCACTTGCTTCCACAGCACCTTTTTGTTCTTCAAATGAACGATATTTACCTGTGCCCAAAAATAAGCGCGAATTGAACTCAAAGTTACCAATTTTCAATGTCATTTAACCACCTCCCACAAAATGTACGATTTCAAAATAATCATGGTGATTCACAGACTCTTTCTCATAACCTTCCTTCATCACCACTTCTCGATTTTTTTCCACGATAAAATATTTGCGATGTGTAATGTCCAACGATGCGATTAAGTCCGCGACTGTTTTTACATCATCTGACAATGTCATCACTTCACCATTCACGGTAATTTCCATATCATTTCCTTTCAGTAATGGCATTCTCTGCCAATGAACGAAGATTGCGAGCATGTGCCATACTATCTTCAATGGATTTCGCAAAAAAACCTGACATCACAGCAATACCATCAACCAATGGTACAACTTCAACAATATTAGTTTCATCAATGCCACCAATGGCAATCAATCGCCCTTGTTTTCGTACAGCTGCAAATGATTGCAATTGCGCTAAACCAAAAGGAGGATATGTTTTCAAAGCGGTTGGGAAAATATGACCAATGTAGCCATAATCATAATCGTGCAAATGTGAAAGAATAGAATCAACAGCATGAAATGATCGCCCAAACTTAAGCATGGGAAATGCATTTTGTAACTGCATTAAAGACAAACTTGATTCCGTCAAATGAACACGTGATAAACCCATTGCTAGCGCAATGTCCGCCCTGTCATTGATGATTAGCTTGGCGGTGTCCACATGACGTGAAATCAGCTCGATGAGTTTCGCAATGGATTGTGGTGAACGAGATTTTTCACGAATCTGTATAAAATCCACAAACGATGACAAAGCAATAATGCGTTCACTTAAAGATTCGATGGATTCTGATGATTGATCATTCGTCACTGCATGTATTTGAAACATAATTCTCCATTGCGGAGATGAGCGAAATGAACACTTGCCTCCGCTAGTATTAACTAGATCAGGTCATAAGAGTCCCGAAGTT
>JASLHB010000134.1 GCA_030149965.1 Wohlfahrtiimonas sp. | reverse complement strand
TTCTGATATTAATACTCTTACTGCTATTAAAGGTTACGAAGATAAAGATGGTGATGGGTTAAAAGATAAACCAGCTATTACAGCAAAACCAACTGATAAAGCTAAAGGAACAGTAGTATATGAGTATGTAGCTGAAGATGGAAAGTCAGTATTTATCAACATTACAGCTGATGTAATCAATTCTGTTACAAATAACGAGACATTGAAGAAAGAAATCTTCAAAACTGTAAATGAGTATACTAAAATAGAAGGTGGAGGTAACGTGTATTATGGTTATATGGAAGAAAAACCAGATCCAACAATCCATAAACTGGTATTATTCACAATGGATGCTGATAAGAAGAAAACGCAAATTAACATTGCTCAAGATATTATCAAGGAGATTAATACTAATACTGAAGTTAAAGAAACTATTAATAATCTAATTAAAGTTGTTGTAACTGATAAGGATGCTTCTACTAAGACATTTATTGGTACTAAAGAAGTTTTCAAAGGAGTAAGAACAATGACTATAGCTGGTGATTATGATAGTGAATTTAAGGTTGGAAATAATGTAACTCCTATCATTCTTAATCCATGGGGAGAGGATGATAAAGGTAAGCCAGTGAAACTTGATGTTAACTTTGGTAAATTATTAAGCCTTAAGGTAGTTGGTGCTGAAGGTGTTGTTGCAGAGTCTGTTACTGATGTAGTGAAGCTTGAAGCACAAAGATTCACATTTGCTTTAGGTACAGGTAATATGTATACACCAATTAAAGGTGGAACTTACCAAGTTATATTTGAGTATATAGCTGAGTAAGCAAAAAATAAAATACTATCTAGTTTCTAGAAACTAGATAGTATTTAAAATTACGTTTTGATAGGATAATGTAAATCTTATAAAAAAAAAGAGACTATGAAAAAATACATAATAATGTGTGCTGCTTTAGTTGGGATGTCTTATTTTGGACAAGCTCAGGTAGGTATAGGTACAAAAGACCCAGTTAAAGGTTCTGCTCTAGAAGTTCAATCTACTGACAAAGGGGTTTTATTACCTAGAATACCTTTAGCAAGTAAAACAACTTTAAGCCCAATTGATGGTAATGCAGCAGATACAAAAATAAAGGGATTAATTGTATTTAATACTAATCCTAATTTAGATCCTGCAGATAAAGGTGGTTCAGAAGGTTTTTACTATTGGACAGGTGCAGCTTGGACTAAGCTTAGTAGTCAAGATGAGATTATTAAATTAATCCAAGAAAATACTTCATCATCTAATGAATTTATCAAAGAGATAGTTAATATCATTGTTAATGAAGGTAGTGGTTCTGCTTTAAAAGGAACTTCTGTAGTATTATACGATTTTGATAAAAAAGAGTTCTATACTTTAGTTAAGGATAAGGATGGAAATATCGTAACATCAACTCCTATTGATTTAGGGTTAAAAGATGTGGTACGTTATAAAATTGTAGAAGGAAAAACAGTTTTAGTATATAAAGATGCTAATGGTCAAGAGCAAACTATAGATTTAAATAATCTACAGATTGATACATTCCTTAGAGATGCTAAGGATAAAAGTGGTAAAGTAACTGGTTATATCTATTTTTCTGAAAATAAAATAGCTGAGTGGATTAAGGCTAATCCAAAAGATGCTCACCGTTATAAAACGGATATGCCTGATACTGATGGTAAGTTATTAGACATCGTAGGTGATGTAGCTAATAACCTTCAGGAAATCTTTAACTCTAAGAAAGAGATTTTTGAAACATTCGTTACTCAAATTAAAGGGAATGTTACTGTAAGAGTAGAAGGTGATCGTACTTATTTAGTTTATAATGATGGAACAAAAGAAGTTAAGATTGATTTAAGTCAATTAGAGACTGAGACTTTTATTAGAACTATTGAGAATGATGTAGATGGAAAAAAAGTGATTACTGGTTATGTACACTTTAATGAGTCTCAAATTAGCAAATGGATTAAGGCTAATCCAGGTTTAGCTAATGACTATAAAACTCAGATGAAAAACACTGACGGTACATATCTTGATATTATCGGTGCTGTTACTCATAACTTTAAGGAAATTATCAATAATAATAAAGATCTTTTCCAAACTATAATTAACGAGTCTAAAGGTAATGTTACTATAAAAGTTGTAGATGGAAAAACTGTACTAGTATATAAAGATGAGAATGGAAAAGAAGTGATTCTTGACTTATCTGCAATGGAAGTTGTTACTTTCGTTAGACCAATCTTAAATGATAAAAAGGTTACTACAGGATATGTTTATTTTAATGAGCAAGCAATTGCTAAATGGTTAAAAGACAATCCATCATTAGCTGCTATTTATCAAAGAGAAATGCCTGATGCAGCTGGTGTAAAACTAGATATCGTTGGGGATATTTCTAATAATTTTGAAGAAATTATTAATAAAGAAGGAAATAAAGAACTTATTACTAATGTGATCAATAATAGTAAAGGAAATGTTACTGTAAAAGTTGATGGTAATGGTAAGGTTGTTTTAGTATATAAAGACGATAAAGGAAACGAACAGATAATTGACTTAAGTTCTCAAGAAGTTGATACTTTTATCAAAGAAATCATAGACGAAACTTCTAAGAAAGTTACTGGTTATGTGTATTTTGGTGAAGAAGCTATTACAAAATGGCAAAAAGCTAATCCAGATTTAGCGAAACGTTATAAAGAGTTCATGAAGTTAACTGATGGAGGTCAGGTAATTGATGTTGTTGGTAGTGTTTCTAATAGTTTCAAAGAAATTATTAATAAAGAAGGAAATAAAGAACTTATTACTAACGTAATCAATAGCAGTAAAGGAAATGTTACTGTTAAAGTAGATGAAAACGGTAAGGTCGTTTTAGTATATATTGATGAGAATGGAAAAGAGCAGTTATTTGATTTAAGTTCTCAAGAAGTAGATACTTTTATAATGACTAATAAAGATCCAAAAACGGATAAAATCGTTAATTATATTTACTTTGGAGAAGCAGCTATCGTGAAATGGCAAAAAGCAAACCCTAAGTTAGCAGACGAGTATAGAAAATACATGAAAGCTGATGATGTAGGTGGAGAAATAATTGATGTTGTAGGCGCAGTATCTCAGAATTTTGAAGAAATTATAAATCAAGGAGATAATATCTCTTATATTACTCAAGCCAAAGGTAATGTTACTGTTAAAGTTGAGGGAGATAAAACGTTCTTAGTTTATAAAGATGATAAAGGTGTAGAACAAAAAGTTGACTTAAGTGCAAACGAAACAGAAACTTATATCAAGGAAGTAAAAGATTCTAAGAATAAAGTTACAGGATACGTATACTTCAGTGAAGAAGCTATTACTAAATGGAGAAAAGATCCAGCTAATAAAGGTAAAGACTACAAAAAAGATATGTTACCAGCTGATGGAACATCTATTGATGTAGTAGGAGCAGTTTCTCAAAGTTTTGAAGAGATCATAAATCAAGGAGATAACATCTCTTATATTACTCAAGCCAAAGGTAATGTTACTGTTAAAGTTGAAGGAGATAAAACGTTCTTAGTTTATAAAGATGATAAAGGTGTAGAACAAAAAGTTGACTTAAGTTCTAATGAGACATTGACATTTATTAGAGACGTTAAGAAAAAACAAATCATTAATAATGTTGAGACTGAGAAAGTTGTAGGTTATGTTTATTTTAGCGAAGAGGCTATAGCAATTTGGAAAAAAGCTAATGCAGGCTTAGTCGATGTTAATAAGTATAAAGATCTGATGAAAGATACTGATGGTAAGGTAATCGATGTAATTGGAGCTGTATCTCAAAACTTTGGTGATATTATTAACCAAGGAGACAATATCTCTTATATTACTCAAGCCAAAGGTAATGTTACTGTTAAAGTTGAGGGAGATAAAACGTTCTTAGTTTATAAAGATGATAAAGGTGTAGAACAAAAAGTTGACTTAAGTTCTAATGAAACATTGACATTTATTAGAGATGTTAAGAAAAAACAAATCATTAATAATGTAGAGACTGAGAAAGTTGTAGGTTATGTTTATTTCAGCGAAGAGGCTATAGCAATTTGGAAAAAAGCTAATGCAGGCTTAGTCGATGTTAATAAGTATAAAGATCTGATGAAAGATACTGATGGTAAAGTAATCGATGTAGTAGGAGCTGTATCTCAAAACTTTGGTGATATTATAAATCAAGGAGACAATATCTCTTATATTACTCAAGCAAAAGGTAACGTTACTATAAAAGTTGAGGGAGATAAGACTTACTTAGTTTATAGAGATGACAAAGGCGTTGAGCAAAAAGTTGATTTAAGTTCTAATGAAACAGTAACTTTTGTTAGACCTGTTGTAGTAGATGGTAAAACTAAGGGGTATCTTTACTTTAATGAAGATGTAGTAGCTAAATGGATTAAAGCTAATGCTGGTAAAGATCCAATAGTAGATATGCCTGATGGTTTAGGTAAATTACTTGATGTTGTTGGTGATGTTTCTAGTAACTTAGAAGAGATCATAAATAACAATCAAACAGCTTTCAATAAAGTTCTTAATGAGTATTTAACTCAAGGAGGTACTGTTTACTATGGTAAAATTGATGATAAACCTGAATCTAAAGATGTTCTTTATTCAATCGTGAAAGATGTAAATGGTAAAGAGACGAAAACAGTAATAGACTTAAGCAATACTATTAGAGAGATTTTAAAAGATACTAATAATGAGTTGATTACAGAGCTTAAAAAAGCTGTAAACTATGATATTACAGAAGATATCTCTGAAACGAATATTAAATTCGGTGGTAGTGTTGTTAGTGTATTCTCAAAGGCTGTTAAATTTGATGCTAATGATTCAGAAGCTCAACCAATTAGTATGCCTAGAGACTTATATGGTGTTGATATTAATGTTTATGACATTAAATTATATACATCAGATAATAAATTAGTAACTGTAGGTATTACAGATATTAAAGTTGACGATAATAAATTGTATTTCACTTTAGGTAATGGAGATATCTATACTCCAATTGCTGCGGGTACGTACAAAGCAGTTATTCAGTTTACTAAATAAATATTTAATAAAGAGTAGTAAAAAGCCTCTAGACCATGTCTAGAGGCTTTCTCTTTTTATGTTATTTAACTTGGTAAGTACCTATTGGTGTTGTGTAGTTTTTATAGATGAAGTCTACTCTTCCATTACCTGCATCTTTAGGGATTTCAAAGTGTACTTCTGTTG
>JASLHB010000133.1 GCA_030149965.1 Wohlfahrtiimonas sp. | reverse complement strand
TCCACAATAATTCCTCGTTCTAACATCATTTCTTCTAAATTTCTCAAGCTGAGAGAATAAGAAAGATACCATCGTAAACATAACAGGATAATTTCAGTTGGATAGTGTAAACGCTTAAATGATTCTTGAACTATTCCCATTATCAATCCCTGTTAATTCAATGTATTCACTGATAATATCAATTGTGATTTCTTAATGCGACAGAACCAAGTTTGTTGCTAAAGTATGGGTTCCTGATCCTAAACATGTAAGAGGTGGTCAATGGAAGGCAGAGGCGAAGAAATAGATAGTATTTTGAAATATATAGAAGAAATTATAAATAAATCTAATGAAATTATAGAGGAGCTATATTCAGTAGATTTAGCTGAATCCCTTTATAGAAGGGTGATATTTTTTTATTATAATTCTCCTGAAATTAGAGAAAATTTAGAAAAACTTTTGATTGAAAAGATGGATAGTTTTTCAATAAATAAAGAATCCGCGTCCTACTTTATTTTTGTCTTAAAACCTAGTTCAATTAAAGAATGGATTGAAAAAAAACTACCATTAGAAGAACATCCATGGACAAAAAAAGCAGATTTTTTATCAAAAATATATGAGGCATTTGATGATAACTGGGAAGATCAAGATCTTTATCCTTTCTTAGTAATGGAAAAAAAATTAAACCAGCATAACTGTTGGTGACAATGGTTATATTGTAGGGGTTAATACAAAGGGGAGCATTAAATGATTGAAATAAAATTAAGACCAGAATATCAATGCTCGCCACTGTGGTACACAGATATATCTTTTTTTAATGATGGTATGAATATTGATTTTTCAAGTTTATCTATTAGTGATGTATTAAAAAAGAAAATAGATGATTGGAGAAAAGAATATGACTCTACATTAAATATGGATTACCCACCAGATTCTAGCTTTCCCAGTAAAGAAGCATTTGATTTATTTAAAAAAAAAGGACGAGAACTGAGAGATAATCTTCAATTAGAACTAGGATCAAATTATCAGGTAGACTATGATTTTGATAAGTATGAATATGAAGATTGGCTTTAGATAGGGTTTCTTAAAAAAACTAGAATCAATCTAGGATTTTTCATATCTAAACTACATATTTATTAATATGTTGGAACCTTTATTGGGTCACTAGATAAAACGGAAATTATTGCACGTTAAAACATTTTATTTAAACCAACGCCAAAAACTTTTTTTGGGTGTTAGCTCTTTGTGTTCCAGGAGAAGCATTGCACTCTTTAAACTCTCAAGATGGTCTTTTTGCATTGCTATGATTTCTTTTAAATGCTGGATTTCTGCATCTTTTTCAGAAGTGTCAGCCTGTGACATTTTTTCTAGCTCGTCATGCGCCATGTCATCTATTGTTAGCACCCCATAAACCCTAATAAGCTCAGAAGTATCAACGCCAGCACTGCCTGTCGCATCTGTCGCTTTTGACAGCTTTCCTTGGGCAATATGTCGCTGAATTGTCCTGCGACTTTTAGCGACAAGTTTTGCTGCTTCAGAAATACTAACAATAGCCATAGCTATTCATCCTTTTGCCTTTGTTGCACACCTAAAGCGAAGTAAAGCATTCCAATCGATACTAATGTGAATATAGCCCACTTGGCCAAGAATACTGTAAGTTGTGAATATGACGACTCAAATAGCCATAAGGATCTAAATCTTTCTATTGGATGTAATAAAAAATAATAGCTATAGATTTTGTAGCCTGATGCTATCAAAAATCCACTGCCAATAATGCTTATTATCAGAGGGATGTTGAAGGCATTCCAATATAAAAACCCAGCAATAGAAATAATAATAAACATAATCCCTATAAAACCTAATTGCACAACACTATATGTATCAAAGACACGAATGAATACAAACAATGCTAACAAACCAAAAAATGCAGCGGCCATAAATGGCGCAAAGGTTAGTTCATAAAAAATGCTATCAATTCTTGAGTTAATTTTAGAATCATTCATTTGTTTAGTTCTCCTATTTTTCAATTCCAAAAGCTTTATACATTAATGATTTAAAGGCCATTTCACTGATTGGCATATCATTATCATCAACAATTCTTTTATTTGAAGAAATACTGTCATACGCTTCATTAATTTCTATCATCGCGAATGACCTTTTTATTTCTTCTGTTTGATATTTACCTGCTATTAAGTTGCTCTCAATGACGTTGTATAAGTGCTGCACTGTCTTATCATTAAAAACATATGTTGTTTGTTGTTTTGGTTCAGTTGGTTTGATCACTGATTGCTGCTGTAAAATCTTAATTCCTTTGGGAGTAAATTTAAAATGTTTTATTACTTCTTGTGATAATAATTTACCTTCAGCAAAAATTTTACGAGCTATTTCGTCTTTATCTCCGCTTCCATATTTTGATGTGAAATCAGCTAGACTCACGCATTTAGAATCATCAACATTATTCTTTAAAGCTCTTTTTCGTTTATAAAAAATCACTTGATCATCACATTGTTTTTTATCTTTTCGATCTTTCTTATCTATGAAAACAACGCTGTAATCTGGTAATTGGTTACTATCCGCCAATGATTTAATTGATCGTTTGAATTCTCTAATTGATGCTGTACTACCTGTGCGTTCATGCAATGTTTTAAGGTTGAATGACCACGAGTTATTATTGCCACAATGCTTCCTAGCCAATTCATAGATTCGACGATCTAAGGGCTTTCTAAGGCGAAAATATTCAGAACTTAAAGTTAGTACGTTTTTGCTTGTGACAGAACGATATAACCATTCTGGGAGCGTTACAGAAACACGAACCATACGCCCATCTTTTTCCTCAACTATTCGCCACGTATCAACTAATCCAAATCCTCTTGCTTCTTTAGTTTTAGCCGTTTCTATTTCGGTCGTTATTCGTGTACCTGCTAGACGATCTAAACTATCTTTTGCACGTTCATACGTTGTGCCATTGATAGCTCTATTTGTGGTTTTAAGATAGTCGTAAATTGTGAAGTGTACTGTGCGGTCAATTGGTTCGCCATCTGATTGAGCTTGCATCAACTTAGATATTGAATAAATCCACACATCTTTATCGTGAATAGTTGCTATACCTGCGCTATTAGGGTCAATTTTCACTTTAACCCCATTTTGTTCATAATATCTTGGCTTGGTATCTCCTGCCTTCAAAGCAAACAATGGAAATTCCATACTAGCCTGATCAAGTTGTAGGCTCACAGCTTCAAACAGATCAGCAATAAAGAAATCACGTTGAGGATGTCTAATCGGGTTTAAATGGTTGTGGCTAATGCCCGTTTCTTCTTCTACCCAATCAACTGTATTTGGATCTCTTTCAGTCAATCCCTGCTCTTCATCTATTTGTATGCTCTCTTTCTTGCTATCATCTTTCACAGCTTTTTAAACTCCGTTTTAGTTTGAAAAGTTAGGGTTTAGCAAAGTGTTCCACCACTTTCTAAGCCCGTTTTTATTTTATTGTACTTTCACACACAAAAATCTATTGTACTTTTACACACACTATTTTGTACTTTTACACACACTATTTTGTACTTTTACACACGCATCGTGGTTCTGTCGCATTAAGAAATTCAAAACCAGTTTTTCAACTGGGATTATCCATTAGCCAACCAAAGAGTAAAAGGTTGCCACAGGATCCAAATAGAATCCTTCCGTGTGTATCTGTTTTTTATGAACCTTATGTAATGTT
>JASLHB010000124.1 GCA_030149965.1 Wohlfahrtiimonas sp. | reverse complement strand
AAAGATGTGCCAATGGCAAAAGAATTACCTGAAGATTTGATCGTGCCTGTTGTTATGGACCGTGAAGATCCGCGTGATGCTTTAGTCAGCAATAAAAATTATACAATCAAAACATTGCCACAAAATGCTGTTGTGGGTTCTTGTTCATTGCGCCGACGTGTTCAATTAATGGCAATCCGCCCTGATCTAATTTTAAAGGATTTACGTGGTAACGTGAATACTCGTTTAGCTAAATTAGATGCAGGCGAATTTGATGCAATCATTTTAGCAACAGCGGGCTTGAAGCGTTTAGGTTTTGATCACCGAATTTCTGAAGAAATTTCTCAAGACATTTCATTGCCTGCAGTTGGCCAAGGCGCAATTGGCATCGAATGTCATCGCAACAATGAAGAAGTTCGTAAAATCATCGCATCACTAAATGATGAAGAAACTTCAATTCGTGTATCAGCAGAACGTGCATTCAATGCAACGTTAAATGGCGGCTGCCAAGCACCAATCGCTGGTTATGCTGAATTGACAGAACAAGGTTTATGGATGCGCGGTCTTGTTGGCAATATTGAAACCAACGAAATCTTATTCGCTGAAGTTGTGGGCGATCCATTAGATGCTCAAAATATCGGTCAAAGACTTGCACAAGAGTTACTTAATAAAGGTGCGGATGCCTTTTTAAGGAGTATTTATGGCGAAAAAGTCTAGAAAATACAATCAACCTAGAAACAGTTCTGCCCAAGAAAAAAACAACATCGACTTCCAAAAAGTCGGTGTTGTCATCACTCGCCCTAAAGAACAATCTGCATTTCTGATTCAATCTATTCAGCGTAACAATGGCACAGCATTTTCTGTGCCTTGCTTAGAAATTCATGACCCTGTCAATATTGAATCTGCAAAAGAAGAATGCACAACTTTAGCGACACAAGCAGACTATTGGGCTTTCACTAGTCCGAATGCTGTGGAATATGCACAAAAATTTGGTTTAGACTTCAGTTTAAATAAACCATGCATTTCCATTGGCTCTGGCACAACTAAATTATTGCAACAATTAACAACCGCCGATGTCATTCAAGGCGAAAAACCTTATACCACTGAAAAATTACTCGAAGCTTTATCTCAATATGATTTAGCTGAGCAAAAGATATCTATTTTCAGCGGCGAAGGCGGCAGACGTTTATTGGAAAATGCCATCAACGATATGGGTGCAAATGCGCACTATGTCGATGTATATCGTCGCATTCAAGCGGAGAATATTGATGTATCCGAAATGGTTGAATATAGTCAATCGCACCCCATTGTTATTTTAGTTTCGAGCCAAGAAGCCTTTGAAGCCTATCATCACGCGCTCGTTGCTTTAGATTCAAACTTTGCTCGACATACTTTGATTGTTGCCAGCAATCGTTTGGCGCACTGTGTTCAAACGTTAGGCTATCAGAACATTTTTGTGGCTGATTCTGCTGTTAGCAAAGATTTATGGCAAAAACTCGAAGAAATTGCACCAACATTATCCTTATCCACCACAGATTCAATTACTGAGGTTTCCCAAATGAACGACAAAGATCATCCAGTGACGCTTGAAGAATCATCACCTGCTGTAACCGTTGAACATAAAGCTGAATCTGAACACCAAAATATCCAACAACCGAGCACTGCTCAACCACAAAAACCTAATCATTCCTTGTCTTATATTGCCTTAGCATTAGGTATTTTAGGTATTGGTGTCGGTGCATTTGCTTTCCTACAATCATCACAAGAAAGCACGAATGCACAAGCAATGAAACGTGTATTAGAAACTCAAGTAACACAACAGAAAAAAGATATTGAAACTTTAACTCAATCTTTAACATCATTGAAAACAACTGTTGATGCCGAACGCGGACAATCATCTGACTTTACAGATTTAGCCAATGCACAAAATCAGCACCAACAAAATCTTCAAACATTGCAACAACGTTTATCAACATTAGATGCTGCAATCACCAATTTACAAGCTGACAATGGCACATCATTAACCCGCTATAATCAACTCAAAGATCATTTAAATGAATTTGAAAAATTAGTAACTGGTTTAGATCAATCCATTAACCAGATTGGCAAAACAGCTAATGATCTTCAAAACGATGCTGTCAAAACACAAAATCGCTTAACATCACAATTAGTGGAAATTAATAGTAAAATTGCTTCGTTAAATACGTTAGAAGCACGTTTAGCTGCGTCAACAGATATTGATTTACTGAATCTAAGCCAAGCAAAATATCTATTAAGATTGGCAAACTTCAAATTAATGTTTGAAGAAGATCCAGCTGAATCCATCGCTATTTTGAATGAAGCAAGCGAACGTTTAATGGCAACAGCTAATGCTAAATTCAGTGAAACAAATAACTTAATCCAAAGTGAAATTGTTAAATTAAAAGATGTTCAAACCATTGATCGTGAAGATTATGCAACACGCATTCAGAAGTTATCTGAGGTGATTCCTGCGATTGATACAAAATCTGATGATATCTTAGGCGGATTACGCAATACATTCCAATCAGAAGCTGCGAATAACGAGTCAACAAATGAAGCTGATGCAAAACCATGGTATCAAAAAGCATTGGATAAAATGACGCCAGTATTTGTTGTCACACAAGAACGCACGCCTGCGCCTGAGTTAATGTCCATCACTGATGAAACGCTATTGAAACAAAACATTCAATTACAGTTAACCACTGCGCGCTTAGCTTTATTACAAAACCAAGCACAAACGTATCAAGAATCTTTGAAAGTTGCACGTTCATTATTGACGAATTACTTCAGCCCGAATGATGAGAAATATCATCAAGTTCTAGCAGCATTGAATGAATTATTGAATGTGAATGTTGCCGCTGAATCATTGGATATCACGCCAATCCTTAAATCATTCGATGCTTCTATGTTGAATTATAGAGGAGAAGGATTATGATTCGATTCTTCAAGGCCTCAGGTTATTTCCTAGTACTTTTTGCTATCCCATTATTCTTATACTTTTTAGTGAAAGATGATCCGGGCATGGTGATCATTACTGGCCAAAATATTTTGACGCAAAAGAATTTCACATTAATGATGACATTATCAGGCTTCATTTTTGGTGGATTACTCTTTTTTGTGGTGGCTTATGGCATTTTGCGCTTCTTATTCAAAATCATTGGATTGCCACAATTTTTGAAACGTTCAGCAGAAGCTCGCAGTGAAAAAAGTGCAAGTCGTAAAGTTGCGCGTGCTGAATTAGCTTTATTGGAAAATAAACCAGAATTGGCAGAAGCATTACATTTATCTGCTGTAAAAAATAGTGCAAACCCAAGTTTTAGCTACATTGGTGCAGCACGTGCAGCACACATGCAAGGCAAAACTACATTGCGTGATCAATATCTCCGTGCTGTAGAAACGACTGAAGATAGCCATAACCGCTTGCATTCAGGCATTATGATTGGTGAATTATTAAACCAATGGGGCGAACACGATAAAGCACGCACAGTTTTAGAGCGCACTCGTAAAGAGAAAGGTGATCATCATCGCGTATTAACAGCATTGGCAAAATCTTATGAGAAACAAGGTTTGTATGATGAATTATTAAAAATCATGCCAGCTTTGCATAAATCATTGCCGAAAGAAGAGCGCTTGGAAATCGAACCTGAATTATATGTGACCTTGATCGATCATATTGGCGCTAAAAATGAAGGCCATGAATTGAAAGCTTTATGGTCGCACATTCCAAGCAACATCAAAGTTGTGCCAAGCGTTGTTGTGAATTATGCTGAAAAATTATTATACGCTGGTGAAGTTTCAGATGCTGAAGAAGCATTGCGTTCTTCATTAAAAAAAGATTGGAATGATTTGGTGATCACAGCTTATGGTCATTTATACAAAGGTGATTTCAATAGCTATATTAAAACAGCCAAAAGTTTTACCAATCAGCATCCTGAAAGTGCTTATGCTGCATTAGCAGTTGCTCGTTTGTATTATCAAACTAAGCGTACAGACGATGCTTTGGAATACTTACAAAAAGCATTGCAAATTGATAGCCAAATCCCAGAAATTCACCATTTATTGGCTGAAATTCTTTTAGAAAAAGGTGAATTTGAAAAATCAGCTTTGGCATTTAAAGAAGCAGGTAAATTATCTTATGCCAAACCATCTGCTGAATTGTTACAAGTAGAAGGTGAATTGGTTGATCATGATAGAGATGCTTTACCAGAAACTGTTGAAGCTTCACATGACAATACAACGAAGTAATAATTAATATGGATGTAGAACAACCTTCTATGATCTTCATAGAAGGTTCTCTTTTTTTAAGATGATGAATAAACCAATTTTACAACACTTGTTAATCAAAGATGCGCCTATTATCATGGGCATTTTGAATGCAACGCCGAATTCGTTTTCTGATGGCGGTGATTACTTTGACAGCAAGCAAGCCATTGAGCGCGCGCATGAAATGGTGAATGAAGGCGCAACCATTATTGATATTGGCGCTGAATCATCCAATCCAAAAGCTGCTGCAATTTCATCTGATGAAGAAATAGCACGTTTATTGCCTGTTGTGCGACCGTTGATTCAATCATTGCCCGCTTTAATTTCCATCGATACTTATCATCCAGAAACTATGGCAGCAATGGTGAATGAAGGCGTTGATATCATCAATGATATAAATGGTTTTCGTGATCCAGCATCCATTAATGCCGTGAAAGATAGCGATGTTGCTTTAGTTGTGATGCATTTGGATAATCCAATTGAAAACATGCATATTGAAACAAAGCACGATGATATTACGCACAGCATTACGCAGTTCTTCTTGGATCAAGTAGAAAGTTTATCTGATCACAACATTCACCCTGATCGAATTTTATTAGATCCTGG
The DNA here is from genome assembly GCA_030149965.1 of Wohlfahrtiimonas sp. Classification (GTDB taxonomy): domain Bacteria; phylum Pseudomonadota; class Gammaproteobacteria; order Cardiobacteriales; family Wohlfahrtiimonadaceae; genus Wohlfahrtiimonas. The sequence continues at coordinate 12,538 of JASLHB010000124.1, read as the reverse complement.
CTTCGGCTTTGGTAAAACTACTGAAGAGCAAATTGAACTATTACAACAGCTAGAGCGATTAACCACTCTGCCTTACCCTATTTTTATCGGTCTATCTCGTAAGCGCTTAATTGGCTATTTAACCAATGTTAATATCGCTAAAGAACGCACTATTGGCAATGTTGCATCGGCACTTTGGTGTTTACAGAAAGGCGCAAAAATTTTCCGTGTTCATGATGTGAAAGCAACTCATGAAGCTTTCCAATTATGGCAACAACTATCAATTTAAAAATGAACATATGATCGACTTTAATCAAATTACACTCCGCGTTGGTACTAAAGTACTTATCGACAACTTCTCTACTCAAATTCACAACAAAATGCATGTTGGCTTGATCGGTAAGAACGGTACCGGCAAAACCTCTTTGTTCAATATGATTTTAGGTAATTATGAGGCTGATAAAGGCTCAATGCATATTCAGCCGCATCTGCAAATCGCACATGTCGAGCAAGAAATCAGCAACACAGATTTAACAGCATTCAACTATGTACTTTCTGGTGATGCAGAATTGATTGCACTGCGTAAAGCCGAAGATAAAGCTTTGGCAGAAAATGATGGCATGGCAATCAGCCATATCCACCAAGAATTAGATCGCATTGATGGCTATCGTGCAGATAGCCGCGCTTCTGCTCTTTTAATGGGTTTAGGCTTTGAAAATCATACAATCAATCAGCCAATCCACCATTTTTCTGGTGGTTGGAGAATGCGTTTAAACATCGCTAAAGCATTAATGTGTCGCTCTGATATTTTACTGCTCGATGAACCGACGAACCATTTGGACTTTGAAACTGTTGTTTGGTTAGAAAACTGGCTCAAAACATATCAAGGCATTTTAGTGATTATTTCTCATGATCGTGAATTTTTGGATCACACTTGCAACCACATTTTGCACCTAGAAAATCAAACAGCCACAATGTATAAAGGCGATTACAATGATTTCCAACGTATGCGCGCAGAAAAACTCGCATTACAACAATCAATGTATGAAAAAAATGAAAAAACTAAAGCTCATTTAGAAGATTTTATTCGCCGTTTTGGTGCAAAAGCAACGAAAGCAAAACAGGCACAAAGCCGCGTTAAAGCTTTATCAAAATTGGCAGATATTGCGCCTGTATTGGCACAAAATGAATTCCATTTCTCATTCTTAAAACCTAATCGCTTACCTGATCCATTGCTGGCATTGGATAACGTTGATATCGGCTATGAACCCGGACAACCCATTTTAAAAAATGTTGAATTAACGATAACGCCAGATACTCGCTTAGGTTTGCTTGGTAAAAATGGTGAAGGTAAATCAACATTAATCAAAGCCATTGCAGGACAATTAACCATCGAAAATGGTGATTATGTTGCATCGGATTTCTTGAAAATCGGTTACTTTGCTCAGCATCAATTGGAGTATTTAACGTTATCTGAATCACCAATGTGGCACATTCAATCGCTTGATCCTTTAGTTGGCACGCAAGAGATTCGCAACTTCCTCGGGCGATTTGACTTCAATGGCGAGAAAGCATTAGAAAGCATCGAACGTTTCTCAGGCGGTGAAAAAGCTCGCTTAGCATTGGCAATGATTGTTTATCTCAAGCCGAACTTATTGCTCCTCGATGAACCAACAAACCATTTGGATTTAGAAATGCGCGAAGCCATTGCAATGGCGCTTCAAGAGTTTGAAGGCGGCGTTGTGATCGTTTCCCATGATGCTTCATTGCTAGAAATGTGCTGTGATCAATTTGCCATTGTAAGCAATCATCGCTTTGAAATGTACGATGGCGATTTAGAAAGTTATCGTGCGATTGTTGCGGATGCTCGTTCTGCTTCTAAAAATGGATTAAAAGTTCAAGCTGATCAAGCAGCTAAAAAAAGTGATGCACCAAAACTGGATTTCAGTGAGCGCAAAGCATTGAATGCTCGCTTAAAGAAATTAGAACGTGAAGTACAAAGCTGCGAGAAAGATATTCCAAGAGCAGAAGCTAGAATTGCGCACATTGATGGTACATTGCTAGATAGCGCGACGTATCTTACAACATCGCCAGAAGAAGTTCAGCAATTACAAAAAGAAAAAGATCAACTCACAGCGCAAATTGAAAAGATGGAAGAATCTTGGTTAATGGCTAATGATGAAATCGAAACACTTCGTGAACAGTTAGGACTTTAAGGTGAAATCATGTTTAAAAACAAAGCATTTTTTGCACGACTTTTCCGTTTATTAGGCGCAGCTTTAGTGCTGAGTGCTGGCTATTTCGTCTATATGGATACAGAGCTCAAATATGTGAATGCAGAGATCATCAGCTACGATCAACAAAATCCTGTAGTGCGCTTTGCAGTATCACCCAACCAACAAATTACATTCAAAATGCAAGAAACATTGGATGTAACAAAGCATCCTATCGGCTCACCACTACAAGTACGTTTTCCGAATGATGATTATGGCAAATTAGAATATGTATCTCCATTATTACAATGGGCTTTTTATATTGTATTATTCATAGGATTAATCATTTTCTTCATTGGCGCAGTTCTCACGATTCAAGTGCGCAAACAATTAAAAAAATAACTAGGAGCTGTTATGAGTGAATTAAAACAAGATCAAGCAATCATTGTCGCAGAAGAAACAATGTTAGCGGAAATCGTGCCTGATGAAGCGCGCATCCAAGAAATTGCAACAACGATCCAAATCAATGATCCAACATCATTTTTGGCTTATGGTTCAAAGCCAATGTCTGAAATTGCAAAATTTTCAGATACATTATTAAGTCGCATCAAAACTAAAGATGCAGGCGAAGTTGGCGGACAATTATCAGATTTAGTTTTAAAAATCCGTGAATATGATCCAATGAGCAAAGAAGAAAAAGCTTCTGGCTTTTTGGCAAATATTCCTGTAATTGGTGGTTTATTCAGACAAGTTGAAAAAACAAAGATTGATCATACAACATTAACATCACAAGTAGATATCATCGCAAGCCATTTGGATAATTCCATGGTGGGTTTATTGCGTGATAATGAACAATTAGCACAGCTATATGATAAAAACTTGGATTATTACCATGAATTGAATCTATACATCAATGCAGGTAAACAATTCCTAGGCAACATTCGTACAGTGGAATTACCTGCTTTAGAAGCTAAAGCGAACGAAACTAAAGATATGCTCGATGCGCAAAATGTGAAAGATATGTTGGAAAATATCAATCGCTTTGAACGCCGTATTCATGATCTAGAATTATCTAAAATGATCGCAATGCAAACAGCACCACAAATCCGCATCATTCAAAGCAATAACCAACAATTAGCTGAGAAAATTCAAGGCAGTATCTTCTCTACTTTGCCAATTTGGAAAAGCCAAATCGTGCTCTCTTTATCATTACAAGAGCAAGAAAAAGCGGCAAAACTTCAAAAAGATGTGTCAGATACTACGAATGAATTATTGCGTAAAAATGCTGAAATGCTACAGCAAAACAGCATTGCAACAGCGCATGAAGTTGAACGCTCTATTGTGGATATTGAAACTGTTCGTGAAGTACAAAACCGCTTAGTGAATACTATTGAAGAAACAATGAAAATTGCAACAGAAGCACGTGAAAAACGTAAAGCTGTTGAAATTGAATTGTCTCAAATGGAAAATAACTTGCGCGAGCGCATCACAGAAGCTGTTGCTAAAAATCAATAAAAAGGCCAAACAATTTTATGGATTACAACAAAAAGACTTTACCCTTTCAGAAGCCTACGTCACATACAGTGATTGATAATGTTGATGAAATTAAAATCACTAAAGTTCGCCAAGAAGAAGTGGACTTTAGTAATGCTTTCATCAAAGGTGCAAAAACCACAGCAAAACGCATGATATTTCATTTCAAAGCGATTGCAGGTGGCTTAACAGCACAGATTCTGAAATGGTTTGTGCCAAGTAGTATTGATCCATTTTATGGCGCAACTTTTTTATGTTCGTACATCGGCATTGTCATGTTGTTTCCACTGCGCAAAAACCATTTAGCAACAGGATTGGGCTTGATTACAGCCATTCTTGTTGCTTTAACTGGCATGTGGCCGATTGCATTGTTACTCGGTGGAATGATAACAATGCTTTTGGATTTAATTGAGCAAAAAACTGATAACACAGGCTTTTGGTTCACGATTCCTTTGTCATTGTTATCGCTTTTCTACGCCAATATTAAAATGCCTGAATCTATTTTTGCATCACTACCGATTTGGGCTTATGGCGCAATGGCCGCTATTTTTGCAGCGGGTTTATTGAAGCCAAAAGCATTGAAGCATTTAGCGAATATGACTTTAATGTCAGAAGCTGATAAAAAAGCTTATTTAGAAAATATTGAAGCACAAAAAGCTTTAGCTATTGCTAAGCAACAAGCAGTCGAAGAAGAGCAATCTTTTGCTCTGTTTGCTCGTCACATTGAAGTATTACGCTTAATTGAAGATGAAAATAAAAATTTACCACCACAATTAGCAATGATTGTGGAAAAAATTGGCACACAATCCATTGATATCTTAAAGATCATGAAAGCTGATCCTCGTGATGTTTTGCCAGGCGGGCAATTTTTAAATCGCTATTTACCACTGATTCATCAATCCGTTGTACGTTATACAACAATTAAGTCTTTGCACAGCGAAGAGAATATTCAAGAAAATATCGATGAGAAAACCTTGATTGCTTTAAATGGCATGCAACAAGCATTCACACAAATCCGCCAACAATTGGCAGACAATGATGTGGATGATTTGCGCGTGGATTTAAAAGTGATGGATCAATTGATCCGAAGCCAAGGCTTTGAGATTAAGGATTAATATCTAACAAAAATAAAGGCGCTGAATCAGCGCCTTTTACATTCAATTCACAAGTTACTTTTCAACACGATAACATGGTTGATAAGCAGCACCTGGCAACTTCATTCGACCTTGCTCAACGAAGTCATTCAATAATTCATCTACCAAGCCCATCAATTCAGGATCGCCATGCAATACAAAAGGACCATGTTCTTTAATCGCTTGAATACCTGATTCCTTAATATTACCCGCCACAATCCCTGAGAATGCTTGGCGCAATGCTGCTGCCAATTTCTCTTTCGGTTGATCTTTATGCAAATTCAATCCTGCCATATTTTCATGGGTTGGAATGAATGGCTTTTGTAAGTCTTCTGAAATCGTTAATGACCAGTTAAAGCAATAAGCATCTTCACTCTGTTTACGGCGCTCTTTTACCAATGGCATTGCTTGTTTCATGCGTTGTGCTACTAATGTTGGATTATCAATGATAATTTCATAGTATTTCTGAGCTTCTTTACCCAAGCTCTTCTCAATGAAATGATCCAAAGTTTTGAAATAACTTTCGCTCTCTTTTGGCCCAGTTAAAACGATTGGTAAGATTTGATCTTTATTCTCTTCCATCATCAAGATACTGAGCACATATAAGAACTCTTCTGCTGTGCCAACGCCGCCCGGGAATACAATCAAACCATGTCCTAAACGAACGAATGCTTCGATACGCTTTTCAATATCAGGCATGATGATTAATTCATTCACCAATGGGTTTGGTGGTTCTGCGGCAATGATTGAAGGTTCAGTAATACCAATATAACGGTTCGCTTCATGTCCTTGTTGCGTATGACCAACTGCAGCACCGCGCATTGGCGCTTCCATCGCACCAGGACCACAACCTGTACAAATATCAAAACGACGTAAACCTAATTCATGTCCAACTTCGCGTGCATATTTATATTCGATTTCATTGATTGAATGCCCACCCCAACAAACCACAACATTGTAATCGTAAGCAGCTTTTAGTGCTTTTGCATTGCGCAATGTCATAAATACGATATCTGTGGCAATCTTTTGGCTGCCATATTTTGATAAACGCTTACGATCATAACTACTCACAACTTCACGCATATATAAAATATCACGTAAAACTGAGAATAAATTAGTGCGAATTAAACGCGTCAATTCACCATCAACAAAAACTGACTGAGGCGGATTTAATAATTCTAATTTAATACCACGTTCTGTACGCGCTACTTTTGCCTCAAAATCTTTATACATTTGAAACAAAACACTCGCATCATCTGTTTGACTGCCTGTATTTAATACAGCCAATAAACAGTTTCTAAACAGCTGATATAATTCACCATCAACACTTTTTGTTAATAAGTCACTTTCTACTTTTGATAATAAATCTAATGAACCACTGGGTGGATAGATATGATGATTGTTATTTTCTACACTCATTCGAAATTAGTCCTTATAGAATAGCCATTCTGACGTTTGCGTTGGGTTTTCACCCTTAAAGTAATAATCGTTCTTTATGAATTGTTTTAATTCTTCTGCACTATGAATATTATTCTCTGCAGCATAACGAACCATTAAACCACGAGCCTTTTTAGCATTAAAACTAATGGTTTTATATTGTCCATTTTTTAAGTCTTTAAAAATTGGTGTAATCACTGGCACTGAAAGTTTTTCAGGTTGTACCACAGAAAAATACTCATTGGATGCCAAGTTAATCACTGCTGTAATTTTATTTTTCTTGATCATATCATTCAAATATTGCGTGACTGAATCGCCCCAAAACTGATAAAGGTTTTTGCCTTTCTCATTTTTAAGCGATGTACCCATTTCTAAACGATAAGGTGCAATTAAATCTAAAGGATGAATCGCGCCATATAAACCTGACAACATGATCAAATGTTCCTGCACATAATCCATTTGAGCGTTTGACAATGAATATGCATCCAGCGCCTCATAAGCATCACCATTGAATAAAAATATTGCTTCCTTAGCATTATCATGCGTGAACGGTACAGAAAAATTACTGTAACGCGCCGCATTCTGTACTGCTAAGTTGCTTGATATTTTCATCAATGACTCTAAATCTGGTGGTGATAATTTTTTGAGAATATCTATCAAGTCTAGACTTTGTTTCAAAAAATGTGGCACACCATTGCCTTCTACAGCCGATTTTCTAATTTCATCGAGTTTCTTAGCGGGCGATAAAAGGAATAACAACATATTACCTCCGTGTAACATTTGACAATATTTGATTTGACCAATTTTGCACACGATCAAAACAAGGCTTGAATCGTGAGCATTGGGTTAACTTAGCATAAATCAAACAAACAATTGGCACATATAATGTACTTACAAAGACATCAATTGGATAATGCATACCAAATCTAATGCGGCTAATGATCATTAATGCAGCCCAAATAAATATGACTGAAGTGATTGCCCAATCCCGCTTACGATTCATTGGTAGCACCAAAATAAAGATCATCAACCAGGTGACTGCAAATGCAGTATGACCAGATGGAAATGAATAGCCCACTTCTTTTGCCCAATGTTTTTTTAAATATGCAGGCATTACAACATTATCTTCTATTGCCTTTATGACAATCTCTGAGCGCTCTGGACGTTTCTCTTGATAGAAATGATCTAAGTCGATGCCCTTTTCAACTAAATAGTTAGTATAAGGACGTGGTTCTTTATAAAACGACTTCAAGCCTGTCTTGATAACTTGTGTACCGATTAACAAAATCACTGCAGTGCCCAAAATAATCAGCCAATTAACCTTTTTCCATGCGAATGAAATTAATATGCCCACTAAAATAACGCAAGTAATGAAAGCGTAAACAATCGCTGTGCCAGATTGCGTGACCCAAAAGAGAAATTGATCTAATCCACTAAAAGAATCACCCAATTGCCATTGCCAATGAACTGACCAAATTGAAATAGGAATTAGAATTAATAATAAGATTAAAGATAATGTCGCGAATATTTTTTGACGAGATAAGCTAATCATTATGAGCCTACAAATATTTATGAAGTTTGAAATTATAACATTAACTTAATGAACTCTCCGGCCTCTACATTAAAATACTTTATGAACCATAAAATATTGGTAGATTTTTATCTATCAATAAAATGTTTGGTGATATACTGCTGCACGCTTTTTCTTCCCTATAAAAAATCTCACAGGAGCGTATTATTGTGCAGCCCATTAAAGATCTGATCTCAGGCATACAAATTTTATTTGTTGCATTTGGCGCAATGGTGTTAGTTCCATTGTTAACTGGCTTAAACCCATCTATGGCACTTTTAGGTGCTGGTATCGGTACTCTACTTTTCCAACTCATTACTAAACGTAAAGTACCTATTTTCTTAGGCTCATCTTTTGCCTTTATTGCACCAATCATTTTCTCATTACAAACTTGGGGAATGGGCGCAACAATGTTTGGCCTCTTTGCTGCTGGTTTTATGTACTTTGTATTTGCCTTAATCATTCGCTGGCGCGGAATGGGTTTAGTGAATACATTAATCCCTGCAGTTGTCATTGGCCCAGTGATCATGGTTATCGGCTTATCTGTTGCTGTGACTGCCACACAAATGGCAATGGGCATTAGTGGTGGACAATCTATTATGAATGATACTTTAGCCATTTCATTATCCATTGCAACATTCGCTGTAACAGTCATTATCACAATTTTTGGTAAAGGTTTATTCCGTTTGATTCCAATTTTAGGTGGTATTTTTGCTGGCTATGTTATTGCATTAATTTCGGATCTATCAGGATTATCTGCATCATTAAATAATGGTGAAAATATTTTACATTTAAATAATTTAGTGAATGCAGCTTGGTTTGCAGCACCAGAATTTCATAAGCCTGAAGTTAACTGGTTAGCAGCATTATTTATGTTACCCGTTGCAATTGCACCTGCAATTGAGCATATTGGTGGCATTATGGCAATCAGCAAAGTAACAGGTAAAGATTTCACAAAAGATCCAGGTTTAGATAGAACATTAGCAGGTGATGGCTTGGGTGTTTGTGTGGCTGGTTTAATCGGCGGCCCACCAGTAACAACTTATGGCGAAGTTACAGGCGCTGTAATGATTACGAAAAACGATAATCCTAAAATCATGACTTATGCCGCAATCTTTGCTATTGCAATGGCATTCATGGGTAAATTCAATGCATTCTTGAACTCTATCCCATTACCTGTAATGGGCGGAATCATGATCTTACTATTCGGCACAATTGCAAGTATTGGCTTGAAAACATTAATCGATGCAAAAGTAGACATTATGATTCCTAGAAACTTAGTAATCATTAGTGCAACATTAATCACTGGTGTTGGTGGCTATACAATCAACATTGGTAGTTTCCCATTTGCAGGTGTTGGTTTAGCAGCAGTATTAGCAATCGTCTTAAATTTAATTTTGCCAGAACCTAAAACTACAGAACATGAAGCATCATAATTTTTCAAATAAATATCTGTAATATTTAAAACCTCCTAATTTTGGAGGTTTTTTTATGTAATTCTATACTGCCTCAGAATCATTAAGAAATAAACGTTGTAATATGTTATTTGTATATGCTTCTGAACTATGAATTGCATATTGATCATTATTAATTGTTGGTGACAACATTTAGGAGCAATAGTGAAACAAATCCTCTTCTATTTAATACTAATTTTCGCCAACACAATAGGCTTGGCTCAGGTTAACTATTCCCCTCAAGAAATAGCCACACAACAATATTTCAACTTTTCTATCGAACGATTAAAGAATACAGAAGAATACTTAGAGCGATTATCATACAAAATAGAAGCGGGACAAGTTGAAGCTGCAAAAGAGAACTATATTAAAGCTCATTATCAATATGAATCCATTCGTCCTTTAATCTTATTATTTCCCAACTTAAATTCTTTAGTGGATAAACATTTTCACCAATTACCTAAAGCCACAGATTCACTAGGATTCATGGGATTTCATGCATTAGAATATGAACTCTTTATGAATAATGATTCAGCAAGAGCTTTTGTAGAAACTCAAAAACTTATCAATAATATTCGTTTTCTTATTAAATTCATGCAACAGCAAGAGATTACTTATCAGAATCTCATGAATATATTGCCAGCATTTACTCAACAAATGAAAAATAAGTTATCAGGCCAAGATAGTTCATACAGCGAATCCAGTTTAGGTGAAATCGCTGCTAATATGGAAGGCATTCAGCTCATCATCAATCAAACTCAAGATCTTTTACCACAAAATTTACTGTTTGAACTGAATGCTATAGAAGATACTATTTATCTAATTTTAGATCGTTATAAATTTGAGGATATTCATCTACCCTTTTCAGACTTAAAATCCAAAGATAAAGCTGAACTTCATACAGAAACCCAGCATTTAAATGAAATTTTAATGCAACTCTCACCGCTGCCCAATCTGTAAGATATAATTATTCTTCTGATGAAGCGAACACATTTGGATTACGATTTTTAACAATGGCATTCGTCACACGAATTGTTGAAATCAAACGATCATCATCCATTGCGTAAACATTCACATCCCAAACATGTGTACTTTTCCCTCTGTGAACAATCTGCCCTTTTGCCACAACCGTTTCACCTGTACGCGCTGATGAAATGTGACTTGCGCTGATTTGCATGCCGACACAACTTTTCTCTGGCAAAGCAATGCTGAAAGTTCCAACGCCCGCAACGGTTTCAGCCAATGCAATTGTTGCACCACCATGCAAATAACCATACGATTGAATTGTTCTTTCATCCACTGGCATTGTTGCTTCCACATAACCATCTTCACTCACAGTGAATTGAATACCTAAATGGCCCACCAACGTTTCACGTGTGTGATTATTCATCTGTTCAATTGTTAACATTCCATATCCTTTTATAAATGTTATTGAGTTCTCTCATTCTAGAGCAAATAATGGTAAAATTGTGAGTAATTATTTGTTGATTCCATAAAGGAGCCACCTTGCATTTCTTTTTACTATTTCAATTCATCGGATTATTCCTCATTCTCGGTGGTTTTGTTGCTTATGCAAAACATAAAGAAATCCCTGTTTTTTTCTTTATTTGGCATAAAAAAAGAAATTTCATCATTTTAGAAACATTAATGTTTGCCATCATCGTATTGATCTGCATTAAGCCTATCTACCATAATGTGAAATGCTCATATAATGGTCATAGCTTAAATAAAGCAACCAAATACGATTGGATAAATGGTCAATGCCAGATTGAATTTGGTATTGGTAAAAATGGCAAACCGACTTATGTTCCGTATGAAAGAATTCGCGGAAATTCCACATCCGATTCACCAGAAGATTCAGCAGAGTAAAAATGATTCAGGAAGATATTAAAGGTAAACGTGTCATCGTTGGTATGTCTGGCGGTGTTGATTCATCTGTCGCAGCGCTTTTATTAAAAGAGCAAGGTGCGGATGTTCATGGCGTATTCATGAAAAACTGGGAAGATAACTTTGAAACAGGTTATTGTTCCGCAGAAGAAGATGTTAAAGATGCGCAGAAAGTCTGTGATACATTAGGCATTCCATTGCATAAAGTTAACTTTGTTGAAAATTATAAAGAACGTGTTTTTTCTTATTTCTTAGAAACATTAAAATTAGGATTAACACCTAATCCAGATGTTCTATGCAATAAAGAAATTAAGTTTAAAGCTTTCTTAGATTATGCTAATGAAATGGGGGCTGATTATATTGCAACAGGCCACTATGCACGTACTGCGCGCAAAGATGGACAGACCTACTTACTCAAAGGCTTAGATAACAATAAAGATCAAAGCTACTTTTTGCATTTACTCAGTCAATTACAAATCAAAAATGCACTTTTTCCTGTGGGTGATCTAGAGAAACCCGCTGTACGTGAACTTGCCTTAAAACATAAACTCATTACTTATGATAAAAAAGATTCTACAGGAATCTGCTTCATTGGTGAACGTGATTTTAATGAGTTCATTGGTCAATACATTGCCTCTAAACCAGGCGATATGATGACAATTGATGGCCAAAAGATTGGCCAGCATCAGGGTTTATCTTTCTACACAATTGGCCAACGTAAAGGCTTACATATTGGCGGCGTGAAAAATTCAACCGGCGAACCATGGTTTGTTGTGGAAAAAGATATTGAAAATAATCGTGTAATTGTCGCTCAAGGTGAACATAAAGCATTATACAAACCTTCTTTAACTGCCCGTGATGTTCATTGGATCAATACGAATCTTGATTTAGAGAATATCAACCAAAATTTAACAGCTAAAATTCGCTATCGCCAGCAAGATGAGAAATGTAGCATTGAATTTCTAGAAGATGGTCGAATCTTTGTAAAATTTGAAGATCAACAGCGTGCTGTTACTCCAGGGCAATCCATTGTTTTCTATCATGATGATATTTGCCTAGGTGGCGCAATTATTGAGCGATAACTTATTGCCAAACTTACACAATAAAAAACCAAGTGAACTCACTTGGTTTTTTATTGTAGGTAAATTCAGTATATTAAAATCCTTGAGTACGAGTGCGCGTTAAGCTATTTGTTTGATAACCATAAATCGTATCTCGCCATAAACTATCTGTATTCGGGCCAAAATTCCCTAATCCTTTAAATTCAAACTGCAAATAGGCTTTCCACTCTTTTTTCTTATCAAATAAGTTATTGCGATAATAACGTGCTGC
>JASLHB010000122.1 GCA_030149965.1 Wohlfahrtiimonas sp. | reverse complement strand
CCAATCGCCTTGATCTTTCACTTAACGGTATTGAATTAAGGAGCTGTGATGTCACCTATTCTTTCAAAAAAATCCTACGAGCCTTGGCGCGATCCTAACTCCGTGCCATATATCGAAATCATCGATTTAGTCAAAGTTTTTGACGAATATATAGCAGTTAACAATATATCTTTAGATATTTACCAAGGAGAATTCTTCTCTTTATTGGGTCCTTCAGGTTGTGGAAAAACTACACTTTTACGTATGTTAGCAGGCTTTGAAACGCCAACATCAGGTAAAATTTTATTAGATGGCGAAGATATTTCTCTCATCCCGCCTTATGAACGCCCAATTAATATGATGTTCCAAAGCTATGCTTTGTTTCCACATATGACGGTGGAAGATAATATTGCATTTGGCTTAAAACAAGAAAAAGTACCAAAGCCTGAGATCAAAAAACGTGTTGATCAGATGCTAGAATTAGTACAAATGGGGAAATTTGCAAAACGTAAACCTCATCAGTTATCAGGCGGACAACGCCAACGTGTTGCACTGGCTCGCAGTATTGTTAAAAAACCTAAATTATTATTATTGGATGAGCCATTAGGTGCTTTAGATAAACGCTTGCGTGAGCAAACTCAATTCGAACTAATGACTATTCAAGAAGAGTTAGGCATTACTTTTGTGATCGTCACACACGATCAGGAAGAAGCAATGACTGTATCTAGTCGAATTGCTGTCATGGATAGTGGTGAACTTGCACAAATTGCAACTCCTACAGAAATTTATGAATATCCAAACTCTTTGTATGTTGCTGAGTTCGTAGGTGATGTAAATATATTTGAAGGTGTCATTGCAGATATTTCACCCATCCATACAACTGTAAAAAGTTTTGAAGTAGATGCGCCTTTGATTTGTAATCAAGGTGTTGGTGCTGTTGTAGGTTCACAAGCTTGGATTGCAGTTCGTCCTGAAAAGTTAGATATATCCCTAACACCACCTGACAATACAGAAAGTAACTGTATGATGGGAGAAGTTTGGGACATTGGCTATCTCGGTGATATGTCTATTTATCACGTTAAAATGGATAATGGCAAGATGGTCACTGCTGCACAAATTAACCATAAACGCGCAGTTGAACTTCCTATTAATTACGAAGATCGCGTTTACATCAGCTTCGATGCTGATTCTGCTGTTGTTCTGATCTCATAATTGAGATCACAATAACTCAAGGAGGTTATTATGAAACACCGCCAACAACAGTTGGGGACAATGAGTGGCCGCGCGGCAGAATTCATGTCACGATTAAATTTCATTCATCGAAATTTAATGCGCTTCTGGCTCTATCGTAAATTTTTAGGAATTTTCAATAGTGCAAAAGTAATCATTGGCGTACCTTATTTATGGCTTTTCTGCTTCTTCATCGTGCCATTTTTAATTATTTTACGCATCAGTTTTACTGAAGCTGAAATTGCATCACCGCCCTATTCTTCTGTTCTAACGTGGGTAGAAGGTGGTGTTTTAGAAATTAAACTAAACCTTCAGAATTACATTACACTTTGGCAAGATGACATCTATATCTCAGCCTATCTAAGCAGCATAAAAATTGCCGCCATCTCAACTTTTTTCACATTTGTTGTTGGTTTTCCGATCGCCTTAGCATTATCTCGTTTACCCAAAAGATGGCGTTTATTCGGCTTAATGATGGTAATTTTACCTTTTTGGACATCATTTTTAATCCGAATTTATGCATGGATGACGATCTTATCACCTTCTGGCGTTTTGAATAATTTCATTAATTTTATCGGACAAGGCATTGGCTTAATTGATCCGGCATCACCTGTACAGCTACAACTATTAGGCACAGAATTTGCTGTTTATATCGGCATTATCTACTGTTATTTGCCATTTATGATTTTGCCTATTTATGCAACGCTAGAAAAAATGGATCATACACTTGTAGAAGCTGCGATGGATTTAGGCTGCCCTCCGATCAAAACCTTTTGGGTTATTACAACAAGAATCTCTTTACCTGGAATTTTAGCAGGTTGTTTCTTAGTATTCATTCCTGCAATGGGCGAGTTCGTTATTCCTGATTTACTGGGTGGATCTGACGTATTAATGATTGGCAAAGTGCTTTATGATACATATCTACAAGGCATGGATTTACCATTAGTTTCAGCTATTTCAGTTTCATTGTTATTGATTGTAATCATTCCAATCTATCTCTTTCAACGCATTCAACAGAAACAATTTGAATAAGGAGCTGACATGAAACAAACATTAACACGTTTTAACAAAATATCATTAGTGATCGGCTTTGCTTTTCTCTATATCCCCATTTTGATCTTGATTGTTTATAGTTTTAATGAATCCAAGCTTGTCACCGTTTGGGGAGGATTTTCCTTCAAATGGTATCCTGAACTATTCAAAACAAAAGGCTTATGGGATGCTGCTAAAATAACCTTATGGCTGGCAGTATTAACATCAACATTTGCTGTTGTGTTAGGCACAATGACAGCCTTTGCCTTGGTGAAATTCAAACGATTCCGTGGCCGAGTTTTATTCTCTGGCATTACATATGCACCAATGGTTATGCCAGAAATCATCATGGGAACCTCATTGGCTCTGACATTTTTAGCACTAAATTTCAGCAAAGGCTTTTTAACAATATTATTAGCACACATTACATTCACCATGTGCTATGTCACTGTTGTCATTCAATCTCGTTTGATTGGTTTTGATCGTCACATTGAAGAAGCAGCCATGGATTTAGGTGCTGATCGATTCAAAACCTTTATCTATATTACATTACCCATGATTATGCCGGCTATTGTTTCTGGCTGGTTGCTATCATTTACATTGTCATTAGATGATTTAATCATCGCAACATTTACGACAGGGCCAGGCGCAACGACATTACCAATATGGATCTATTCTAAAGCTAGATTAGGCATTAGCCCCAACATTAATGCATTATCCACCATTATTATTGGCGCTGTAGCAACAATTGTATTCTTAATTACGTTATACTCACACCACAAAGAACAAAAAGATAAAGACAACGAAGAGTAAATATAAAATAATTATGATTCAACAAAGCTCTAACTTATACTGTATGCTAACTGTCACGCATTTTAACTGGATATTGAACATGAAAAAACTTCTATTGACTGTTTTGATCGGATTATTTGCACACCAAGCTTTCTCTTGGGCTGATACTCTTGAAGAACAGCAAGCAGAATTTAGAAAAGTTCTCAGCTTGAGATTTAAATATGAAAGCCTCAAATCCATTCGTGATAATTATGAAAAAGAACTGAATGTATTAGAAGCACAATATGAGCGCAATAAGCAAATAGAGGACTTCCAGAGAAAACAACGCCCTGATGATATTCGTACAGCGGTTTATACCTCACCATTTTCATTTATTTCTAGTGAAACGTGGGAACAAACAACCATTAAATATGCACAAGAATTAAAAGTTACAAAAATTCCTCGTCGTGCATCCACTGACTTAATCTTTCACTTCCCATCTATCTCTAATAAACTGAAATCTCAATTAGAAACTTATAAGATTCAATTGCCAACATTGAAAGTTGTGTCTGTATTATTATCTTCAGGAAAATTAATCCCTGTTGACCAAACTATTTCTTATAAATTAGATGAACAATCTATCGCTGTTGATACAGGCAATGCTTCCATTCTTAAAATAAATTTAGCAATGAATTATCAGTTGCCGACCGATAAAAATTTAAAAATTATTTTAACGGCTCAAAATTCTGATAGTAATGGCATTATGCTATTGCCTTCATTTGATAATGTTGCAACCTTACAATTAACCCAAGATCAAATAGATTCGATTATTCAAATTGATGCTGTTGATATACGTGGTAATACTTTAGCATCTAAAAGTGCTGAAAAAACTACAAATACAAATGATCTTTCAACACAAGCCATACGCATTGATATGTTGCAAGGCTTCATTAAAGCCATCGACGATAAAGAAATTCAAAATCAACAACAAGCCGTTGAATATTTAGTAAAGAACTCAGAATCCTATTTAATTTCTTCCAATAACGCAGTTCGCCAACTGACAAAATCGTTCACTGGTAAAATTGAGCAAGTGATTGTTTACACGATTGATGAGCCTGTTGAAAAAGAATATAAATTTTCAATCTACTGATAATTTATTTTATTAATGTAAATTTACATTAATAAATGAAAGTGATAAAAATATAAGCTCCTTCTACGACAAAAAGGAGTTTTATATTATGAAAATTATAAAAAACATTGCACTCATTGTAGCCAGCTGTGGCTTCCTATCAATGGCTTCTGCATTGAATATTAATACTGCTGATGCGCCAACATTAAGTGCAGAATTAAAAGGCATTGGTATGACAAAAGCCGAAGCCATTGTTAATTTTCGTGCTGAACATGGCCCATTTTCTGAACCAAATGACTTAATTGCTGTTCCTGGTATTGGTCCAAAAATCGTTGAAATGATTCAAGAGCATATTACTTTTGAAGATAACAATGAAGCCATTACCACTGAATCTTCACAATAAATCTATCCAACGATCATGAGAAAAGGGATGACACTCATCGAACTCATGATCGTTTTATCTATTATTGGCATTAGCATCATGCTCGCCATTCCTTCTTTCACAGAGCTTATCAACAATTATCATTTTAAAACTGCAAGCTTAACTTTAAATAATGACTTAAGATTTGCTAAATCAACAGCAAATCAAAAGAAAATACGTGTTGCTATGTGCATTTCATCTAATCAAATAACTTGTCTATCCAACACGTCGACACATTGGCATAAAGGATGGATCATTTTTCTAGATCCCAAAAACACTTTTATTCCTGAACCTCAGAATATTATTCGCCAAAGAGAAGCGCTTCATGCTTCTGTGACAATTAATAGCAGCTTTAATATTCAAAATGGAGTGCAATTCAATATTGGTAAAAAAATTGGGAAAAGTTTAGGCTCAGGCTTACCCAATGGATATTTTGTCATTTGTGGCCAAAAGAAAAACGCCCAAAAACTCATTCTAAATATTTATGGGCGCTTACGAAAAGAACAGCTATCTGAATGCGAAATTTAAGGCTTTTGTCCCATATAAAATTGACTAGATGTGTACACTGCATAAGCTTCTCTTAAGCCAACCATTAATACAGCGCATACAGGCAATGCCAATAAAATTCCAAAGAAACCAAATAAAGTACCGCCAGCCATCAATGCAAAAATGACTGCAACAGGATGCATGCCCAATTTATCGCCCACTAATTTTGGTGTTAATACAAAGCTTTCTAATGTTTGACCAATACCAAAAACAATACCTACAAGGATTAATAATTTATAATCATGGGTTTGAAACCAAGCCATAGATAAACCCGCAATGATTCCTGTGGATGCTCCTAAATAAGGAATAAAGCTAATTAATCCTGCAATCATGCCCACTAATAAACCAAACTCCAAACCCACCAATGTGAGCCCTAAACTATAAACAACTGCTAACACAAACATTACAGATAATTGTCCACGCATAAAGCTGCCTAACATTTCACTCGCATCAGTTAAAAATCTAACCACTTTGCCACGCACACTAAGCGGCGTTAAATTGATCAATTTACTATTGATCAACTCCCAATCACGCATGAAATAAAACGTTAACATTGGAATTAAAAATAAACTTGTCACAAAACCAATAATGGCTAAAGTTGAAGATGTTAATGAGCCAATAATTTTTTTCAAAGTTTCACTAATCATTCCGCCATAATTACTCAATGCTTCTTGAACATTGGCAAAATTCAGCTTCACAAATTCAGGTGAAAGGTCTTTTCCTAAGGGTTTAAAAATAGTCTCTTGCAACCAATTCACAATCAACGGTAATTTATTTAATAATAAAATCACCTGATTAATCAGCATTGGGATAAAAATTAATAATAATAGTAAGAAAATTATCACTAATATACTGAATACAAATGTCACTGCCCACATGCGAGACATTTTAGGAAAACGGTGTTGTACTTTTGCAACAATAGGATTTCCAATGTAGGCCAAACCAAATGCAATTAAGAATGGTGTCAAAACTGATCGTAGGAGAAAAACCAGCCAACAGAAAAAAATCACACCCAGCCATGTAATAATTTGTCGGTTTGTTAATAAGCTCATAGCGTTCCTATAATCCAAAATTGAGTAATCGTTAGATTTTACATCAAAAGGTGTCAATGATTCATTTTTCAAGTACAATAAGCCACTTATATTTTTCGATAGGAATTTTTTGATGATCCATCAATTGTCAAAAAACTTAATGATCTTACTGTGTAATACTGTTCTCTTTTCATTCTCAGCTTATGCGCAAGATGAAACAGAAGATGCATCTACAATTGGTCGTTGGGTTCAAGATGGCCCCGCGATTAAAGAATATCCTGTGTGCTACCAACTTTGGAAATGCGAAAGTGGCAAACCTGTTATAGGTGAGTCAATCTCTTTACCTAAAGGAGAATGGGGATTATGTGATAATTACACAGATAAATCCTCTGATAATTTCTGCTCCAAATGTGATGCACCTCCACCTATAGAAGTTTGTGAATAATTTAAGTGTAAATCTATGTTCTATTTAATTGATGTAAGAACCTCTGAAGAATTCGATATGGGGCATTTAGATGATGCAATTCATATTGACTATCGTGAAATTCTTCAGGAAATTGACAATATCACCACAGATAAAGAAGCAGATATTTATTTATATTGCCGTTCTGGTGTACGATCTGCGATTGCCGCACAATTACTAAACAGTAAAGGCTATTATAAAGCAGAAAATATTGGTGGTTATGAAGCACTTAAAGCTCATATCGAAGCACAAAGTCAAGAACCAAAATCCCTTTAATATTCTTATATTTTGAGGCTCTCAATGAAAAAAATTCTATTTGTATTACCTTTAGTTGCTGTTTTATCAGCATGTGTTACAACAGAACCTGCAACTTCTACTTCAGTAGCTGAGCCAGCTGTGGCACCAACACAATTCAGTGATCAATGGATTTCACATTTAAAAACAAATAAAGCTGCATTGAGAAGCTGTATTATCTCAAATAAAGATATTCAATCTATTTTGTATATGGATCCAAAGCCTGAAGCAACTGTTTTAACAATGAGCACAAAAAATGGCGCTGTATTAGATTGCGCTGTGAATCCTAAAACAAACAACGTCACTAAAATCACACCTCGTACAGAGAACTTACCAAAAAATATCAATAAGTTCTATCCTGTTGGCAAACGATTACCTGATGTATGTAAAGGCAAACAGTCTTTACGTGATGAAGAAGATCGCTTAATGGGCACAGTTTGCTACTAATATGACTTTAGTAGAAAAAATTGATCAATTACTCCCTCAAACTCAATGTGAACAATGTGGTTTTGAGGGATGTTTGCCTTATGCAGAATCATTGAGTAAAGGTGAATCACCTATTAATCGATGTCCGCCCGGCGGACTACCTGTGATGAAATCATTGGCAGCGTTATTGAATCAACCTGAAATGCCCATCAATCCAGAATGTGGTACCACTCAAGCCGTTCATTCTGTGTACATAGATGAAACATTATGTATTGGTTGTACTAAATGCATTCAAGCTTGCCCCGTGGATGCGATTGTTGGCACAAAAAAGAAAATGCATACTGTGATTCAATCTGAATGTACAGGTTGTGATTTATGCATTCCGCCCTGTCCTTTAGATTGCATTTATATTAAGCCAAGTGAGGAAGAATACTTTCCTGAAATTGGTTTATCAGATATGCAAAAAACTCGTGCAGATAAATCACGTGCCCGCCATCAAGCAAGGCAAAACCGTGGTAAGAATCGCACAACTATCACCAAAACATTACCGCCACAGGAAAAAATTTTAGCCAATCGTTCTAGTGATTCCGATATGCTATCATTGATCGCAATGGCAAAAGCAAAGACGCAAGCAAAGCACCAAGAGAGAGAATAATCATGGCAAAGTTGTATCAACGTAAAATGAACAAAGCGGAAATCCTTTCCTTTTTCACAATCTTACGCGATGACAACCCACATCCAACCACTGAA
Organism: Wohlfahrtiimonas sp.; assembly: GCA_030149965.1. Taxonomy (GTDB): domain Bacteria; phylum Pseudomonadota; class Gammaproteobacteria; order Cardiobacteriales; family Wohlfahrtiimonadaceae; genus Wohlfahrtiimonas. The sequence continues at coordinate 712 of JASLHB010000122.1, read as the reverse complement.
CTCATCTACTCAACTCCTTTTGAATTATTAGTCGCTGTTCTGCTCTCTGCACAAGCAACTGATAAAGGTGTGAACAAAGCAACTGTACCAATGTTTAAAGTTGCCAATACACCTGAAGCAATTGCTGCGTTAGGCGTTGATGGCATTAAAGGCTACATTAAAACCATTGGTTTATTCAATACTAAAGCTGAAAATCTCTATAAAACTTGCCAAATCCTCGTTGAAAAATTTAACAGCGTGATTCCAGAAAATCGTGCTGATCTAGAATCATTACCTGGCGTTGGCCGAAAGACAGCCAATGTTATATTAAATACTGCATTCAAACAGCCAACGATGGCAGTAGATACGCATATCTTTCGTGTTGGCAATCGCACAGGTTTAGCACCTGGCAAAGATGTTTTAGAAGTAGAACAAGAATTACTAAAGCGTATTCCAAAAGATTTTATGCTCGATGCACATCACTGGTTAATTCTATTAGGCCGATATATTTGTGTAGCACGTTCACCAAAATGTGCTGCTTGCCTAGTTTATAATGAATGCCAGTTTAAGGAAAAAACTGCATGATCATTAAAGATTTAGGCTTAACACATTACAATGATATTTATCTTGCAATGAAAGATTTCACAGATAATCGCACAACTGAAACTAAAGATGAATGCTGGTTGACAGAGCACTATCCTGTTTTCACGCAAGGTTTAGCTGGTAAACAAGA
>JASLHB010000076.1 GCA_030149965.1 Wohlfahrtiimonas sp. | reverse complement strand
TAAGATTTTTGAATCAATTTAAATAATCTCCGAATCCTAATTTTAAACAAAGAATTATTGTATGAAAATATCTATTTCATGGTTAAAAGAGTGGATTGATGAAATTCCACAAAATACATCCAATCATTTGACAATGCTTGGCTTAGAAGTTGACTCAGAAGAGTTAGCTGCGCCAGAATTCACAAACATTGTTGTGGGTGAAGTGCTAACAGTTGAGCCGCATCCAGATGCTGATAAATTGCGCGTAACAACAGTGAATGTTGGTGAAGCAGAGCCATTACAGATCGTATGTGGTGCACCTAACGTTGCTGTGGGCATTAAGATTCCAACGGCTGTAATTGGTGCGGTATTGCCAGGTGATTTCAAAATTAAGAAATCTAAGTTACGTGGTGTTGAATCCATGGGTATGTTGTGCTCAGCGCGTGAATTGGGCTTGAGTGATGATCACGCAGGTTTGATGATCTTGGCTGACGATGCACCAATTGGTAAAGATTTCAGAGAATATTACAATCTCAATGATACGATTTATGAAATCGATCTCACGCCAAATCGTGGTGATTGCTTAAGCATTTATGGTGTTGCACGTGATGTTGCATTAAGCACAGGCACAGCAATCAAAGCATTGCCAGAACATAAAATTGCAGCGATGGTTGCTGATCAAATTGATGTTAAAGTTGAGAATGCAACAGCTTGTCCTCGTTATTTAGGTCGTATGATTACAGGCTTAAATATGAATGCTGAAACACCTTTATGGATGAAAGAGCGTTTAAGAAGAGCAGGTAATCGTTCGCATGGTATTTTAGTGGACATCACTAATTACGTAATGTTGGAATTGGGGCAGCCTTTGCATGCGTTTGATGCATCAAAAATTAAAGGCGCGATCAAAATTCGTCAATCAGAAGCAGGCGAGCAAGTTGTATTGTTGAACGAAGATACATTGACGTTGAAAGCTAATACATTGTTAATCACTGATGATGAAAAAACTGTAGCGTTGGCTGGTATTATGGGCGCTGCAAACAGCGTTTGTGATGATCAAACAACATCAGTATTTTTAGAATCAGCATGGTTCAATCCATTGGCAATCGCAGGCCGTGCGCGTGAATATGGTTTGCATACAGATGCATCTCACCGTTTTGAGCGTGGTGTTGATTTCAATTTGCCTGAAATTGCACTCGAATATGCAACGCATTTGTTGGTAACATTGGCAAATGGTCAGGCAGGTGAAATTACTGTTGCTGAAGATACAGCTTTGTTACCAAAAAAAGAAGCAATCAAAGTACGTTTTGAACGCATTAACCAAATCGTTGGTCGTTCATATTCAGTGGAACGCATCACTGAAATATTGAGCCGCATTGGTGAAACGACTGTTTCAGTTGATCATGCTGTAGTTGTACCGCCATCACATCGCTTTGATATCGAAATCGAAGAAGACTTGATTGAAGAAATCGCACGTATTGATGGCTATGACAACATTGGTGCATTGTTTAACAATAGCATTTCAACGATGACACCTTTCACAGAATTCAAAACACCTGTGAATCAATTCAAAAATACATTGGTGGATCGTGGTTATAACGAAGTGATCACAATGAGCTTTGTTGCGCCAAAATGGTTGTCTATTATTGATCAATCACAAACACCAATTGCTTTGAAAAATCCAATCTCAGCAGATTTATCTGTAATGAGAACAACATTGGCAGCAGGTTTAATCTCAACAATTGATTATAACTTGAAGCGTCAACAAAAACGTGTTCGCGTATTTGAATCAGGTTTAACGTTCAAAGGTGATATCGATAATGTTGAGCAAAAAGCTTATTTAGCTGGCGCTGTGACGGGTGATTTATTACCAGAACAATGGGGAGAAAAAGCGCGTAAAGTTGATTTCTTCGATGTGAAGAATGACGTGGAAGCAATGCTTGCCTTGTCAGCGGATGCTAAAGATATTAGCTTTGTTGCAAAAGCGTTTGATTTATTGCATCCAGGCCAAAGTGCTGAAATCTTGATCAAAGGTGAATCAGCAGGTTATATGGGTAAAATTCATCCGAAAGTGGCAAAAGAGTTAGATGTATCGACTGAAATTTACTTATTTGAGTTAAATTTAGCAGCGATGCAAATGACTGTGCCAACAGTATTTAAACCATTGTCTAAATTCCCATCTTCTCGTCGTGACTTAACATTGGTTGTACCACAAGAAATGACGGTGGATGCTGTAATCCAAGCAATGGGTCAAACTCAATCATCTTTACTTCAATCTGTTCAATTATTTGATATTTATAATTTTGCAAAAGAAGATAAAAATGAGAAGAGCTTCAGCTTTGGCCTTATTTTCCAAAATGATGCGGAAAATATCAAAGATGAGGAAATTGATACTATACTCAATAATATCCTAGAGAATCTTAAACAGATTCAGGTGTTTTTACGTCAATAGAAATGAATTGTAGGGGGTACAATGGCAACATTAACTAAAGCGGAGATAGTTGAGCATTTATATCATGATTTCAACCATATTCAACGCGAAGAAGCGAAACAATTCGTTGAAGATTTCTTTAATGAAATTCGTGAAGCTTTGACGAAAGGTGAGTCAGTAAAATTATCAGGTTTTGGTAGTTTTGAATTGCGTGATAAGAGCGAAAGACCAGGTCGTAATCCTAAAACAGGTGAAGATATTCCAGTTTCAGCTCGTCGCGTTGTAACATTCCGTGTAGGTCAAAAGTTAAAAACTCGCTTAGCGAGTATCGCAACTGAAGAGTAATCAGTCGTAATCGTATAAAATAAAAAATCCCGCAGACTGGAGATATCTGCGGGATTTTTTTATGCTTAATTTAATTGCAGTGATTTTTTAGATTTCATCAATAGATCAATCACATCCGGCGCTGTGATAATGATGGATTCAGAGATTAAATCTTCTTCTTTAACGCCATTGTGAATCATGCAAGCTTTACAAACTTTGAGCTTGCCACCAGCTTTGATAAATGCAGGTAATAATTCATTTAATGGTTTGAATGGTGCGCCAATATCAATTTTGTCATCATAGTTTTTCTGTGCGAGTGCAACAGCATTAGATAATAAAACAATTTCAGCGCTGTAACCTTTTGCTAACGCTTCATTGCCCATCGTGAATGCAATGATAACGTTGTTAGAATCAGCTTCGTGTTGTGTCAATGTAATGAGTAGATCAACCATATTAAGCTCCTTAAGGTTCGATTAATTTCCAAATTAAACGTGAAATATTTTCAATCACGTCATCTTTTGTGATGAGTTGGTTTAAAAACATACCACCCACAGTACAGGTTGCGCCAAAGATCATCATTAATGTCACCGTTGGGATTTTGCTATTTTCGAGGAGAAAAGGGGAGAGCGAGGATTCCAACGTGCGACAAAAAAATGTTTGTAATTCTGAGTCAATCATTTCATATTCAGGATAAGCTTTTAGGGCAGCAATCACTGCAAAGCAAGATTTTCCATGTTCTGAAAAGCATTTGGTATAAGTTTTGGCGAAAACTCGAATTGCATCATCGAGAGATTCGGCTTCTTGATCAATGCCATTTTCCATATTGTGGGCAAGTTTTGTCAATGTATCTTGGAAAAGCGTGTATAACAAAGTTTTACGATTACCAAAATGACGATAAGTGATTGGTTTCGTCACATTTGCTTTATCTGCGAGAGAAATCAGAGTTAAAGCATCAGTACCATTTCCATCGATAATTTGATGAGAAAGTTCTAATAGTTGTTCGTAACGTTCATCTTTGTGCAATCGGCTTTTCAAGTGATACATCCTTTAAGGGTTAGAAATCAAATCAACCTTTGGGAAATCAATGGCTGGATCCACGACATTATTAACCCAATTGCTTAAAGTATTCAATGCTGTCAATGCAATAATTTGAATAATTTGTTGATCTGTAATGCCATTGTTTTTCGCATCAGAGAGCATTTCATCTGTTAAATGTGCATTTGTTTTTAAAATGTTCAAAGCCAAATTGATAATTGCCTGATCTTTTGCATCAGTATTGTGGCCTTTTTGAGCATTGATGCATTCTTCTTCCGTTAATCCTACGCGTTTTGCTGAGAAAGTATGACCGCTTACGCAATAATGGCAACCATTATAGTTAGCGACAGCAAGCGCAATGAATTCACGTTGTTTAGCGGTTAATTGTGCATTGTTATTCAATGTTTCTTGAAAAGATAAGAAACCACTTAATGACGCGCCATCAATGCCGATTGCTGCAAAAAAATTAGGAATCATGCCAAAATTTGTCTTCGCATGATTCAAAATTGGCTTTGCTAAATCATCAGCTGTTTCTAATGTTGTTAAAGGTAATTTCGACATTTGTCATCTCCTATTATGAATAAAGTTACTATTGGTTACTTTTAATGTTACTAATGGTAACTTTAAGTTTAGAGAAAAGCAATTTGATTGTTCAATCATCTGTTTTTATAAGTTTTTATTAATTGTAAAATTCTCAAATAATCAGGATTGTGGTAGATTAAGAGCACGTTATCATCACAAGTTTTAGAGAAAATTGAATGAGTAAGAAAAAACCTGCGTTTAATCCGCAAATCGCAGCCAATAAGAAAGCGTTTCACGATTACTTTATCGAAGAAAAAATTGAAGCGGGCATTAGCTTAGAAGGCTGGGAAGTTAAAAGTATTCGAGCTGGCAAAGCACAGATTAAAGAAGCATATGTGACATTTAAAGATGGTGAAGCATTTTTATTTGGTGCGCACATGTCGCCATTAACATCGGCATCAACACATGTTAAAACTGATCCTATTCGTACGCGTAAGTTATTGCTACATAAGCATGAGATTGATCGCTTGCTAGGTAATATAGATCGCAAAGGTTATACGATTGTGCCTTTAAGTTTATATTGGAAGCAGGGCATGGTGAAAGCTGAGATTGGTTTGGCGAAAGGTAAAAAAGATCACGATAAGCGTGCAACGATTAAAGAGCGTGAATGGAATATCGAAAAACATCGTGTATTAAAAGGAAGCTAAGTGAAATCTATTTCTAAAAATCGTTTAGATGAAATTGTCGCAAATGCGAGAAAAGAAGCTGATAAGCGTGCTTCAGGTTATCGTGAGCGTGCGCTAGGCATGTATCCTTGGATTTGTGGTCGTTGTACACGAGAATTTACGCGTGCAAATCTATTTGAATTGACGGTTCATCATAAAAATCACGATCATGATTATAATCCACCAGATGGTAGTAACTGGGAATTGTTATGTTTGTACTGTCATGACAATGAACATCAGCGCCAAGAAGAAGCTTTACGTGCGCAATATGTCATCAATGAAGATCAAAAAGTTGATGTAAAACATAATCCTTTTGCAGGATTATCTGATTTGCTTAAAAAATAGACGAAAATAGAGTTTGACAGTGTCGGAAATATCGATATAATGAGCACCTCTTTTGAGATATGCGCCCATAGCTCAGCTGGATAGAGTACCTGGCTACGAACCAGGCGGTCGGAGGTTCGACTCCTTCTGGGCGCGCCAATTGATAGAAACCCTGAAAAAAATTTCAGGGTTTTTTGGTATTTGTGTTCTGATAATTTAATTTTTAAGGTTTGAATTAGTCTAGTATTTGCATGAGGATATATGTGCATTTATTATGCATAAAGAATAATTGACAGATTAGAAATACACGATATAATGTTCACCTCTTTTAAGATATGCGCCCATAGCTCAGCTGGATAGAGTACCTGGCTACGAACCAGGCGGTCGGAGGTTCGACTCCTTCTGGGCGCGCCAATTGATAGAAACCCTGAAAGAAATTTCAGGGTTTTTTGGTATTTGTCTTTTGTAAAATCATACATAATAATTTCTATTTGTTCGTTCAATAATGAGTTGGCTGCAGATGAGGAAGGTTATGAGATAATTTTCTAAATTAGTGATAATAAAAAAGCGCTCACATGGAGCGCTTTTCTTTTGCTTAAATTTTGTTAAAGCGTTTTGATGGATGCGATCATATCATTAACCATCTTCTGAGCATCACCGTAAACCATGTTAGTGTTATCTAAATAGAATA
>JASLHB010000067.1 GCA_030149965.1 Wohlfahrtiimonas sp. | reverse complement strand
GTTTATAATCACTACAAGCGCTTAGAATCTAAAACAGTGCGCAGTTATGTAGAATTGACAAAAAGTAACATTTTGTTAATCGGCCCAACAGGTTCAGGTAAAACATTATTGGCTGAAACATTGGCAAAAATGTTGAATGTGCCTTTTGCGATTGCAGATGCGACAACATTAACAGAAGCTGGTTACGTGGGTGAAGATGTTGAAAATATCGTTCAGCGTTTATTACAAAATGCTGATTTTGATGTGGAGCGCGCACAAACGGGCATTATCTATATCGATGAAATCGATAAGATCACTCGTCGTAGCGATAACCCTTCTATTACACGTGATGTTTCTGGCGAAGGCGTTCAACAAGCATTGTTAAAAATCATTGAAGGTACTGTGGCTGCTGTTTCACCGCAAGGTGGACGTAAACACCCTAATGCTGAATTGATCAATGTTGATACTCGCAACATTCTATTCATTTGTGGCGGTGCATTCTCTGGTTTAGAAAAAATTATCAGCATGCGCCAAAATAAAGGCGGCATTGGCTTTACCGCAGCATTGAAAGAATCTGAAGAAAAACGTAATCTTTCAGAGTTATTTGCACAAGTAGAAGCAGAAGATTTAACTAAATATGGTTTAATCCCTGAATTTATTGGTCGCTTGCCTGTTATTGCAACTTTAGAAGAATTAGATGAAGCCGCATTGATTAATATATTAACGCAGCCTAAAAATGCAATCATCAAGCAATTCGAATACTTATTCGAAACTGATGATGTTGAATTGGACTTCACAGATGAAGCGTTAAAAGCAATTGCTGAATTGGCAATTCAACGCAAATTGGGCGCACGTGGTTTACGCAGCATCATTGAATCTACTTTGTTAGACACAATGTTCGAAATTCCATCAGAAGAAAATGTGGCTAAAGTGATCATTGATCGCCCACAAATCATTGAAAAGTCCGCACCATTGATTGAATATAAAACAGAAACATCATCTACACCTAAACGTACAAGCAAACGCACAAAGGCCACACAATAGTCATGAGTGATCAATTAACGAATATCCCTTTAATGTCTCTTAGATTTAGGGGTTTTTTACCTGTTGTTATTGATGTTGAGACTGGTGGTCTTAACCCAAAAAGAGATGCACTGTTAGAAATTGCTGCTGTGTTTTTAGACATTGATAAAAATGGCATCATGAAAACAACACATCATGTTGCTGCTAATATCGAACCCGCGCCAAATCTAGGCATTAATCCTGAGTCTATGAAGATCAATGGCATTAAACTAGACAATCCTTTCCGCATGGCTATTTCTGAAAGTGAAGCCATGAAGAAGGTTTTCAATGCTGTTCGCGAGGAAGTTAGAATACAAGGTTGCACACGCGCAATTTTAATTGGACATAATGCCCATTTCGATTTAGCTTTCTTGAATGCAGCCATTGAAAGATGCGGCATTAAACGCTCACCTTTTCATCCTTTCTCTGTGCTAGATACAGTGAGCTTAAGCGCATTGGCTTATGGCCAAACAGTTTTGGCTAAATCGGCTATTGCAGCTGGCATGAAATGGGATGCAGAAGGCGCTCATTCAGCATTGTATGACACTCAACAAACAGCAGAACTATTTTGTAAAATCATGAATATGTGGCAAACAAACGTAGGCTTTGACTTACAGCCAGTTCTTTAAAAGGATTGATTATGTTTAAACAGTTGATGAATTCAGTCAAGTCTAATCTTGAAGCTTTGGGTGATGATGTTCGTTTAATTCAAGATGTTTCTATGGGATTAGAAAGAGAAGGATTGCGCATTGACCAGCAAGGCCATCTTAGCCAAAATTCTCACCCAGAAGTATTAGGCTCGGCTTTAACCAATGCCAATATCACAACTGACTTTGCAGAGAACTTACTTGAATTTGTCACAGATGTTTATCATTCGCCTGAAGATTTATATCAAGCATTGGATGAAACGCAAGCTTACACGCTAGAAAATTTAGGCGATGAATTACTGTGGCCCGATTCAATGCCGCCATTAATCAGTAATGTAAATGAAATTCCAATTGCACAATATGGTTCATCTAATGCCGCAAAGATGAAAACCTTGTATCGAACTGGCTTAGCACATCGCTACGGCAAAATGATGCAATCCATCGCAGGTATTCACTTTAACTTTTCATTAAGTGATGAATTCTTCTTAGCTTTGCAAAAAGCAACAAAAAGCGAACTATCATTGGCTGATTTTAAATCAGAGCGTTACTTACATCTAATGCGCTCTGTTTCGCGTTTTGGTTTTTTAGTGCCTTATTTCTTTGGTGCTTCGCCAATTATGCCAAAAAGCTTTTTATCAGAAAATAACACTGATCGCTTTGAAAAATTTGATGATGAAACTGTTTACATCAAAGAAAGCACTTCTCTTCGTTTATCTGATATTGGCTACAGCAATAATAAATGTAAATTTACAGTATCTTTCAATTCACTGAAAGATTACATTGCAGATATTGAACATGCGATTTTAACGCCATGTGATAAAGTTTCACATATTGCCATCAAAAAAGATGGCGAATATCAGCAGATCAATAATCATATTCTACAAATCGAAAATGAATATTACGCAAGCATTCGCCCAAAACAAGTTTTGAAATCAGGCGAAACATTGCTATCTGCATTGAAACAACGCGGTATTGGCTATGTAGAATTGCGCTCTGTCGATATTATGCCAACGATTGCAACAGGCATTTCTGTAGAAACTATCCGTTTCTTACAAGCATTTATGACAACTTGCCTATTATCCAATGCAGATCCGCTCTGTAATATGGAATATGAGCAAAATCAAAGAAATCTTGCATTGATTGCAGCAAAAGGTAGAACTCAAGACTTAACATTAAATGTTCAATATCAAGAGCAACCGCTTCAAGAATTATTAGACGCACTTTTAGAATGGATTAAACCAGTCGCTGATATTCTTGGCCCACAATACAGCGCAACGATTGCGCCATTGAGGGCAATGATTACGGATAGTCATTTAACGCCATCCGCTAAAATTTTAAATGAGCTAACTACATCATCTATTCCGTATAATAAGTACTGTATTGAAAAAGCAACGCAATACAAAAATTATTATCTGACTGAAAAAGTGTTATCTGATGACAAACGTGAAACCTTCAAAAAGCTAGCTCACAAAAGTATTGAACGTCAAAAAGCATTAGAGGCAGAGCCTCAAACTGATTTTGATGAATATTTGTCAAATTATTTTAAGTCCATCTAGGAAAATGTAAATGTCGCCCCTCCCTCCCATCGGTTCTCCTTTTCTATATACCGTTTTCACAATTGCTGTATTAATTATGATTGCAGTGGATATGCTTGCCTTAAAACAAACAGGTGATCATAAAGTTAGCATCAAAGAAGCATTACTCTGGACCGTTGTTTGGGTCACCGTTGCACTACTCTTCAACGTTTGGTTGTATTGGTATTTGGCACATGGTGATTTTCCTGAATTAAACCTCACAGCTGCACAACAACAAGCTATGGCAGTTGAAGCTTCAGTCGATTATTTAACGGGCTATGTTCTTGAGAAGTCACTTTCTATCGACAATATTTTTGTATTCTTATTAATCTTTGGCTTCTTCAAAATTCCAGCTAAATTCCAACGCCGTGTATTGGTTTATGGGATTTTTGCAGCCATTGCATTGCGCGTGATCATGGTGTTAATTGGTGCATCGTTGATCACTCAGTTTGAATGGATTTTGTATGTATTTGGTGCATTCTTAGTTTATACAGGTTTCACAATGTTTAAGAAATCTGATGAAGAGGAAGATTTAAATCAAAAATGGTTCATTCGCATTATCAAAAAACGCATGAAGTTTACTGATAAATTAGATGCTGAGCACTTCTTCACCAAAGAAAATGGCGTACGTTATGGCACACCATTATTGTTGGCTTTAATTGTGATTACAATTTCCGACATTATTTTTGCTGTTGATTCAGTGCCTGCAATCTTCGCAATCACGAAAGATCCTTTCATTGTAATGACATCTAACGTATTCGCAATTTTAGGATTACGTGCAATGTATTTCTTATTAGCAGATATGGCAGATCGTTTCGCATTTTTACAATATGGTTTGGCAACAATTTTAGTGTTCATTGGCTGTAAAATGTTACTACTCGCTTTTGACTTCCATATCCCAACGGCAGTATCGCTTTCCGTTGTATTAATTGTGTTGGTTGGATCAGTATTAATATCACTGAAATCCAATCCAAAAGCAGAATAAACATAAGCCTCACTACAATTGTAGATGAGGCTTTTTAAATTGAATCTTTATTACTTCTAGGAGTTTTTCTAATGTTAGAGCGATTATTTAAACTGAAAGAGCATAAAACCAATGTTCAAACAGAAGCCATTGGTGGCATGACAACATTCTTAGCAATGTCTTACATTATTTTTGTTAACCCAATCATTTTATCAAGTACAGGCATGGACAAAGGCTCTGTATTTGTTGCAACATGTATTGCCGCTGCTATTGGTACATTTATTATGGCATTCGTTGCCAACTACCCTATCGCTGTTGCACCTGGCATGGGCTTAAATGCATTCTTTGCCTTCACAATTGTCGCAACGATGGGCTTCACTTGGCAACAAGCTTTGGGCGGCGTATTTGTCTCTGGTGTGATTTTCTTAATCCTAACAGCCACAGGGCTTCGCACATGGATCATTGAAGGCATCCCCAAATCCTTACGAGCTTCCATTGCCGCGGGCATTGGTCTATTTTTGGCATTCATTGGCTTACAATCATCAGGTTTAGTGGTTGATAATCCTGCGACATTAGTGCAATTAGGCTCTTTAGCTAATCCTTCAACATTATTCTGTATTTTAGGCTTCTTAATTATCGCAGTGTTAGATGCATTGAAAGTTAAAGGTGCGATCTTAATCGGAATTCTAGTGATTTCTATCTTGAGTATTTTCACTGGTAACACGCACTTTACAGGCGTTGTTTCTATGCCACCATCAATCGCACCAACATTCTTCCAAATTGATTTCAGCAAAGTATTGGAAGCTGGTTTCTTACAAATCATCTTAACGCTAGTATTGGTTGAATTATTTGATGCGACGGGCGTATTAATCGGCGTAGCAAAACGCGCTCACATCTTAGATGATACTTCACCAGAAAATAAGAAACGTTTCTCACGCGCATTATTTGCAGATAGTACATCAATTCTTGCGGGCAGTATGTTAGGCACAAGCTCTGTAACTGCTTATGTTGAAAGCGCTTCTGGCGTTCAAGCGGGTGGCCGTACAGGTTTAACAAGTGCGACAGTTGGTATATTATTCTTAGCTGCATTATTCTTCTCACCATTATTAACAGCTGTACCTGCGTATGCAACTGCACCTGCATTGATCTACTTAGCATGTATTATGCTTCGTGAATTAACAGAAGTTGAATGGGATGATTTAACTAACGCAATCCCTGCTGCATTGATGGCATTTACGATGGCTTTCACATATTCGATCGCAAATGGCTTTGCTTTTGCATTCATCAGCTATGTTGTATTGAAAGTATTTACAGGAAAATTCAAAGAAGTTCATCCTGCGACTTATATCATTGCAATCTTATTCTTAGTTAAATTTATTTTATCGAATATGGGTCATTAATCTAATATTCACAAATACATCTGAAAATCCCACCATTTTGGTGGGATTTTTTATTCCCTTTACAAAATTTTGACAAATATCCAAAGCTTTTTGCAATCGATCCTTTACAATAATTGCACTTAATCGAGCATTCATGGATTGGATAATGAACAACTACAAGATTCCCTTGCTTCTCACATTCTTAGCATTTTTTATTACAAATATTTCATACAGCAAAACAGTCAATGTAGAAGTTGCTGATACACAAGAAATGCCTAAGCAAGAATATATCCATGCTGTTGGTACATTATTACCTTACGAGCGCGTTATTCTCCGCCCTGAATTATCAGGCAAAATTATCTCTGTTAATTTTGAAGAAGGTTCACTTGTTAATCAAGGACAAGAACTCATTAAGTTTGATGACCGTTTAGCCAATGCGAAATTCAAAAACGCCACAGCAAATTTAAGTAACGCCGAACAAAATGTTAAACGATTAGAAGCATCTCGTGGCAGCGCAACCGCACAACAAGTTGATGCTGCCAAAACAGCTAAATTACAAGCAGAAGCAGAATTGGAAATGGCACAAATTGAGGTGGACCATACAACTTTAACCGCGCCCTTTAAAGGCAAAATGGGCTTGATTAATCAATATGCAGGCAGCTATATTCAAACAGGTAGCGACTTAACCACCATCGTTAATACAGAAAAGCTCAAACTAGAATTTAACTTACCCGAAAGATTGGCGCACACAGTTAAATTAGCCCAACCTTTACAATTCACTGTGGATAATTTCCCTAAAAAGAAATTTACTGCAGAAATTTATGCATTAAGCCCAGAAATTGAGCAAGAAGGCCGATCTTTAATTGTTCGCGCAATTTATGATAACCAAGATCAAGGTTTATTGCCTGGCATGTTCGCAAGAATTTCTTTAGAAATTCCTTTAGGCTATAACGTAATCATTGTGCCAGAAGAAGCTATTTTCTCATCTGAAGGCAAACAATATGTTTATCGTGTTGTAAAAGAAGATGATCGCTCTATTGCAAAATTAACAGAAGTGATTTTAGGTGAACGTTCTAGCTATGCTGTAGAAATTATTCATGGATTAAAAGATGGCGATCAAGTGGTAAAAGTTGGACAAGCTCGTATTCATGATGGCGCAATAATCAATCCTGTTGAACCCAAATAGCAACGGAGCATCTTTATGAAAATCTCAGACATATCCATCAAGCGCCCCGTTTTCGCGATTGTACTCAATATTCTAATCATTCTGCTCGGTATTATTGGCTTAACGCGTATGAGCATCCGCGAATATCCGAACATCGATTTGCCTGTTATCAGCATTCGCACAACTTACAGTGGCGCAAGCCCTGAAATCATAGAAACACAAGTTACTAAAGCCATTGAAGATGCAGTCACAAGCATTGATGGTATTGATTTTATGACATCGATGTCCCGCCGTGGCATGTCATTTGTGAATATTTCATTTCAACCAAGTAAGAATATCGAAGAAGCCGCCAATGATGTTCGTGATCGTGTCGCGCGTGCAAAATATCTACTGCCTGATGACGTAAATGAACCAATCATCAATAAAAGTGATTCTGATGCTGATCCTGTTATGATTTTAACGCTGACAAGCAATAAACGCTCATCCATTGAACTCACAAAAATTGTTGAAAATAATATCAAGCCACAAGTTGAGTTACTCGAAGGCATTTCTAGTTTAGAAATTTGGGGCGGACGCAATCCCGTGATGCGTGTATGGCTAGATCCTGAAAAAATGTCTGCTTTCGATATTGCCATTACTGATATTGAAGCCGCTCTTCGTGCGCAAAATGTTGAAATTCCTGCAGGTAGCATTAAGAGCAATGCTAGAGAACTAGATATCGTTGCGCAAACAGACTTAAATACTGTGGATGAATTCAATAATATTATTGTTAAAACAACCAATCGCGCAGGATCAGGCAATCAACACATTGTTAGGCTCGGAGATTTAGCCAATGTTGAATTAGGCGGCATTGAAGAAACTTCTCGCCCGCGCATGAATGGACAACGCGGTGTTGGTATTGCCATTATCAAACAGTCTGTTGCCAATCCATTAACCATTTCTTCTGCAATTCGCGAAGTCTTACCAACATTACAAGAAACATTGCCCGATGATGTTAAATTAGAAATCAGTTCTGACAACTCAATTTTCATTAATAAATCATTGCAATCTGTCTACTCGACGATCATTGAAGCGTTGATCTTCGTTGGTATTATTATTTTCTTTTTCTTGAGAGATTGGCGTGCCACAATTGTGCCAATGGTAACTGTGCCGATTGCATTAGTGGGTACATTGTTCGCCATGTATTTATTAGGCTATTCCATCAATACATTGACGATGCTCGCCTTCGTACTTGCAATTGGATTAGTTGTGGATGATGCCATTGTCATGCTAGAAAATATCCATAGGCACATTGAAGCAGGATTATCGCCAGTCAAAGCAGCATTTGTAGGCTCTAAAGAAATCGGATTGGCTATTATTGCAATGACAATCACATTGGCTGCCGTATTCTTACCTTTAACATTCACAGAAGGTAGAATTGGCAAGCTATTCATTGAATTTGCGGTAACGCTCTCAATTGCAGTGATGATTTCAGGCTTCACAGCACTGACATTATCACCGATGATGTGCTCCCGCTTACTCAAAACAGATCATGAAAAAGGCAAGCTTTTCAATATCATTGAAAATATGTTCATTGCCTTCACCAATGGCTATACAAAACTTCTCCGCTGGATTTTACCCAAATCATTTTTCGTCATCATTGGGATGATCATCACATTGGGCGCCAGTTACTTTTTCTACATGCAACTGCCTCAAATGTTATCACCCACAGAAGATAGAGGATTTGTACGAGTTTCTGCCATTACGCCAGAAGGCGCAACGGTTGATTTCACAGATCGCTATTTCACAGAAGTAGAAGAGCTATTGATCAATGAACTACCAAAAGCAACTGTATTTGTCGTATCTGGTGTTGCAGCTGGTGGTATTGGCAATATCACATTAGAAGATTGGGATTTACGCAGTGAATCACAAATGTCCATCGTGCAAAAATTAAACAAACAATTTCAAGATATTGCTTTGGGTTTACGAGTATTTGCAAGCAACCCACAATCCTTAGGACAAGATAGCCGCTCTAAAGAAGTGGAAGTTGTGATTCGCTCAACAGCATCATTTGAAGAATTAGATCAATATGTCACACAAATCATGCAAACATTAAACAATGATCCAAGATTGGTGACGCCAGATAATAATCTTCGTTTGAATACGCCACAATTAGAAGTGGATGTTGACCGTGAAAAGCTCGCATTATTAGGCATTGATGTGAATGCAGTTGGCCGAGCATTAGAAACAGCATTAGGCGGACGAAACATTACGCGATTTAAAGAAGGCTCTGAACAATATGATGTATTAGTACAAGTGGAACCAACTAATCGCAATGAACCTAGAAATCTGAAAAATATCTATGTTCGTTCCGATAAAAATCAAATGATCCCTTTATCCAACTTTGTCACCATTCGTGAAACTGTTGCACCTCAATATTTGAATCATTTTAATAAACTCCGTTCTGTGACGATTTCAGCAAACTTATCTGAAGGCATTTCACAAGGTGATGGTATCAATATTGTTGAAAATGTTATTCGTGATGTCATGCCAGATACAATGCTGGATTACACAGGCGGCGCTCGTGAGTTCAAAAGCACAGGCAACGCAATGGCTGCAATATTCTTGTTAGCTTTAATGTTCATCTATTTAGTCATGGCAGCACAGTTTGAATCATGGATTGATCCTTTTATTATATTGCTATCTGTACCTTTAGCCGCACTAGGTGCCCTATTGGCTTTATACTTAACTGGCAATAGCATGAATATCTATAGTCAAATTGGATTAGTCACATTAGTCGGCTTAATTACCAAACATGGTATTTTACTCGTAGAATTTGCAAATCAGCTACAAGATGCAGGCAAAGATAAGTTAACTGCCATCGTCGAATCTGCAAGCTTGCGTTTACGCCCAATTTTAATGACAACTGGTGCAATGGTTTTAGGTTCCATTCCATTGGCTTTAGCAACAGGGGCTGGCGCTGAATCTCGTTCAACTATTGGCTGGGTAATTGTTGGTGGTTTATGCTTAGGAACATTATTGACAGTTTTCATAGTGCCTTCCATGTATTTATTACTCAGTAGACACAAGAAACTCATTAACTTTGAGCATGAATAATCAAGCATTTTTCATGCTTCAAGCTTTATTGATCTTGATCTCGTAAATACAATCCAAACATGCTAGAATTTCCCAGTTTATCGATAAGTTTTATCTACTAAAGGGAACTCATGTCAGAAGAAGTGATTCGTACCAACTTTATCCGTCAAATTATTGACAACGATTTAAGTACTGGTAAGTATAAAAGTCCATCTGAAGTCCACACTCGCTTTCCACCAGAACCGAATGGCTACCTTCACATTGGGCATGCAAAATCAATTTGTTTAAACTTTGGCATCGCTCAAGATTACCAGGGTAAATGTAACTTGCGTTTTGACGATACGAATCCGTGTAAAGAAGAACAGGAATTCGTTTCTGCCATTAAAGCTGACGTTGAATGGTTAGGCTTTGAATGGAATGCAGAATGCTATGCTTCTGACTATTTCCAACGTTTTTATGACTCAGCAATTTTATTGATCAAAAAAGGCTTAGCATATGTAGATGATTCTTCTGCAGAAGAATTACGTGCAATGCGCGGCACATTGACTGAACCTGGTCAAAACTCACCTTTCCGTGAACGCTCTATTGAAGAAAACTTAGATTTATTAGAACGCATGAAAAAAGGCGAATTCCCAGATGGTTCTAAGATTTTGCGTGCGAAAATCGATATGGCTTCACCAAATATGAACTTGCGTGATCCTGCCTTATATCGTATTCGTCACGTTGAACATCATCAAACAGGTACAGATTGGTGCATTTATCCAATGTATGACTTTGCACATGCATTAGGCGATGCTTTTGAAGGCATTACACATTCCATTTGCACATTAGAATTTGAAGATCACCGCCCATTATATGATTGGTGCGTTGAAAATTGCGACATCGAGCAAAAACCTCATCAATATGAGTTCTCTCGCTTGAGCTTGCAATATGCAATTACATCTAAACGTAAATTAACGCAGTTAGTGACAACTGGCACAGTCAATGGCTGGGATGATCCTCGTATGCCAACAATTTCTGGCTTGCGTCGTCGCGGTTGTCCACCTGAAGCATTGCATTTGTTCTGTGAACGCATCGGCGTAACGAAATCTGAAAATTCCATCGAAATGGAACAATTAGAGCAATGCATGCGTGACATTTTGGATGATAAAGCAGAACGCCGCATGGCAGTTTTAGAGCCAATCTTAGTGACATTGACAAACTTCGATGAACACATGGATTTAGAATTACCAAATCACCCTAAAAATGAAGCTTTGGGTAAACGCATTACTCCGTTCTCTCAAACTTTATACATTGATAAAGCTGACTTCGTTTTATCCACTGAAGATAAAAAATTCAAGCGTTTAATCTTAGGTGATTATGTGCGTTTGCGTGGTGCTTACATCATCAAAGCAACAGATTATAAAGCAGATTCTGAAGGCAATATCACTGAAGTGATCGCTGAAATCGTTCCAGATACTTTAGGTAAGAATGCTGAAGGCATTAAAGCGCGCGGCGTAATTCATTGGGTTTCTGCTAAAGATGCAGTGGATGCACAAGTGAATTGTTATGAAAGATTGTTCACAGTACCGCATCCTGATCGTGAAGAAGGTGAGATTTTTGATTATGTGAATCCTAATTCATTGATTATTAAAAATGCAAAAGTTGAACCTGCATTGAAAGATGCGCCTGCAGAAGTTGCCTATCAATTTGAACGTGAAGGCTATTTCGCACGTGATCGCAAAGAAGATTCATTGGTTTTCAATCGAGTCGTAACATTAAAAGACAGCTTCGGAAAATAACCAATGTCATTTTTTAACGCAGTAACAGAGCAATTCCAATTGGTATTGCTCTATAAACAGATATTGTGGGAAGGCTTTCTTCTCACAATTGAGCTGGGAGTTTTATCCTTAGTTGTAGCAGTGATTTTAGGAATTCTAGCAGCATTAGGATCCTTCAGTCAGTCGCGCATTATTCGTGGCACAGTCACTGCATACACAACCATTATCCGTGGCATCCCTGATATTGTTTTGATCTTCTTGTTCTATTTCGGCATGCAGACTTTTTTAAACAAGATCACAGAGTCCATGGGCATCAGCCGAATTGATATTAGCCCTTTCATCGCTGGCGTGACAACAATTGGCTTTATGTTTGGTGCATTCATGGCTGAAAGCTTCCGTGGCGCATTATTATCAGTACCTAAAGGTCAACGTGAGTCTGCATTAGCATTAGGTATGTCGCCTGTTCGTGTTTCATTCAAAATTGTCATTCCTCAAGCTGTTCGTTTTGCTTTACCAGGTTTGAATAACAACTGGTTAGTATTATTAAAAGCAACAGCTTTGATCTCATTGATTGGCCTACCTGATTTCGTATCCATCGCTTTAAAAGGTGGGCAATCTGTTAGAGCACCTTTTACATTCTTAATCACAGTTGCAGTTGGATATTTAGTATTAACTTCTGTTTCCATTGTTGTTGTTAAATGGCTAGAAAAACGCTTCTCTAAAGGCGTATCAACAGGAGCATATTATGAATAGTTTATTTACAGATTATGCACCGCTCTTTGCCAATGGCGTTTGGATTACATTACAGCTAACATTCATTTCATCATTCATCGGTTTAGTTTTTGCATTGCCTTTAGCTTTTGCTGCATTATCTAGAAATCCTCTGTTTTCTATGCCTGTTGCATCATTCAGCTATTTCTTTAGAGGCACACCGTTATTGATTCAAATCTATCTCTTGTATTATGGATTGGGACAATTCTCCGCTGAACTTCGCCAAATTCCATGGTTATGGAATATTGTGAAACAGCCTTATTGGTGTGCAATCATTGCTTTCAGTATGAATACTTGTGCTTATACAATTGAAATTTTTAAAGGTTCTTTTAAAAATACACCAAAAGGTGAAATTGAAGCTGCAATTGCAATGGGCATGAGCAAATGGCAAATTTTTTATCGCGTTGTTTTTCCTTCAGGATTTAGACGTGCTTTACCTGCGTACAGCAATGAAGTGATCTTCATGTTGCATGGTACAGCACAGGTTTTTGTGATTGCATTAACGAATCTCGATATTCTTGGTGCTGCTAATCGAATGAAAAATGTGACATTTTTACAATTCACACCTTATCTCGTTGCTGCAGGCTTATATTTAGTGATCACTTTCTTATTAATCTTTATTTTTAAGCAATGTGAAAAACGTTGGTTATCTTATCTCCAACCCGCTAATTAAAAGTAATGTCGCTTTGACTTCCGGTTAAAAATGACGATAATAGTACGTGCACAAACAAAGGACAACAGGCAATGATGAATCTTCCAAATTTACTAACTTTATTTCGAATCTTCATCATCCCTGTGTTCATTTTAATTGCCTTATTAGATATCAAATCTGACTTTTTTGGCATGCCTTTACAAAATTTTGTCATGTGGTTATTGTTTGCATTGGCAGGCGTAACAGATTATTTTGATGGTTATTTAGCGAGAAAACTCAATGTAATGTCGCCATTTGGCGCATTCCTTGATCCAGTTGCAGATAAACTCATTGTAGCGGCTTCCTTAATCATCATTGCGGTTGATAATCCACATTCTTTAATCATTGTCTTGTGCACCATTATTATTATTTGCCGTGAAATCACAATCTCTGCGTTGCGCGAATGGATGGCTTCTTTAGGCCGTAGAAATTCTGTTGCTGTTTCTTGGATTGGCAAGTGGAAAACGACTTTCCAAATGGGTGCCATTGGCTGTTTATTATTTAAAGCAGATTTCTTAGGCTTACCAATTTTCCTTATTGGTGAAATCGGGCTAATCATTGCAGCATTATTAACCCTATATTCAATGGTTGATTACTTAGTTCTTGCCTATCAAAGTGAAAAAAATCACCAAAAAGAAGGTTAATTAACCTTCTTTCATTGATGCGCCACAATCACGAATAAATTTCTCAATAATCATCACCAATCGCAATTCATTTTGTGGTATTTCTATTGTTTTGCAAACTTGATTCATTCTAAAATTAGCCCAAATATCTAATGATTGTTCACGAAGGAAATGAGCTGTTTCATTCATAAACCATAGAATATATGGCGATCCCTGTAATCCAATGGATAGATTGCCAATATTATCTTCTTGTAATAAAACTTGAATATTAAGTTCAACATCGTCGCGTTTTAATTCAAAAGAATGACTTGCTTCAAAGTTTATGCCATCCAATAATTTAAGATCAATATCACCTTTCACATGAATCGCTGGCAAAACACTCTCACCGCGCTCTGCATGTGCGATTTTTTGCAACTGATTAATAGCTTTGACCAAATCATTCACAGCCAATTTAAAATCATATTCTAATAAATCACGCCCTAAACTGATTCGCACACTTTCTCGTGCATGTTTATTGCTATAGCCCAATTCTATTAATACATGAGATGGTAATGTTTCATCACTATTGCATGCTGATCCTCGTGAAAAACATAGATTAGGCACAGCAGCCATCAATGTTTCCCCATAAACATCTGGCACATGAATATTAATAATGGCTGACATTAACTGATTTTCTTTACCATTTCTCGTTACTCCGAACACTGATAAAGCTTTCATTAAATGCTCTAAACGATGCTCATTCTGAGCTTGTTCTTTATCATAATTCAATGACAATAATTTTACTGCTCTCGCCAAACCCATGATTTGATGGTTTGCTAATGTTCCAACATGATGACCCAACTCAGTTTTTGCACCATCCAAAACTTGAATCATTGGAATGCGTGGAAAATCACGTTTATATAAAACGCCAATACCTTTTGGACCATAAATTTTGTGTGCTGTGAAACTTGCTAAATCCACCAATGAAAGATCTATTTTAAAATGTGGCAATGCTTGAGTTGCATCCACATGCAATAGAACTTTATGTTTACGCGCAATTTCACTAATGGCAGGAATATCATAAACATCGCCTGTTTCATTATTCACCCACAACGTAGTGATTAAAGCAGTTTCAGCTGTAATCGCCGCTTCAAACATTTCCGCAGTCAATTGCCCATTTTCATTGGGTGCTAAAAATGTAACGTCAAATCCTTCTTGCACTAAAGCTTGTGCAGTATTTAATGTCGCTTTATGCTCCGTCGTGATGGCAATCATGTGCTTTTTAGCAGTTTGCGCGCGCATCACACCTTTTAATGCTAAATTAATGGATTCTGTTGCGCCATTTGTTAATGTTAAACAGTTTTGATCAACACCCAAAAAACTCGAAATCGTTTGCAATGATTCTTCCACATAATGATTCGCAGCATAGCCATACATATGCTCACTACTTGCATTGCCCCAAACTGTATTCAAACCAAGCATCATATGCTCAATCACTTCTTGAGCTGGTGGTGTTGTAGCTGCATAATCTAAGTAAATAATTTTTTGATCCATCGCTACTTCACCTTTCTTTCATGACAAACAGTACATTTAGGATTTTTAGCAAATCTAAAAATTTGCCAATCTCCCGTTAATGCATTATAAATTTTCATTTGATTGATTTTAATTTCTAAGCCCAAAATAATTTTCAAAGCTTCTTGTGCTTGCATCGCACCAATGATTTGTAAAACCGGGGCAAAAACACCAAGCAATGCACATGCACCATCATCACTGTGCGCACCATCAAATAAACAATGATAGCAACCGCTTTCTTCATTTCTAAAATCATAAATGGCAAATTGCCCTTCAAATCGAATGGCAGAACCAGAAATTAGAGGAATTTTATAACAATGCGCAACGATATTAATCGCCTGACGAATAGCAAAATTATCTGTGCAATCTAAAATCATATCTGTATTTTTTGCTAACTGAGATAAAAGTGCTTCATCTGCTTTTTCAGAAACCGCATGAATCGCAATATTGGGATTTAAATTTTTCAGATGCTTTTTGAGTACTTCAGCTTTATTTTCACCAACATCTTTAGTTTCAAAATGAATTTGACGCTGTAAATTGGATAAGTCAATCTCATCAAAATCCACTAATGTAATATCACCAACGCCAGCTGCCACCAACAATGGCGCGACTGCATTACCTAAACCACCGCAGCCAACTACTAAAACTCTAGATTGCTGAATTTTCTCCTGCCCTTCTAAATCAATTTCAGGCAATAAAATGTGCCGAGAATATCGGAGCAACTCATCATCATTTAACATTAGTGTCACATCAAAATAATTAAACTCCCTATTATAGTGCAATCAGATGAAGAATCTCCATGAAATAACAGAATTAATATGATGTTTATAGATCAAAATGATAAAATGCCCGATTCCGTGGCTTTTATAGCGCAAGGTTTAAAATAACCTACATTAATAGGAATCTTGAAGCGATTTCACTATAGTTCTTTGTTGTTTTTAGGTAGATCATGACACAATCAGTTACTCAGAAAAAATTAGAAAAACGTTTACGCCGTTTAGTTGGTACAGCCATTATGGATTATAAAATGATCGAAGATGGCGATCGCATCATGGTTTGCTTA
>JASLHB010000013.1 GCA_030149965.1 Wohlfahrtiimonas sp. | reverse complement strand
GTTTTCGATTTGATAACGCGTGAACAAAGGAATTTGATCTTCGTATAATTTAATCTTAGAGCGGATTTGTGGCATTGTTCTGCTCACGAAAAGCGCTGCTTCTTCATAAATTTCAGGGTTATCAATTAAAATTTCGCCGATATCATTGCGATAGTAATCACGCAATGCACGGATGATGATATTGCTTTCTTGATAGATTAAGAACGGTGCTTTTTCAGTGGATGCTGTTTTGATAGAGCGCCAAAGCGTCATCAAATAATCTAGATCCCATTGTAATTCTTCCGCTGTACGACCTAAACCTGCTGTACGAACGATTACGCCCATTTCATCAGGAATTGTTAAGTGGCTCATTGCTTCACGAATTGCAACGCGCTCTTGGCCTTCAATACGACGAGAAACACCACCAGATTTAGGGTTGTTTGGCATTAATACTAA
The DNA here is from genome assembly GCA_030149965.1 of Wohlfahrtiimonas sp. Taxonomy (GTDB): domain Bacteria; phylum Pseudomonadota; class Gammaproteobacteria; order Cardiobacteriales; family Wohlfahrtiimonadaceae; genus Wohlfahrtiimonas. The sequence continues at coordinate 15,643 of JASLHB010000013.1, read as the reverse complement.
ATAACGACCTGCTAATGTAATCATGGTTGTCAAAGCAGCGCCTTTGTTTCCGCGTTCTTCTTTTTCAACTTGAATGATAACTTCCATGCCTTCAGTCAACGCATCTTTGATGGATGGTTTTTGCATGGATTTTGCAGCATCTGAATAATATTCTTTTGAAACTTCTTTGAATGATAAGAAACCGTGGCGATCTGCACCATAATCTACGAAGCAAGCTTCTAATGAAGGCTCGATACGAGTGATAATACCTTTATAAATATTAGCTTTCTTTTGAATATTTGTAGCATTTTCAATATCTAAATCATATAGGCGCTGACCATCGACTAAAGCAACACGAGTTTCTTCAGGTTGGCTCGCATTAATTAACATGCGTTTCATTGTGTTCTCCAGGCTCTAAATAGTGAGGAGTTGACAGAGATCACTCCTTACATATTTTTAATACAATGTACGCCACATTTAGAATTATTATTAGTTGTTAACGCATTGATTTGTATTAGTACTGTTATTCCTCAGTATTTATAACCAAAATTAAATTCGAAAAAATATCATAGGATGCAAAGCAGAGCCTACTCAATCGGTTGGATGAGTAGGAATGATATTTGAGTGTTTTGAGTGATCATTGATGAGATTTATTGTGCGTTTCTCATCGCTTCGTTTGAACCTGCTGTATCTCCACGAGCTTTACGCGCTGAAGAAATAACATTCCAGTTTTTATTGATCAGTGCTTGGTTGCCTTTAGCAAAATCAATAGATTTCTTTGCTAATTGCTCAGACTGCTCATATTTGCCTTGATGTAGGCGAATTTGTGCTAGATCGTACCAAATGCTTGAGTTATTTGGCTCTAATCTTACTGCGCGATTGAGGGCAGTTGCAGCTTTTTCTAATTGATTTGCTTTTACTGCTGTATTAGCTTCATCCAATAAAGATTGAACTGCGCCTGTTTGATTCTGAGATGCTTTATATGCGGTCGCTGCGCCAGCTGTCGCCGCTGCTACATTTGCATTTTGTCCAGGAATCATTGGTGCTGCGCCAGTATTAGCTGGTGCATACGTTGGTTGCTGAACAGTTGGTTTTGGTGCAGCTGTTTGCGCTGTATTTGGGTAAGCTGGGAACGCATTGTTATCCGTTGGAAATGCTTGGCTTTGATCCGAATAAGCAGGGAATTGAACTGCGCCTGTTGGTGCTGATTGACCATAAGCTTGGTTCGTATTATATGCGTTTGCACCTTTGTTGCCAGTACCATCATCTAGTGGAATGCCATTCGGGATTGTTGGCGTTACAGGTTGATTAGGTAATGGACGAACTCTTGCGCCACCATCAGTGCGGGATGTACATCCGCTAATGACAAGTAGAGCTAATATTAGAAATGTTGTAGTTCTCACTATAGTTATTCCCATATAACGATATGTTAAAAAGTTTGGTTAGACATAAAAGTCAGAGCCGATAATTTATCATAAAATATACAAAACGAGTAGAGACATTCTCTACTCGCTTGGAATTATTCAAAACTATCGAAGTTAAATGGCTCGAAGTCTTCACTGAAATTGAAATCTGTTTCAGGCGGATAAAAATCACAATCACCAGGATAAGTAGGCTGGTAGCCTTTGATAAATGGTAATGTCAAAATTTGTACGCCAGGACAAGCATAATTGGGTGGCGGTAATCCTGTTGACATATTAATGCGGACATTGACGATATCTTTAGGCGGAGTTGCAGAAATATCTTCCAAGATTAAATTCTTCATTGCAGCTGACCATAAAGGTAAACCACCAGCAGAACCACCAACTCGGCCAACTGGAGTATTGTCATCTTTGCCAATCCATGCAACAGCAGTACGATCGCCTGAGAATCCTGCAAACCAACTATCACGATAGTTATTGGTTGTGCCCGTTTTACCAGCAATTCTTGTTTTAATACCTGCACGACGAACGCCACCACCTGTACCTGCATTAATAACATTTTGCATAGCTTTGGTAATTAAGAAGTTAGGACCTTGATAAATTACCTGTTTTGGTTCAACAAGGTTTTGCACTAACACTGTGCCATCTTGCTGAGTTACTTCGCGAATTGATTTTAAAGGAATGTAGTAACCATCATTAGCAAATGTTGAATACATCTGCGTTACATCAAATACAGTAATATCAATCGCGCCTAATAATGAAGAAGGTACAGAAGGGAGGTTATATTCATTGATGTTTAAACCTAAACGATAAAGTGTATCTAGAACATTATCCAAACCAACATCTAAACCTAAGCGGATCGTTGGGATATTGTAAGATTTTGTCAGTGAGGTAATTAATGGAATCCAACCATGTAATCTTCTATCATAGTTTTTTGGTGCCCATCTTTTGCCACCCGAATTCATTTCAAAATGTGTTTGATCATCTAATAATGTTGCTAAAGAAAAACGCTGCGGCTCTTCTAAAGCACGTAAATAGATGAAAGGTTTGATCAATGAGCCAATTTGGCGTTTAGCACTTAATGCACGGTTGAAACCCGCTTGGCGAACTTGACGATCACCCACTAATCCTTCAACTTCACCTGTATTGTTTTGGCTGATGATAATAGCCGCTTGAATGTTTTTAACACCGCGCGTTTTTTCAATCATTGGCAATGTTTCAATCACTGCTTTTTCAGCATAAGTCTGTACAATCGGGTCTAACGTTGTAAATACTTTTAAGCCATCACTTGTTAAAGCATCACTTGCATACAATTCTTTGATTTGTTTTGAAACTAAATCAATAAAAGCAGGATATTTTGTAATGCCTGATGGCGCGGTTTCTAAAACATCTAATGGCAATAATTTCAATTCTTCAACTTCTTCATGAGAAATTAAATTTTGTCTTGCCATCACATCTAATACAAGATTGCGACGTTTCAATGCTGTTGCGGGGCGATTACGAGGATTGTATGCTGATGGGCTTGGAATGATTCCGACTAATGTTGCGATGTTATTAATGCTCAATTCAGAAACAGGTTTACCAAAGAAAAACTCACTTGCCAATCCAAAGCCATGAATTGCACGTGAACCATCTTGAGCCAAATAGATTTCGTTCATATAAGCTTCGAGAACATCATCTTTCGGATAGCGCCAATCAATGATCAATGCATAGAACATCTCTTGAATTTTACGCTCATAAGTTTGTGCAGGTGTTAAGAAATAGTTCTTCACCAATTGCTGTGTTAACGTCGAGCCGCCTTGTTCTTTACGGCCAGCTTTCATATTCGCAACCATTGCGCGCATAATTGCTTTCGGATTCACACCCATGTGATCATAAAATTGGCGATCTTCCATTGCAAGCAATGTATCCACTAATAATTGTGGAATTTCTTCACGTTTTAATAAGATTCGATCTTCATTGTGCACAGGATAAATGGAAGCAATGTGTAATGGCTCAATGCGAATGAGGCTGATTTTTTCATCTTGCTGACCATTTTTTAATTCGGTGATTCTATTTTTATTGATGGCGACTTGGATCTTTTGTGCAGGTGCGACACCATCACTATATGTGAACTCTCTCAAGTAAATATTGATGACATTATCTTGTTCACGATATGAACCAGGTTGATTCAATTGATTTGTTTTTTTGTAGTTGAGCATTTTGAGCTCTAATAACAAATCTTCTTTTTTGATAGGTTTATTGACATATAGTTCTAAAGGTCTTGCATAAACGCGTGCAGGAACAGACCAACTTCTGTCTTCAAACTTTGTACCTAATTCTTGATTTGTTTTAATTAAGAAATAGAAAAATATGGGGATCACTAAAAATGCACCACCGACAATCATATAAGTGATGAGGCGAAGAAAATAGCGCAGGGCAGCGTTAATTCTTGATCCGAATGTTCTTTTTTTAAGGGTAAATTTCATGGTTAAATTATGAAGTTATTGAATGGGTTTTGCTGAGAATAATTGCTTGCTATACTAGACTAGTTTAAAGAGAAAAGGCATTTAAAACTTTAACTTTTATATGGCTGAGTTTAAACATTCAATGATTTTATCACTTTGAGGAAAAAATAAAAATTATGTCAGATGATCCTTTGCCGAGTCGAAAGAGTTGGTTATCTAGATTTGGATTAGAACGTAAAAGCATCACTTTAAATAATTGGAGTACTGAACTATCATTATTGCAAAAAGAAGGTCAGATTGACCCAAGTGCAGTTGGTATGATTCGTTCAGTACTTTCCTCTCAAACATTAACTGTTCGAGACATCATGGTGCCTCGTGCCCATATGACTTCTATTGCCATCGATGATCCATTCGATGAATCATTAGAAAAAATTATTCAATCAGGTCATTCTCGTATTCCTGTTTTATCTGAAGATCATGAAGAATTACAAGGCATTTTGTTGACCAAAGATCTGTTAAAGCGAATACAAGATCCCACTTTAGATTTGGTCTCATTTTTGCGCCCAGTGGATTATGTGCCAGAAGGGAAATATGTGATTGCACAATTGAATGAATTTCGTGAGCGACATTCTCACATGGCTTTAGTTGTGGATGAATATGGTGCGGTTTCGGGATTGGTGACAATTGAAGATATCTTGGAGCAAATTGTCGGTGAAATTGATGATGAGCATGATATTGCTGAATCAGAAGTGGAGCCAGAAGTAGAACAAGTGGATGAAAATCATTACATCATCGATGCAAAGATGTCATTGGAAGAGTTTAATCAACGCTTTGGTACAAGTTTTAGTAAAGATGAAGTGGAAACCATTAGTGGATTAGTCATGACGCAATTTGGTTTCTTGCCAAATGTGAATGAAGAAGTTGTGATCAATGAGTACAAATTCAAAGTGTTACCATACGATGGGAAGATGTTGGATAAACTTGAAGTTAAGCCAAGCGAAGAATAAGAAAAATCATTTGAGCAATAATTGCGCTATAAAAAGTTTGACAAGGCTTCAAAAGTATATATAATGCAAATCCTTGATTCCTCGATAGCTCAGTTGGTAGTAGCACTTGACTGTTAATCAAGGGGTCCCTGGTTCGAGCCCAGGTCGAGGAGCCAAAAGAAAGAAAACCTAGCCTAGCTAGGTTTTTTTGCTATGGGAAGAAAAAAATAAGCAGTTAATGCAAATCATTTACAAATCGGCTGATATAATGCCGCCATTACTTTAGCTAAATCAGATGGAACATGGCACTCATGAAAGAACAGGATTTATCAGTGTTTCGCCTACCAATTCGTGTTTATTATGAAGATACAGATGCTGGTGGCGTAGTTTATCATTCAACTTATCTTAATTTTATGGAGCGTGCTCGCACAGAGTGGATGTTTGCGAGAGGAATTAATCTCAATGATTATGCCGAGATAGAGCAGAAAATGTTTGTCGTCAAAAGTATTCAAGTGGATTATAAAAAGCCTGCGCATTTGTGTGATGATCTAGTTGTGGAAACAACCGTTACAAAACTCACCGCAACACGCGTCTATTTTCAGCAGTTAATTTATCGCAATGAAGAGTTGTTGGTATCGGGCTTGGTAGAACTTGTCTGCTTGAATACTGAAACTCGTCGCCCTGTACCTTTACCCTTGTTATTTTCATAGGAAAAATCATGAACGCACATTCACAATTGAGTCTTTGGTCGTTAGTAGTCGAAGCGAATATCATTGTGCAAATCGTAATGTTATTACTTGTTTTAATGTTGATTTCTGTCAGCTTCATTGCTTGGCGCAAATGGATTTTGTTAAAACTAGCATTGCGTGATGCGAAAAAATTTGAAAATAAATTCTGGTCAGGCACTGATATTCAAGGGCTTTACAATATGACAAGCCAAAAGAAATATACAGAAGGCATGGAATATATCTTTGTATCAGGCTTTAATGAATTTAACCGTTTGCGTACATCGCCAATTTTTTCACCTGAATTTGTTGTGGAAAATATTCGTCGTGCAATGGAAGCAAGTGCACAACGTGAAGAAAATACATTGCATAAATCACTGTCATGGTTGGCAACAACAGGTTCGGTGGCGCCTTATTTTGGTTTGTTCGGCACAGTAATTGGTGTTATGAACTCATTCGTAGCATTGGGTGCTGTGAAGCAAGTGACATTGTCACAAGTTGCACCGGGTATTGCAGAAGCATTGATTGCAACGGCATTGGGTTTGTTGGTGGCGATTCCATCTGTGATGATCTATAACTCATTTGTGAATACGATCCAAAAGATTTCGGATCATTACGATGTGTTTATTGAAGAATTTGCAAATATTTTGGCGCGTCAATATGGTCAAATGCAATTACAACGTCAAAATGGAGCGCAATAATGCGTCGATCACGTAAAAAAGGTGGCAAAGGCTTACAGGCCGAAATGAACATTGTCCCTTATGTGGACGTAATGTTTGTTTTATTAACGATCTTCATGGTAACTGCCACGACGATTTCGGTTGGGATTGATGTTGATCCGCCGAAAATGGAATCAAGTGCGGCGATTGCAGCCGATAATGACGATGTTATGTTGGTGATTTCAGTGAATGGTAATGGAGAGTTTTTCTTTAATCATGCTGAAGATCCCAATAGTCCTTTGTCTGAGCAGGTCATTATAGATTTAGCTTCGCAAATGTTTGCAGAGAATGCAAAAATTCAAGCTTTAGTGAAGGGTGATAAAAATGCGCCTTACGGTAAAGTGATTGATGCAATGAGCTTATTGCAATCTGTAACTCAGCAAAATGTTCAACTAATGACTGCTCCAATGGATGATTAGAGATGAATACGCGCCCAAGATCATTGATTGCCAATATTGTGAGCGGTACTTTAACCGCAACTATTGTGATTGGCTTAGCTTATTTTATCTATGAAAAGAATGATTCATTTTCTCTATTCACGCCATCGGGAAAAATAGAATCGGAGATTGCTGCATCTCCTAAGCCTATTGCTTCTGAGCGAATTGATGAAGAGCAGGTATCTAATGAGATGAATCGTATTGCGGAAGAGAAACGCAAAGCGGAAGAGCGCCGAAAGGCTGAAGAAGCTCGTAAAATTGCAGAGGCGAAGCGCAAGGCTGAGGAAGCAAAACGTAAGGCAGAAGCTGAAAAGAAACGTTTGGCTGATATAGAAGCTAAGCGTGTTGCTGAAGAAAAACGTAAAGCTGCGGCTGCAGAACAAAAGCGTTTAGATGAAATCGCATTGAAGAAAAAGCAAGAAGAAGAGAAGAAGGCTGAAGAGAAAAAGAAAAAAGATGAGCAAATTCGTCAACAAAAATTAGCTGACGAGAAAAAAGAGAAGCAAAAGCAAGAAGAGATTAAAAAACAGAAAGAAGCTAAGGACGCAGCAGATAAGAAAGCTGCTTCGGATAAAGCTGCCGCAGATAAGAAAGCTGCGGATGCTAAAGCTGCATCAGATAAAGCCGCAGCTGATGCAAAAGCTGCTGCCGAGAAGAAAGCTTTAGCGGATGCTAAGATAAAGGCTGATGCTGCAGCGAAAGCAGATGGAATGAATGCATTGAATGATGCATCTTATCAATCAAGACTTGCTGAAGCATTTAGAAATCAGTGGAATATAGGAATGGATGCTATTGGATATAGGGCTGAAGTTGCTATGCGTGTAGATAAAACCGGAAAAATATTGAATATTGTTGAATCTGAGTCTAAATGGAGTGGAAATAGTGCTTTTGATGCGAATGTTAGGGCGACTGTTTGGCGTGTTGCTAGAGTGCCAGTTCCTGATAATCCAAATGGTGTAAATCAGCTTGCTAATCAGATTTTATATATAACTTTTGACCCAAAAGATATGGGTTTGTCATATTATTGACAACAAGGTTGTCAAATTGATGTAAACTGACTGTTTTATTTTTATCTCATTGTTATAATTTTGTGCTTCAAAATTTAGAAATGAATTAGTTTAACTTTGGAGTTAAAACTTTATGAAAAAATTACCTCTTTATGTGGTATTGACAGTTGTATTGGGTGCTTGTTCTATGGCGCCTGATTATCAGCGTCCACTGTTACCAGTAGAAAATAGTTTTCCAGGCGAGCCGGCTAAGGTTGCAACTTTAAAAGTTAAAGCTTCGGAAATCGGTTGGAAACAATATTTCCAAGATCCGCGCTTACAAGAATATATTACGGCGGCATTGGATAATAATCGTGATTTGAAGATTGCAATGTTGGGTGTAGAGCAAGCTCGTTTAGCGCATAACATTACAATCAGTGATCGTTTACCTGGCATTAATGCTCAAGGTGGCTATTCTCATTCACGTCAAGCAACAAACCCTCAAACAGGGATGCCTAACTATTCTAAAGGTTACCAAGTTGGTGGCGGAATTTCAGCATTTGAGTTAGATTTCTTCGGAAAATATGCATCTTTAAGTGATTCAGCACAAGCGAAATACTTGGCAACAGTGGAAGGGCAGAAAAGTGCTCACATTGCTATCGTAGCGCAAGTAGCTCGTACTTATATTCAATTAAGAACAGCTGAAGAGCAATTGAACTTGGCACGCATCACAAGCCGTACTTACAATGATTCTTATCAATTAGTGAAGCAGCAAGTTGAAGCAGGGATTGCGAACGATTTGGATTTAGCGCAAGCAGAAGCTCAATTGTATTCATCTAAAGTTGCAGTAGCAGCAGCAGAAAGAGCTGTGATTCAATTGAAGAATGGATTGGATTTAGTTGTGGGTAAATCTGTTCAACCTGTTGCTAAAGGTTATCCTATCAGTAGTCAAAAGATTTTAGGTAAATTGCCAGCTGGTTTGCCATCAGAAGTATTATTGGCGCATCCTGATGTGATGGCAGCGGAATACCAACTGATGTCTGCAAATGCCGATATTGGGGCTGCGCGTGCGGCATTCTTCCCAAGCGTTTCTTTGACTTCAACAGTTGGGTCGATGTCAGCGGATTTCTCTGATTTGTTCAAAGGTCCAACACAAACTTGGGGTTTTTCTCCATCGATATCTATTCCGATTTTCAACTGGGGTAAAATCAAATCTAATTACGATTTGTCACAAGTGCGTAAAGAATCAAGTATCGCATCTTATGAAAAAGCAATTCAGACTGCTTTTATGAATGTGGCGAATGGTTTGCAATCTCAGCAACCTTTGCAAAAACAGTTGAGTGCGCAAGTTAAATTAGTATCAACAACGAAAGAAAGCTTACGTTTAGCTCAGTTGTTATACGATAATGGTATTGCAAGTTACTTGAATGTATTGGATGCACAGCGTTCACATTTCCAAGCAAGAACAGGTTTATTGAGCACGTATCAAGAGCAAATTATGAATGGTATAAACCTTTATACTGCGTTGGGCGGTGGGTTGTATGCAGACACAGTAAACGTGCCTGTTGCAGAGCCAATGTTCATCGAAGCGAAGTAGCTCCAGATTGCAAAATTGTATAAAAACTGTATAATACCTGCTCGAAACGGGGTATGGCGCAGTCTGGTAGCGCACTTGCATGGGGTGCAAGGGGTCGTAGGTTCAAATCCTGCTATCCCGACCAAATTTAGCCTTAAGATCATCTTAAGGCTTTTTTCATTGAAATCTTTAAGAATGGGAAATTATGTCTAAAGAAGATCATATTGAAATGGAAGGAACAGTTATTGAAACGCTTCCTTATACAACATTTAAAGTAGAATTAGAGAATGGTCACGTTGTGACTGCACACTTGTCAGGTAAAATGCGTAAAAACTTTATCCGTATTTTGACAGGCGATAAAGTACGTGTTGAATTGACTCCGTACGACTTGAGTAAAGCGCGTATCGTTTTCCGTGGCCGTTAATATTTAACGACACTGATCAATCATTTCTAAAGATTAGCTGCTTCAGCATCATGTTTGCCATAATAATCAAATAATATGGCTAATCTTTTTTCGTCTTGAAAATATAAAGGTAATACATGCGTCCATCTGAACGTGCATTTGATGAAATGCGTAAAATCGAATTCATTCCTCATTACACAAAACATGCAGAAGGCTCAGTTTTAGCATGCTTTGGTGAAACGAAAGTTTTATGTACAGTATCCTTTGAAAGCCGAGTACCATCATTTATGCGTGGCGAAGGTCGTGGTTGGATTACTGCTGAATATGGTATGTTGCCACGTTCTACGCATTCAAGAATGCAGCGTGAAGCAGCGAAAGGTAAGCAGTCTGGTCGTACGCAAGAGATTCAGCGTTTGATTGGCCGTTCATTGCGCGCTGCTGTGAACTTAGAGAAGTTGGGTGAAAATACTTTAACCATCGATTGTGATGTAATCCAAGCGGATGGTGGAACGCGCACAACAGCAATTTCAGGTAGCTTTTTGGCATTGCAATTTGCGATTGATAAGTTGATGAAAGAAGGCGTTTTGACTGAAAACCCAATCATTTCTAACATCGCTGCAATTTCTGTGGGTATTCACAAGGGCAATGTGATTGCTGATTTGGAATATATTGAAGATTCTGAAGCAGAAACAGATATGAACGTTGTGATGAATGCACAAGGTCGCTTTATTGAAATTCAAGCAACAGCAGAAGAAGCTGCATTCTCGGAAGAAGAGTTTGCACAAATGTTGAAGTTTGCAAAAAATAGCATTTATCAGATCATCGAAAAACAAAATGAGTGCTTTAATCAGTAATTATGGAATTTAAGAATCCTTTACAGAAAGCAACCCTCAAAAAGCGCTATAAGCGCTTTTTGGCTGATATAGTTACAGAAAATGGTGAAGAGATAACAATTCATTGTGCCAATACAGGTTCGATGATGAATTGTATGGTTCTGAATGGTGAAATTTGGTATGAGCCATCTTCTGATCCTGCGCGAAAAACAAAGGGTAGCTGGACATTATCAGTAACACCACAAGGCCGATTGGCTTGTATCAATACGCATTTAGCGAATACATTGGTGGAAGAAGCATTACGTGAAGAGATCATTACTGAATTGGTAGGTTTCACGAAGCTAAAACGCGAAGTGAAATACGGCGAGGAAAATTCCAAAATAGATTTCTATCTTACTTATCCTGACCGAACAGTTTACTTAGAAGTAAAAAGCGTCACTTTGGGCTTTGATGATACTGATATCGCAGCATTTCCAGATTCAGTTACAGCTCGCGGTGCTAAGCATTTACGTGAACTAACCAATGTACAAACGGATAATATTGAAGCGTATATTTTATATTGTGTGAATTTATCTGGCATTGAAGGTGTTCGCGTTGCGAATGAAATCGATCCTGCTTATGCTGTGGCATTTGAAGAAGCGATTAATAATGGTGTGAAGCCTTTGGTTTACGGCACGACAATCTCCAATGAATCGATAAAAATTTCGCATGCATTGCCTTTTGTTCGCAATTGAATATGATATCCCCATTATGAAATAAAATTAAGGAGCATCCATGAAAAAGAAAACAGTTCAAAAGTCTTTAAAAGGATTGGGTGCTTGCTATGAAATTGGCCATGAGGCTATTTGTCGGGCGTTGAGAGAAGAATCGCCTGAATTACTAGAAGTATATGATGAGGAGCATCCTGTTGGCTCATTTGTATTTTTTAGTGATAGCGGTATTCGTTTTATTCCATCACCACATAATACTGTAACGCTTATGAAAATGGCACTACCACATTTCCATGAGCAGTTGACAGAAATATTGGAAATTCTTTTGCGTAAAGTACCAGAGTATTTAATGACAGAAGGTATTGAGCGCCAAAGTTATGATCAGAATATGGCTGATTTACGCGAATTGTATTTAGCTTTGTTGATTGATATCGAAGCTTTGCGTGGCGATGTTTCATCATTGGATGATGAAAGCCGTTTTGCAACACAAGCCATTAAAGAAGCGGCAAGCTTTGCGGGTGTTTTGAGTGATGAATACGGCATTACAAAGCAGGCAATTGCTTACAGTGATCAAGGGGCAATTAAATTAGAGCTGGTTTCACGTGAAGAAGTTGGTTTGACAACTTCTAATCCTGATCTTTCATCTAAGCATGGTGAAACCATTCATTGATAATGATCCCTATTTTCCTATGTCATAATGTATGATATTAATTGTTGATGGAAAATTTTTGGATAGCAATATGACAAATGATTTAAGAGGGCAAACCATAGCGTTGGCTGCGGTGATGCAAAGTGCAATTTTAGTAGATCGTTTTGCGAAGTTACAGGAATATTCTGAGAAAGATGCAAAAGGCTTGGTGAATAGTATCTTTGCCACAGATCCACAAAATATCACTGAAGTTTACGATGGTATTGAGCATTTAGCTTTGGGTTTGACGGCATTGTCGAATGCGAATAGCTTGTCCAAAGAATCTATGTATTATTTTACAGCGATGCTGAAATTGCAAAAACGATTATTCAATGATCCTTCTGCTTTGAATGTGATGAGCAGTGGTATTGAGAATATTCGTGGACGTTTGGTGCACTTCCCAATGATGCACGACAATATTCAAATGGCATTGGCAGATCTTTATACGCAAACCATTAGTAAATTAACACCGCGCATTTATGTGAAAGGCACGGATCAATCTTTCTTGGCAAGTGAGCGCAATGCTTCCATGATTCGCACTTTGTTGTTGGCGGGTGTTCGTTCAGGAATTTTATGGCAGCAATGCGGCGGTACAACCTTTAAGCGCATATTTCATTATCAAAAAATCGCAACGGAAGCTCGCTCTTTATTGAATCAGGTTTTGGCTTAATTCTAAAATAATGGCTTTTTACCGTGAGGAATTTCTTGAATCAAAACTGGAACACAAATGCCAGAAAGTTTTAAACGTAACTCACGGATTAATGCGACTGCTTTTTCCTCTTTTACGCGAAAATGGCTTGTGCCACGCGCAAAATCTAATTGATGTAAATAATAAGGTTTGATGCCAATGGCAATGAATCTACGCATTAAATTTGCGAGCGTTTCAAAGTCATCATTAATGCCTTGAAGCATCACAGATTGAGAAATCAGCATGATGCCATTTTTCTGTAATCGTTTCATTGTCACAGCAACTTCATTGGTTAATTCATTAGCATGATTAGCGTGAATCACAATAGTGATGGTTTTGCCTTTATTTTGAAGGGCTGTGAATAATTCTAATAAATCTTCTGTGATCATTTCAGGTGAAACCACAGGAATTCTTGTGTGAATACGAATATTTTGAATATGATCGATATCAGCTAAACGATGAAGAATATCTGTTAAACGATTTACAGAGAGAATCAATGGATCACCGCCCGTTAAAATGATCTCCCATAATTCAGGATGTGTTTCAATGTAATGAAAGGCATCATTGAGTTCATCTTTGCTGAGAGATTCACCATATTGTCCAATCATCTCTTTGCGGAAACAAAAACGACAATACACGGCGCATAATTGTGTGACTTTTAATAATGCACGATCTTCATAACGGTGCACAATGCCAGTTACTGGCGTATAAGGAATATCACCAATGGGATCGCCCACTTCATCATCTAAAATCAAGGATTCATGAATGGATGGGATGAACTGCTGATAAATTGGATCTTGCTCATCATTTTTCAATACAGTTTGCATCGCAGGCGAAACTCTAATCTGGAAATGCTCCGCGATAGAAGATAAAGCTTCTGTATCGTTGATGATTTTTGCGTTGTGTAAATCTTTAAGAGTTGTCCAGTAGCGAGCCATGAGAGATAATAGAGCCAATTGATAATCAAAGTGAGTATTATGCCAAATTTTCCAGTTATTTTCTTGATGGGACCAACAGCGTCCGGTAAAACTGATACCGCGCTCTATTTAGCGGATCGTTTTCCTTGCCATTTAATTTCCTGTGATTCAGCGCTGATTTATCAGGATATGGATATCGGTACAGCAAAACCTAGCAAAGAGATACTCACAAGTTATCCACATGCGCTTGTGGATATCATTTCACCAATGGAGAGATATTCTGCGGAACAATTTAGGCAAGATGCACGTGCAGAAATAGAAAAGGCACGATCATTAGGAAAAATGCCAATCATTGTGGGTGGGACATTTTTATATATGAAGTCCTTAATTGAAGGAATTTCGCCGATTCCGGAAGTGAAACCTGAAATTAGGGAAGCAGTGATTGCTCGTCATCATGCAGAAGGCATTGAGCCTTTATATCGCGAGCTACAGCAATTAGATCCAGAAAGTGCTGAGCGATTAGCACCAGCGGATACTCAACGTATTCTACGTGCCTTAGAAGTTGTTTTAAGTTCAGGGCAAACGTTGAATGATTTCTGGAAAATGCCATCGAAAGAAGCTTTAGAATATCCTTATTTAAAATTTGCTTTAACGTATCAAGATATTCAGCGTGCCAATAATTCTATGGAAAAACGTTTCCATCAAATGATTGATGATGGTTTCATTGCAGAAGTTGAGCATCTGAAAGCTAAGTATCCAGAGTTGGATGGTGATTATCCATCACAACGTGCTGTAGGTTATCGCCAGGTTTGGGATTATTTAGATGGCTTAATGACGAAAGATGAGGCAATTGAGCGCGCCATTATTGCAACGCGCCAATATGCGAAAAGACAAAGAACATGGCTCCGCAGTGAAACTAATTTAATTCCAATTAGTGTTGAAGAGCCAGATTTTCGTTCAGGGATTCATCAGGCGATTGAGCAAATTGTTCAATAGTATTTGGATCAAATTCTTGCGGAGAAGATTGTTCTTCGCGCAAGATTTTGATGAGATTTTCACCTTCAGGATGTAATTTGATAGGCTTAATGTCATAAGTTTCTAAGATAGATTGCGCCGTAATATTGGTGCGCAACGTGATTAGGTTGATTTCGTCTTTAATGTGATCAAGGCTTTCTAAGATTCTATTAGCAATATTTCTTTTGGGTGTAATGACTAGAAATACTCGTGATCTTAGAGTTTTGATATCTTCATTGACGCGCCAAAACATACCTTGAGGAATGGTTGCAGGATATAATCCTAAGCTGCTTTTCATGGCTTGTTGAATTTGTTGATCAGTGAAGGACATAATTTGCCCGTTACAGCTGGTTGTTAATTCCCGCGCTAATGAGCTAGATGGCTCTGACATTATCATAATGCCATCAATGGCAAAACTACAGAACATATCAGTCAATTGTGAACGGTTATTACTGATAGGGAAGTAAATGTCTTGCTCTTTTAATCCTAAAGCCAAGCTTAAAGGTTTACCGCGATATTCTTTGGTTGCCCAATCTGTCACGCCAATGGTGCGGTCGCGAAAACTTTTAACTGAGCTCATGGAAACATCATGATTACCGATTAATATGAGATATTGTTGATAGAGCGGCGCAATGATTAATGGCTGCGGGCGCTTTTTTTGATTAGCAATGAGAACTTCTTCAGGCATAAGTGCTACTTGAATCTCATTATTCATGAGTTGATCCCACATTGTTTCCGCATCAATGTATTCGGATGTACAGTGATTATTGGGATGATCTGCCTCAAAGCCCAGACAAATCATATTTGTAGCTTCTTTTGTCACATCTAATGTATCGCTATAACCAATGGTGATGTTATATGGCTCTTGACCATATACGAATACTAAACTGCTGAATGCTAAAATTAAGTGTAAAAAATATCTTTTTGCCATAAAAATCACTACGAAAACATCAAGGTTATGTGGATCACTATAATGAAGATAGTAGATTTTTCCAAGGGCTGAGAAATTTTAAGCAAAAAAAAGCCTAGCATTGCTAGGCTTGAAAAACTTGGCTCCTCGACCTGGGCTCGAACCAGGGACCCCTTGATTAACAGTCAAGTGCTACTACCAACT
>JASLHB010000089.1 GCA_030149965.1 Wohlfahrtiimonas sp. | reverse complement strand
ACCTTAATACAAGCTCCCACACAAACCACTTAAGATTAATCTGTTAAAGAACTTCGAGGGAGTTAAGTAACTCAACCTCGTGAAGAGCAGATGATTATACAACTTTAAAAACCGTTGTCAACATCTAATTTAAAGTCTTTTCAAATTTCTTTTCGATCTCATTTCAGCAAACTAAAAACTAACCCGGAAACCGAACCAATTTCTCATC
This sequence comes from Wohlfahrtiimonas sp., assembly GCA_030149965.1. GTDB lineage: Bacteria > Pseudomonadota > Gammaproteobacteria > Cardiobacteriales > Wohlfahrtiimonadaceae > Wohlfahrtiimonas. The sequence continues at coordinate 22,803 of JASLHB010000089.1, read as the reverse complement.
AACTAAAACCACCGAAACCTTTGAAAGAACTCTAAACTCACTGCGTTTTCTGCAGCGCCTCGTTCAGAAGAGGTGCTCATTATAGACCAGAATCCCATCCTGTCAACACTGCCCACTGCTCAAGTTTTGAGCACATACTCAAAATCACGAAAAATAAACAACAAAACCAAACAAAAACAGCAGGATACGCAGGCAATCTTTTTTGAAATAAATTCAAAAACTGTGAAAATAATTGAGATCAACCAGAAGAAAACGTCAATATCTCCCAAAAATAGCCTTTATTCATCATTAAATATTGTAAACTTCTAAATTACAATCCTGTTGATTACCTTATATATACAAAAAAACTCCTTTATATCTATCTATTGAATGCAATCAATCCACATCATTAAAAACATTTTCACCAAAAAACAAAAACCCGTCGCAAACGAAGGGCTTTATGCATAGAGTAAGGTGTTACATATAAGCAAGTGGATTAAACGCCCATACAAACGCCTGTAGATTTTAAACTTTCTATTAATAAATGATCTTTTGGTAATAATCTTGGCTTGCCTGCAACCTTATCTAAAGGTACTGGAACTAATTCACCACCTTGGCTTGCAACCATAACACCTGTGATATTGTTCTTTAAGAACTCAATCGCCTTACTACCACATTGCGTTGCAAAAATACGGTCATTTGCAGTTGGTGTACCACCGCGGCTCACATAACCCAAAGTTGTCAATCGTGCTTCAATACCTGTTAGCTCAGGAATTTGATCTACCAACTTCATCGCTGCGGCATGTTTCTTTGGTTTTAAGCCCAATAAAGCATCTTCTTGAGAAATCGCCCCTTCCGCCACAACCAATAAAGCGGCTTTATGTTCAAAGATCTGTGCTTTCAATGATTTCACAATCGCTGTTGTTGAATATGGAATTTCTGGTACTAAACAAATATCCGCACCACCTGCTAATGCTGCACCTGCTGCTAACCAACCAGCATCACGCCCCATCACTTCCAAAATCATTAAACGATGATGAGAATCAGCCGTTGTACGTAAACGATCCAAGGCCATCACAGAAACTTGAACAGCTGTATCGTAACCAAATGTAATATCAGTTTGAGCGATATCATTATCAATTGTCTTAGGTAACGTCACAACAGGAATACCTTTCTTAGATAATTCATAAGAAAAACGCTGCGTACCATCACCACCTAAACAAACTAATGCATCCAAACCCAAAGCTTCAAAACTACGTACGCAGTTTTCTACAGCTTCTTCTGTACCTTTAGCACGACCGCCACCACGACCTGTTCCCAAAATTGTACCACCCAAACCAATAATAGGACTCACAGCTGCTTTATCCAATGGCATGATACAACCTTCTGCCAATCCTAAAAAACCATCGTGAATACCAGTAACTTTCCAGCCTTCCTGAAGTGCAGCCAATGTTACTGCTCTTAGCGCAGCATTCAATCCCTGACAATCACCACCAGCCGTTAAAATACCAACATTCTTACTCATGAGAACCTGCCTCTTAAAAATTGATTTTATTCGTTATCGTCTTTCCAGACATTTAATTGTTCTATAGTATCAGAAAGCTTAAGCGTTTGATGCAATGCAGCTAAAACTAAAACAGCCAATGCTTCACTCTCTTGTACTAAAATAATTTCACCTGCAACAACATCATTATCTGTGTGAATTGTGTCACCAATATTAATATTGCTATTTTGTCCTAAAGAAATTTTACCCAAACGTTTTTTGTTCTTACCTAAATCACGTAAACGCGTCACGATTTCTTGCCCAATATAACAACCTTTACGAGGATGAACACCTTTCAATACATCTAAACTCACCATTTGTGGCACATATTTACCTTGTGTTGCTTCAATGATCCAAGGGATATTAAAATCCTGTGGCACAATTGTTGCAAACTCATCATTCGCATCCACAACTTCAATGGTTACTTTTGAGCGAAAAAGATAACGACGAAGCAACGTTGCAATACTTTCGCTAATACATTTTGGTAAATATAGATCAAATCCATTTTCAATTTTCTGAATCCAAAATACAGCTTCTAGTCTTCCTTTAATATTACACAAACCGCCCAAGCCAGAGTTTTCAGGATGATCATACAAATAATCTAAATGATCCATATCCGCTGTCAATTGCCCATGCAAAAAATTACGCGCATCCGCACCTGTTACAACCAACTTCGCAAAATCCATCATTACTTCATTCCTTAATCAACTGTTCTAGTTAGAACTTACATCTTTATTATAGTGACTATTTTATAATTTCCACTTATTCGTTTGCATGCGCTATTCTTTCCGAGCATAATCACTGCGCTCTTAATATTACCCAAACAGCCAACTGAGGTTTATATGCGTCCCTTAAAAGCTTATCTCTCTAAAAGTGCATTACAACACAATGTCGCCTTTCTTAAACAACAAGCGCCACAAAGCAGCTTGTGCACAGTTTTAAAGGCAAATGCATATGGCCATCGAGTAGAGCTCGTTGCACCAATTATTGAGAATCATGTAGATTATTTTGCCGTCGCAGCTATTGAAGAAACACAAGCTATTCGCGAAGTCAGCCCAAATATTCCTATCATCTTATTAGAAGGTGTTTTTGAACACTGTGAATATAACTTATGTGATGAATTCAATTTTTGGCCAGCCATCGGCAATGAACACCAATTGAATGGCATATTAGAAGCTAAATTACAAAATCCCATCAATGTATTCATTAAAGTAAACAGTGGAATGAATCGCTTGGGCATTCAAGCGGAACAGTTGACACATTATCATCGTTTGCTGTCAGAATCTTCGAATGTAAACAGCATCCAGATGATGACTCATTTATCTTCTGCTGATGAAAAATTATCGCCTGAAACTGAGAAACAACTAGCAATCATGGCTAAGTTAGATCCAACCATTCAAGCAACCATTTCCAACTCAGCTCACATTTTCTATGATGATAAACCAGCTCAATCAATTGTGCGTGCAGGATTATCTTTATATGGCGCATCACCTTTTGATGGCAAAACTGGTACAGACATTGGCTTAAAACCAATTTTAGAATTACGCTCTAAGATCATTCATGTGAATCACCTTAAATCTGGTGATCATGTTGGTTATGGCGCAACATTTACAGCAAAACACGATATGCCAATCGGCGTTGTGGCTTGTGGTTATGCAGATGGTTATCCAAGAGAAGTGCAAAATGCTTATGTATTAATTGATGGTTATAAAGCACCATTAGTTGGGCGCGTTGCAATGGATATGTTCATGGTGGATTTAAGCGATGTACCTGAATCCAAATGGCAACATGATGTGATTCTATTTGGTGAGCAATTGCCTATTGAACATGTGGCAACTTGGGCAAATACAATTCCTTATACAATTTTCACACATCTAGCGAAGCGCATTCACTTCCATGTGATTGACTAAATTATCTCAATCCAAAAAATTTAAGCCATCTTTCCTTAAAAAGATGGCTTTTTCATTACAGTTAATTATTCAGCGTAATGAACTTTTAAACCGCCAAATGTTTGGCTCGTTGGCATGATTTCAATCTGATTAATATTAATATGTTTTGGTTGGTTTGCTAGCCAGAACACAATATCAGCAATATCTTTCCCTGTCACAGGATGTGCATTTTGATAGAGTGCAACAGCTTTGTCATCATCACCTTTAAAACGAACATTAGAGAATTCTGTTTCTCCGCATAAACCAGGTTCCACATTCGTCACACGAATATTTTTACCGAATAAATCTGCGCGCAAGTTTAAACTAAATTGCTTCACAAACGCTTTAGTTGCGCCATAAACATTGCCGCCCGCATAAGGCCAATTACCTGCAACTGATCCCATGTTAATCACATAGCCTTCATTTCTTGCTGACATATATGGCAAAAATAACTGCGTCACAGAAATCAAACCTAAAACATTTGTTTGTACCATCGTTTGCCAATCATCAAAATTAGCTTCATGTGCACCTTCTAAACCTAAAGCTAAACCTGCGTTATTCACCAAAATATCCACATGACCAAATTGCGCCATGACTTCTGTTACAACAGTTTCTGCATCAGCTCGATTAGAAACATCTAAAGCAAAACCATGAAAGCGATCACCCAATTCTACGCGAATGCTTTCTAAACGATCTTGTCTACGCGCAATACCAATCACAGTATGGCCTGAACGTACAAATATCTTTGCCATTTCGTGGCCAAATCCTGATGAAACACCTGTAATTACTACATTCATTATATTTTCTCCCTGCTGATATTAGTGGGTTCTATTTAGCTTTTTTCAAAAGCAAATAAAATGACATCATTAATAGTATTCGCATTTTCAACTGCCATCAATAGGCGATCAATGCCCATTGCAACACCGCTGACTAATGATGGCATTTGTGCCATTTCTTGTAAAAATAATTCATCAATTTCTACTGCTGCTAAACCATATTGTTGGCGTAAAATATTTTCTTTTTCAAATCTTGCTCGCTGTTCAATAGGATCTGTTAATTCTTCATAACCATTGGCCAGTTCTAAACCCTTCCAATAAATTTCAAAGCGTTTACCAATCGAATGACCTGCGCAATCTTTTGTGATTTTGGCCAATGAAGCTTGCGATGCAGGATAACTATGCAGCACTGTAATCACATCAGGATCAAACATTGGCTCTAAAATATGGCTCATAATCAAATCTAAATACTCATCTTTTGTTTTAGGCTCAAAAGCTAAATCTATATTATGCTGAGCCAATAGATGCTTCAACTCGCCTTCCGTTGCAAAAAATGGATTGATGCTGAGCTTTTCCATAAATAGATTCAGATAACTATATTCTTTTACAGCCAAATCTTGCTTTGACATTAAACGTACAATGCGAATCACTTCTTTAATGAGATCAAATAGATCATAATTCACACGATACCATTCAAGCATTGTAAATTCTGGCGTATGTTTTCGGCTCAATTCCCCATCACGAAATACTTTACCCAAAAAGTAAATAGAACCTGAATCCTGCGCTAATAAACGCTTCATATGATATTCAGGCGATGTGATCAAATAAGTTGTGGCATTGAATAATTTCCCCGGACCATTGAACTTACTCATAAAATTTAATAATGCAGGATCGCTATTGCCAAACTGGCTCATAATCGGTGTATCAACTTCTATAACATTTTCAGCCCAAAAATATTCACGCAATAATCTTAAAAAATTCGCTCGCTTTTGCACAACTTGATTCACATCTTTCTCCCAATAAAAAAGCCTAGATAATTATCTAGGCTTTTTTCTATTAAGTCATCATTAATCTATTTGAGCTAATAATGCTTGTGCTCTTTGTACTTGAGCAGGATTACCATCTTTAATAACTTCATCTAATAATGGTCGAGCCAACTCTAAATCAAAACCCATATAAGCCACAGCTAATTCTAATTTCACTTGCTCAGATTCAAAATCCGCATCCTGATTATCTAATCCTTCAACTGAAAGCGGATCAACGATCACTGGAACTTCTTCAACTGTTTCAATAACAGGTTCTGGTTCCAAAATCTCTTCCACGACAGGTTCCATCAATGTCATTTCAGGAATATCGATTTCTTCCATCACAACATCTTCAACAATATTGCTATCAAATGTCGGTAAATCTAATGAATCTAAATCAATTGTTACTTCAGGTTCGATTTCTACTTCTGGTAAATCAATTTCAATTGCTTCAGGAATATCCATCATTTCTACAGATTTAGAAGCATTATCTTTCACAGAACTATCAATTGGATCATCCAATATAATTTCATCAGCTGCGTCTAATGATTCTAAGAAAGCCATGCTTGCATCATCATCTGAATCGGCAACAAAAGCTAAATCTAACTTTGGTTCTGCATCCGAGCGCTTAGAAACTTCCATCAAACTATCCAACGCAACTTCTTCATTTTCTAAGAAGCTAGCAAAATCAGCTGGTTTCTCTGCTTCAATATCATCTTGTACCAAAGCATCTTCAGCATTTTCCAATAAATCTGGGAAGCTAATATATTCTTCTGGCTCACCTGATTCAGGCATTGACTCATCCATAGAAATCGGTTCAATATCACTATCCGTTTGTGGTGCAAATAATGGATTGTTCTCACCAAAACTTTCTTCTTCAATTTCAGATACAACTGGAGTTTCAATAATTTCTTCAACAGCAACTTCAGCAACAGGCTCAGCTTCAATTTTAAAATCACCTAAATCAAACTCTAATGCGCCTGCCATATCGAAAGTATCTTCTTTTGGCACTTCTGCATCTACTGATGGCGTTGAGAATGCTGATAAATCAAAATCTAATCCACCATATTCTTCTGCTTTAGTTTCTTCTACTGCTTCAGGAATTGCAGAACCCAAATCTAATGAAGATAAATCAAAGTCTAAACCGCCCATTGATTCTTCTACTTTTGGAGCTTCAGGCTCTTGAACTGTCGCATCTAAATCCAATGATGATAAATCAAAATCTAATCCACCTTCAAATTCTTCCACTTTAGGCTGATTAACTTCAACAACAGCTTCACCCAAATCTAAAGAAGATAGATCGAAGTCTAGTGCGCCTTCTACTTCTTCAACTTTTGGCTCTACAACAGCTGCTTCAACCACATCTAGATTCAATTCAGATAAATCAAACTCTAAACCTGCTTCTTCTTTTTCTTCTTCAACAGCAACACTAGTTTCTACGTTATCAACAAAAGATAAATCAAAGTCCAAGCTTTCAATAGCTGTTTCATCTTTAGCTTCTGCTTTTGGTGTTACAACAGCTGTAACAGCCGCTGCTGTCGCAATTGCAGTTGCAATTGGCGCAACTTTTATTGCTTCAGCGTTTGATGCTTCTGAAGTTTCTGCAACTTCAACCACATCTTCTTCTACAGGTGCTACATCTGCTTTCTTCTTACCAAATAAGCCTTTAGATGCTTTTGCTTTTTTCTCTTTAGGCTGTTTTGGCGTATCACCTTGTTTACGGCGGCGCATAACAACTGCCAATAAACCTAAAATCAGAACCAATACACCTGCACCAATATACGCAATATTATCAAAAATTAGTTCAATGATACCTGGCTCAGGTTCAGGCTCAGGCATAATATAAACAGGTCGTTTTTTTGGTGGCTCAACTGGTTTAGCTTCTTCAACCTTCACAGGCTCTTCTGCCTTAATCGGCTCAACCACTTCAGCTCGAACTGTTTCTACAACAGATTCAACAACTGGTACAACACTCTCAGTGATTACTACTTCCGATGTTTGAGGTTCAAGAACTTCTGGTTGAATAGCTTCAGCAGAATCGACAATTTGTTCTGCTACTGCTACTTCTTCGCCATCAGCAACTGGGCGAACAACCTTTACGGCAACATCATCTGTGTTTTCTGCAACCGCAACTTCTGGTTTAACTTCTGCTACTTGAGCAACAGGTGGCTCAGGCAACTCATAAATATAACCAATACGCGCATCTTTACTATCTGCTGATGCAACGAATTTATGCTGTACCTTAGCTGTTTCTTTCGGAATCAACAAAGTCACATCTGATCGTAAAACACCATCTGATGTAAATGCAGATGGATTATTAGCCTTAATGATCTCAATCATTTTTTGTGGTGTAACATTTGTAGGACGAACGCTATTTGCAATACTCCACAATGTTTCACCTTTTGCTACTGGATAACGTTGTACTAATTCTGGATCAGTAATTCGTTTTTGCTTAGCAGCTGTTTTAACTGCTGGTTTTGTTGGTGCAGTGGCAACTTTATTTTCTACTTTAGCTGTAATTTTCTCATCTGTTTTTGCTTTTGTAATAGCTGGCACATCTGATAAAACCACTTTATCTGTTGCTGTCGTAGAAACTCGCGCATCTACCACTGCTGCGCCGTCAATCACAATTTCAGAATCAGTTGCTTTCGCTGAATCTATTTCAACAACGGCTTCTGGTTTAAAATCCAGAATAATTGGCAACTCGAATAACTGTCTACGATTATCTTTATCACGACCTTCTAACAATAATGTTAGCGCTGGTGATTCAATACCTTCGGTTGTGGTCAATATAACTTGTTTTTGACCGTTTTGTTCGACCACATCAATAGATAAATCATAGCTGGGAATTGGGTGATTCAACCTCAAATATTCCGTTGGTGCAGCTAGAATAATCTCGCCCTCACCGATAACATCAGCTTGTAAGCGTAATGGTTCATTCAGATATGAAAGGGTTCTTAAGTTCTCAACATCAGCAGCATGAGTCAACCCAAAAACGCCCAATAATGCAATTGCTAGTATATTTTTTCTTATCATAATTTGTTCCGAGTACTCAGTCTGAATTCGTCCTAAAAGATTGGAGCGAGCTTAAAAATCGCAAAACTCCTTACATTCTAACGAAAATTTTAAAAAACTGTTATAAAAAAAGCAATATTAGTGCTCAACATGATTTATCTTATAGTCTGTGCATTTTTGTATATAGTCGGGCATTATAATCTGAATAACAATAACAATCCCAACTTTAAATTTAAGGAGTTTGATATGGCCATTTTATGTTTAAGTAATGTATTACCAAATTTTGATCAATGGATCAAAAACTTACATGCAATTGATCCAACATTCGATTTAAGAACGATGGATAATCCTGGAGATTTAGCTGAGATTACGATGGTTTTAGCTTGGAAACCTGATGATGCTCAATTCAATAAGTTACCTAACTTGAAATTTGTACAATCTACAGGCATGGGCATTGATCATTTAGTGGAATGCCCAAGCATTCCTAAAAATGCAATGATTGCACGAATCATTGATCACGATATGCGTGAACAAATGGCAGAATATGCATTATATGGTGCGTTAAAAGCTTATCGAAACATTCAATATTACAATCAATATCAAGCCGATAATCTTTGGAAAATGAAACGCCGACCATTCAAAGAAGATTTAACCGTTGGCGTTTTAGGATTAGGTGAGTTAGGTGCTTATGTTGCCAATGCACTGAAAGATTATGGTTTTAATGTCATTGGTTGGAAAAATAGCGTTTCAAAACCAGAAAGCGAAATTTCTTATTATCATGGCAAAGATCAACTGCCTGAATTTTTGAAGCAATGTAATATTTTGGTCTGTTTATTGCCATTGACTGATGATACTCGCCACATTCTAAATAAAGAAACTTTGGCATTATTGCCTGAAGGTGCTTATTTAATTAATCCTGCACGCGGTGGGCATGTTAATGAACAAGATTTATTAGCAGTAATCCAGTCAAAACATTTAAGTGGTGCATTATTAGATGTATTCCAAACTGAACCTTTGCCAACGGATCATCCTTTCTGGAATGAACCTGCAATTGAGATCACTCCCCATGTTGCAGCGCTGACAAATCCCATCACAGCAAGCCAACAAGTTGCTGAAAACTTTAAACTTGTTCGCGAAGGAAAGCTCCCGAATAATCTTGTAGACTTAAACCGCGGTTATTAACTTATGTTATAATCAGCAAAATCCTGAAACAGACGAGATCATCATGCTTAAACTTAATACCTTTATTTTCTATCTCGGCATCATTCTAACCGCGATTGGTGTTCTAATCGGTTTCCCTCTAATTTTCTGGGGCAATCAAGATGTTGGTATGTACTTTGTTACCATGATCGGTCCTTTAGGCTTTTTATTATTTTTCACAGGATTCATTGGCGCAATTGCTTTCAGACCGCACACAGATCGCATGCAAGCAGAAGTTGAATCTCGTAAAAAAGCAGAAGCTTATCAAAGAACTGTTCCAGACTAATTTAATGGTTAATACCAATCCTCAAAAATAAAACCGTCTTTCGACGGTTTTATTTTATCTATTCAATGCACAATGATTATTTACGCTTATGAAAACGTTGGCGATGACTTTCTGATAAAACCACACCCGTTGCAACAGAAACGTTCAAGCTTTCAATCTTACCTTCCATTGGAATTTTCAATAAAAAATCACAAGCTTCTTTCGTCAAACGGCGCATACCTTCACCTTCTGAGCCCATGATGATTGCCATTGCACCAGTTAAGTTCGCTTCGTAAATCGTTTCAGTTGCTTCACCAGCTAAACCAGCTAACCAAACACCGCGCTCTTTCAAATCATCAATCGTACGAGCTAAGTTTGTCACTTCAATGAATGGCACACGTTCAGAACTACCACTTGAAATTTTACGAACAATTGGCGTTAAACCACAGGCACGATCTCTCGGTGCAATCACTGCGTGCACACCAAATGCTTCTGCACTGCGCAAACATGCACCCACATTATGAGGATCTGTTACACCATCTAAAATTAATAATAATGGTGCTGATTGTTCTTCCAATAATGCAAATAAGAAGTTTTCATTCTTCGCATCCATTACACGCACCTCTGCCGCAATGCCCTGATGACGTGCTTCTTCACCTGTTTTAGTTTCCAACATTTTTTGGCTAACCATATTCACAGGCACTTTTTGATCTTTTAATTTTGCTAAAAATGCTTGTGCACGCTTATCCAAGCGCTGATCATTCAACCAAATCTGAACAACAGAACCTTGATCAAAAGCCGCTTCCACAGCATGGAAACCATGAATCCATATCGTTGTATTACTCATAAAGTTACCTTTATATTATTCCAATGCAAAAAACCGCACCGAGTGCGGTTTTTCAAAAATTTTGTTCAAATTAGTTGCGATTCATAGCATTCAATGCTTCAAATGCTTCTAATACGCGGTTCGCTAGAGATACTTGACCTGCACGTAACCATGCACGTGGATCATAATATTTCTTATTAGGCTTTTCTTCGCCTTCAGGATTACCCAATTGACCTTGTAAGTAATCTTTATGCTCGTTGTAATAGTTCAACACACCTTCCCAAGTTGCCCATTGTGTATCTGTATCGATGTTCATTTTGATCACACCGAAAGAGATTGCATCACGGATATCTTGTAAATCTGAACCTGAACCACCGTGGAATACGAAATCCAGGCTTTTCGCTGGTAAGTTAAATTTCTCAGAAACATATTTCTGTGAGTTATCTAAAATTACTGGCGTCAAACGTACGTTACCTGGCTTATAAACACCGTGAACGTTACCGAAAGAAGCTGCAATTGTGAAACGCGGACTGATTGCTACTAATTTCTCATAAGCATAAGCAACATCTTCTGGTTGTGTATAAAGCAATGAGTTATCAATGTCTGTGTTATCCACGCCATCTTCTTCACCACCAGTACAACCCAATTCGATCTCTAAAGTCATACCCAATTTAGCCATGCGCTCTAGGTATTTACCTGAAATCTCGATATTTTCTTCTAATGTTTCTTCTGATAAATCGATCATGTGAGAAGAGAACAATGGCTTGCCTGTTTCTTTAAAGAATGCTTCACCAGCATCCAATAATCCATCGATCCATGGCAATAATTTTTTAGCTGCGTGATCTGTATGTAAAATCACAGGAACGCCGTAAGCTTCAGCAACAGCATGAACGTATTTAGCGCCTGCGATTGTACCCAAGATAGCAGCTTGTTGACCTTCTAATTTTAAACTTTTACCAACAAAAAACTGGCCACCACCATTTGAAAACTGAATAATCACTGGTGATTTTGCTTTTGCTGCTGCTTCTAAAACACCATTCACTGATTCTGTGTTTACAACATTCACTGCAGGTAATGCAAAACCTTCTGCTTTTGCGATTTCAAATACTTTCTGTACATCATCACCAAATAAAACACCTGGTTTCACTGCGTCTAAAATTTTAGCCATTGCCGGATCTCCTAAATTACAGATAATTTCTCGCCGTATTCTACCACAAGGAATAATATTTTTTTCCTTTCTAAAATGATATTCTCAGCAATGATTTAGACATGTGCTATTTTTCATAATTTACCTATAATAATTATTCATTCTAATTAGTTATCACAATAATATAAGGCAAAAATCATGAGTGATTACTTAAATAACCCACAAAAAATCCATTCAGATATCATGAATGCACTCAAAGCTGTATCGATTTTAATCGTTCCAGCAGCGGGATTATTTCTATTTAATATCGCTATTTATTCTTATAAAATGGCATATTTTAACACGTTTCATTTGCCATTCATCCCGCTAGAATCTTCGTTGTGGCTAGATGTTGTAGAAAATAAAACGTTAGTCATTTTGCTCATCACATTATTGTTTTTTGCCATAGGATTTATTGTAGGTGGCGTTTTCATGTTTCGTCACAGCATTGAAAAAGTTTCTGCCCAAGAATTTTCTTGGCCTGTTTTTATAGCGACTTTTACTTTATTAAGTCCTTTTGTTTTTAGCATGCCAGGGCTCGCTGTTAGTACACAGGTTTTCATTATATTGCTGTATGCTTTCTTCATTCCCTTTGTATTTACCAAGCATTTCCATAATGTCTTACATCATTTCAGTCGATTTTTACCACGTAAGTTCTTCTTACAGAAAAAAGAGAAAGCTGTATTACATGATATTTCTTTCATAATATTAGGCATTACTTATTTATTCATAATATTTATATTATTCATTTTGTTAATGGAATTTGTGGCAAGCAAACTCGGCGAATATCATGCAAAAGAAAAAGAAAGAATCATGATATCCGGTGCATTTCTAACAATGCCAAAACATATTCGAGTTGGCCAAAACTCTATTTATTTAGAAGGTTGTGATTATAAGAAATGCGTTGGCTATCAGCCCATTGCAAAAGGCAATGATGTCATCATTCAACCGCATTTTTTTACAGTACAAGAGATCAATTTCCTCAACCCTGAAATTCTCGAAGATAGCGTAATTGCTCAATAAATATCAGATATTAAAACCTAAATTGGTTTTAACTCCTCGATCAACTTCAAAATACTATTCAGGATAATATTCAATAATACGCGTTTGGATTTTGGTTTCACCACCAAGTTCTTCCTCTTGGCGTTTTGTCCAACTACCTTTTTCATCGATCTCTAGCGTTGTCACAAAAATAAGCTTTTCACCTTCTGCAAGATCAGTGATCAATGACTCTGGTTTTTGTTCATTCTCTTTAAAGTAATAATAATTTGTTATTTCATTTTCATAAGGGCTTAGCAACTCATTAATCTCTCTTCTTTTAATACTACCATTTGTATTAAATTGTTCTTTTATCATTATACCTATACCTGTAACACTGGCAGCAACAGATTCATAAGGACTTAGCCATTCCTCGATATCTACATCAATCGGTTTGTTTGATTCTTTAGAAAAAGTAACTATCCTACGTTTATTGTCTTTCAACTCAGAAAAAAAGAACATCAGATCATCACTGTTTTTCTTTAGTTCTTTTATATCTCCAAGGATATTCGGCAAAAATGCTATTTCTTGAACATTCCCCTGCTCATTAGCATCGATAACAGCATGAGTAGTTATCGTGCCATCAGTAGTTTCTATCCACTCCACTGTTTTAGCAGGCGCATGAACCTCTTCATAAAATAGATCATTCTGAATACGATAATTATTATCAGAATGACCTATCAATAGGATATTCATTAAAAATATTATGGTTATTATTATTATTTTTTTCATAAATTTAAATCTCAAGTAAAAATACGCTTTAAATTACGGTTTTAACTCCTCGATCAACTTCAAAATACTATTGATGCGCACTTCTTCATTCTCCATCGGCAATTTATAGCGTAAAACTTCTTGACCTTGGAGTTGATAGAAATTTGGTTTCTGCTGAATCAAATCGATCATGGCTCTTAAATTGATATGAGGTTTAGAGCCAAAAATAATGCGAACACCATCAGCTGTTGCTTCGATCTTCTCCAAATTCAATGGTGCTGATTTTAATTTAATCTCCGCAATTTTGAATAAGCGCTTCGTTTGATCAGGCAATAAGCCAAAGCGATCAATCATCTCGATGTGAATGTTATTCAAATCATCTAAACTCTCAGCACTTGCAATGCGTTTATATAATGATAATCGCGTTGGAATATCACCAATATATTCTTCAGGAATCAATGCAGGCACACCGATCGAAACTTCCATACCTTGTTTGAATGGCTGATTCACATCCAATGTTTCACCACGCTTAATCGCTTCAACCGCGCGCGTTAACAGTTCCATATAAAGCGAAAAGCCCATTTCTGTAATTTGACCACTTTGTGAATCGCCCAACAATTCACCTGCTCCACGAATTTCCAAGTCATGATTGGCGATCATAAAGCCTGCGCCGAGAATTTCCGTTTCTGTTAATGCTTCAATGCGTTTAACAGCATCTTTCGTCATCTGTTTTTCAGGTGGCACAATTAAATAACAGTAAGCACGATGATGTGATCGCCCAACGCGCCCACGCAATTGATGCAACTGAGCTAAACCTAATTTGTCTGCTCTGTTGATAATCATTGTATTCGCATTTGGCACATCGATCCCTGATTCCACGATCGTCGTACAGAGCAATACTTGAATGCGATGATGATAGAAATCCAACATCACTTTTTCAAGTTCTGTTTCTTTCATCTGCCCATGCGCAATGCCCACTTTAATTTCTGGCATTAAGCGCTCTAATGTATCTTGCATTAATCCGATGGTTTCCACTTCATTGTGCAATACATACATTTGTCCGCCACGCTTCAACTCACGGTTCATGGCTTCGATCATGAGCTCTTCATTCCATTCGTTGACGAATGTTTTCACTGCGATTCTTTCCATCGGCGGTGTTGCAATGATGGACAATTCACGCAAGCCCGATAAACCCATGTTCAATGTTCGCGGAATCGGCGTTGCAGTCATCGTCAATAAATTCACTTCTGTGCGCAGTGATTTCAACTGCTCTTTGTGCTTCACACCAAAGCGATGCTCTTCATCAATGATCACTAAACCCAAGTTTTTAAACTTCACATCTTTCGATAATAACTTGTGCGTACCAATAACAATATCGATCTTACCTTCTGCCAATAGCTCCAATGTTTCTTTGGTTTCTTTCGTAGATCTAAAGCGCGATAAACCGGCAATTTTTACAGGCCAATCAGCAAAGCGATCCATAAAATCCTGCACATGCTGTTCTGCTAACAATGTTGTCGGTGCTAATAATGCCACTTGATAGCCATTCATCACAGCCATGAATGCACCGCGCATCGCAACTTCTGTTTTACCAAAGCCCACATCACCACAAATGATGCGATCCATTTTCCCAACAGTTAAATCTTTTAACACATCATCAATAGCCCGCTGTTGATCTGGCGTTGTTTGGAATGGAAAGCTTGCAGCAAATTGATCATATTCATCCAACAGCGCCATGCCGCGCGCTTCTTGCAATTCACGGCGTGAATAGATATCCAATAATTCGGCAGCTGTATCATGAATTTTTTCAGAAGCTTTTTTACAGATTTTTTCCCATTGATCCGAACCCAATCGATGCCACGGTGCGCTCTCTTTCGATCCACCAGTATATAAAGATAAATCATTCAGATCTGTGATCGGGATATATAACTTCGAGTTACCCTTATATTCAATCACCAATAATTCATTGTCATCAATGCTATCCAAGCCAACATAGCGCCCAACGCCATGTTTCAAATGCACGATCGGATCACCTTCTTTCAAATGATCAATGCTTGTGAGCATGGATTTAACATCGACAGTTTTCTGCTGTTTCTTGCGTGTAGATTGCATTGGAATGCCGAGCAGACTATTTTCTGTCACCAATGCAAACTGATTCTGGTAACTGAAACTATTACTCAAAGCACCTGTTAACAATGTGAAATGTTCTGGCACTTTTGTAATATCTGCAAATTTATCACGCACAGCTGGCGATAAAGATAATTCTTTTAAACGCTCCAAAAGAATTTCTCTGCGCCCTGTTGTTTCTGTCGTCAGAATCAACGCACTTTTTTCATTATCCTTGAGCCAAGCTTCCACTTGGTTAATCTGACGAACCACAGGCGCATCACCTGAAAAACTCACAGTAACTTTAGGTTTATTGGCTAAGATTTTCTCTAAGCCATTAAAGTTAATGTATAACCTTGCAGGTGATAACAATGGGCGCTCGATATCGTGGCGATAGCGCTCATATCTTGTATCAATGAGTTTTTGAAAACTTTCCGCACTTTTATATAGATTAGGATAAGTGATGAAAGTTGTCTGCTCGCCTAAATAATCAAACAACGTTGCCGTATCATCAAAGAATAATGGCAAATAGTTTTCAACACCTGCTGGCAAATTGCCATTCACAATCTCTTTATAGAGATTGCACTGCGTTGTATCCACTTCGAAACTGTTTTTGAATTTTTGTTGGAATAATTCTAAAGCCTTTGGACTTGTATCAAACTCACGAGCAGGCAAGATGGATAATTCAGGAATTGTTTCCACAGTGCGCTGAGTTTCAGGATCAAACGTTCGGATACTTTCCACTTCATCATCAAACAGATCCACACGAATCGGCGTTGTAATTCCCATAGGAAATAGATCAATGATCGCACCACGAATCGCAAACTCTCCCGGTTCCATCACTTGCTTCACATTTTGATAACCTGAGGCTTCTAAACCCAATCGCCATTGATCACGATCCACAATATCGCCCGGCTTTAACACTAAAACATGACCATCCAAAAACTTTAAGGGCGCTAAATGCTGCATTAAAGTTGGGATCGTCACAATCAATGTGCTAATCGCGCCTTGGCGCAATCTTGCCAATGTCGCCAAACGTTCTGAAATGATATTCAGTTGTGGCGAAAAACTATCATACGGCAATGTTTCCGTATCAGGAAAAATCGTAGCCTGATGTCCAAAGAAAGCCAAATCTTGCAATAAGCTCTCTGCTTGCTGCATATTTTCAACAATCGTCACAATTTTTTGCTGACTATTTTTTGCTGAATAGTTCAAGGTAAATGCAAACGAAGCACTATTTTGCTGTTGCCATTCCACTGTCTTATTTGTTGTTGGAATGGATTCAGAGGCAATCACAAATGGTTTTTGTTTGGACATAATTATTCATTGACTGATAAAAATATAATTATGATTGTATGCTTTACCTTAATTGAGAACAACTACCAATAAACTGGATACTGTTCTTTTACCAAGATTTAGCAACAGATTGCTACTGCTAAATCTCATCAATAATTTTTAGCCTCTATGAATGATTGCTTCATTCAATGCTGCAATCACTTGATCGATATATTTCACATCTTTACTTGCTAAGGCTTGAGATTCACCTGATGAACTATTCAAAAATACCATATATTCAGGCTTGATTGCCTTAAACCAAAGTACACCAATAGCAACCATCGCAACGCCAGCAAGAAAAGTCATCATTGAACCTTGAAACAATACATATAAACCAACCAAACACAAAATAATTGGCCACATTCTAGAAGGATCTGTTTGTCCTCTTTTAACTGATGTCACGCCATTCATCGCATAAGTTGTAGAGCCCACAATAAATCTATCATTCGATACTGTAACTGAACCATTGCTATAAAAATTTCTTTCGAAAAAATCTCTATCTCTGTGAAATGCCATTTCAATGAAACTCAGCCGTAAAATAGAATATCTACAGAAAATATTGACCTAAGTTCATCTTAAAATCAGACAATCTGCGCATTATTTCGCTATAATGATCCGTTATATGTGAAATTTCATGGTGATTGATCAATGTCCTCTTTTTTTATTACTTGCGCGCAAGGCTTAGCACCTTATGTTATCGATGAATTAACAGCTTTAGGCATCGAATCTACAAGCGATGCAACAGGTGTGCGTTTTGAAGGTGGGCTAAAAGAGGCTTATCAAGCACTGTTGTGGACGCGTTGTGGTTCTCGTGTATTGTTACAATTGAAAGCTGGCAGCATGAAAGATTTAGATGATCTTCATTTGCAATTATCAGGCTTTCCTTGGTCGACACATATGTCAGATGATCAAACTTTTGTGATCCAAGTGACAACTAAGCGCGCTCAGCACATTCATACGCAATATGCAGCACAACGTGTGAAAGATTCAATTGTTGATTATTTTGATATGACAACAGGCGGTCGTCCTTCTGTAGATAAAGATGATCCTGATTTCCGCTTCTATGTACATATTCAAGACACAAATTACACGTTATATTTAGATTTAAGTGGTGAGCCTTTACATAAGCGCGGCTTCCGTACAGAACAAGGTGCTGCGCCAATTAAAGAAAATTTAGCTGCTGCATTATTGTATCGCTCTAAATGGCCTGAAAAAGCCAAAGAACATCAAGATTTTATTGATCCATTATGTGGTGCAGGTACGATCCTAATCGAAGCTGCATTGATGGCCCGTGATATCGCACCGGGTTTATATCGCCCTTCATTTGGCTTTGAAAATTGGCGTTTGCATGATGCTCATCTTTGGAGCGAATGCGTTAAATTAGCAAAACATCGTGCAGAAGTTGGTAAAGATCAATATCAAGGTAAATTATACGGCGTAGAACGTAATGCTCGCATGATTGGTATCACTAAATCCAACGCAGATAGAGCTGATGTATTGAAAAATATGTCTTTCTCTCATCAAATGTTCCAACACTTCAGAAAACCTGAAAATTTAAGCGAAAAAGGCTTGATCGTAACGAACCCACCTTATGGGGAACGTTTGGGCGAAAAAGAAGAGTTGAAACCAACATACATGGAATTAGGTGATTGGTTACGTCCTTATGTTGGCTTTGAAGCTGGTATTATTACTTCAGAAATTGAACTCGGCAAACAAATGGGCTTACGCGCTCGTAAAGTGAATAAATTCTACAATGGTCCATTGGAATGTGTTTACTTACAGTTTGCAATTGAAGAACAATATTTTGTAGATCGTCAAGCTGCAGATACTCGCCAAGAAAAACGTAATCTTGAAGAATTAATGTCTGAAGGTGGCGAAGATTTCTTTAACCGTTTAACCAAAAATAAAAAGAAATGGGAAAAATGGGCAAAACAAAGTAATGTCATGTGTTATCGCACATACGATTCTGACTTACCTGAATTCAATGTTGCCATTGATCGATACAATCAATCTTTAGTAGTTTACGAATTTAAAGCGCCAAAAAGCATTGATGCAGACAAAGCCGCGAAACGTTTAGAAAAAATCCAAGCAATCGTTCCTTTAGTGTTCCCTGAAATTGATGCTAAAAATATTCATTTCAAATTGCGTGAGCGCCAAAAAGGCACAAACCAATATGAAAAAGAAGAAGATCGTGGCGAATTCTTCCCGATTGAAGAATCTGGCGCGCAATTATGGGTGAATCTTACAAACTATTTAGATACAGGTTTATTCTTGGATCACCGTAATGTGCGTAAAATGATCAAAGAAAAAGCGCGCGGCACAAACTTCTTAAACTTATTTGCTTACACAGGTAGCGCAAGTATTTTGGCAGCCATTGGCGGTGCAAAAGCTGTAACAACTGTGGATATGTCAAAAACTTATTTGAAATGGGCAGAAAATAACTTCTCATTGAATGGTTTATCAGGTAAGCAATATGAATTCGTTCAAAAAGATGTTTTAGAATGGCTCAAAACAATGGCGCAACATGTTAGCGAATTGCCATTGATGCAAAAGCGTGATGCCCGTTATGATTTAATCTTCATGGATCCACCATCATTCTCTAATTCAAAACGTATGGCTGATGTTTTAGACATTCAACGTGATCATGTTCGTTTGATTGAAGATGCAATGGAAATTTTAGCGAAAGATGGTTTGTTAATTTTCTCCACAAACTTACGCAACTTCAAAATGGATCCATTGGTTGCAGGAAACTTTGACATTAAAGACATTTCTCGTGAAACTTTACCGCTTGATTTTGCTCGCGATCCTAAGATTCGCCAATGTTTTATGATCAAACATCGCGCAAACTAAAACTATTTTATAAAAAAATACCTGAGCATTTTAGTGCTCAGGTCAATTTTCCAAAATCAGTCATTAGCATCTATGCATTAAGTCAGAGTTTATGAGAATCATTAACATAAAGAAAGCATTCTTATATCAACCTGATAAACAAATATGATATGTAAAGAGAACGAAAATGGTGCTATATTACTCGCACCTTATCTTTATCGGGAAATTGTAAATTTCAAATGTTAAAAATCACACGTGAAACAGATTATGCTCTGCTCATCATGACTCATTTAGCAAAGCATGAATTGGCACAAAGTGCATCGCAGATAGCGATAGATTGTCACTTGAGCCCAGCGTTTACGAGTAAGATTTTAAAAATTCTCACTAAAGACAATTTATTAACCTCAATTCGAGGCTCGCAAGGCGGTTATCTTCTCAAGAAAAAGCCAGAAGCTATAACGTTGCTTGAAATTATTGTTGCAATCGAAGGACCAATGTCCATCAATGATTGTGTCAGTGATCATTCAATGTGCGAACGTTCGCATAGTTGTGAGTTAACGCCACATTGGGCGTTGATTAATAGAATCCTCCATCGGGAATTTTCCAACATCTCTCTTGCATCTTTAGCGGTTATGCCCAAAAAAGGTCTGCGAGGTGAAATCAACATTCCCATTACAAAAGTTACTGTTTAGAGAGTTATTTATGGAACAAATTCAGAAATTAACTGAGGAAGAGTACGCGTACGGTTTCGTCACGGACATTCCACAGGAAACCTTACCACCAGGTTTAAATGAAGATGTGATTCGTAAAATTTCAGCGATGAAAAAAGAGCCACAGTGGTTATTAGATTATCGTTTGAAAGCTTACGCAGCATGGCTTGAAATGGAAATGCCTGATTGGGCACATTTGAAAATCGATCCGATTGATTATCAAGCGATCTCTTACTATTCTGCGCCAAAATCATTGTCAGAATTGCAAGAACAAGCACCAAAAAGCTTAGATGAAGTGGATCCAGAATTATTGCGCACGTATGAGCGCTTAGGGATTCCTTTAGAAGAACAAGAAATTTTAGCAGGTGTTGCAGTCGATGCGGTATTTGACTCCGTTTCTGTTGCGACAAGCTATAAAGGCAAATTATTAGAACAAGGCATCATCTTCTGTTCATTCAGTGAAGCTGTTCAAGAATATCCTGATTTAGTGCAAAAATATTTAGGCACAGTAGTTTCTTTCAAAGATAACTTCTTTGCTGCATTGAATGCCGCAGTATTTACAGATGGTTCGTTTGTTTACATTCCTAAAGGTACACGTTGCCCAATGGAATTATCCACATATTTCCGTATCAACGCGGCAAATACAGGACAATTCGAGCGTACATTGATCATTGCTGATGATCAAAGTTATGTATCTTACTTAGAAGGTTGTACAGCGCCACAGCGTGATGAAAACCAATTGCACGCAGCAGTGGTTGAATTGATTGCAATGGAAGATGCAACAATCAAATATTCAACGGTACAAAATTGGTACCCAGGCGATAAAAACGGTGTTGGCGGTATTTACAACTTCGTAACTAAGCGCGGGATCTGCCAAGGCGACCGTTCTAAAATCTCTTGGACACAAGTGGAAACAGGTTCATCCATCACTTGGAAATACCCAAGCTGTATTTTAAAAGGTGATGATTCAGTGGGTGAATTTTACTCTGTTGCAGTGGCACGCGATTGCCAACAAGCAGATACAGGCACCAAAATGATTCACATCGGTAAAAATAGTCGTTCAACGATTATTTCTAAAGGTATTTCAGCAGGTCGTGCTCAAAATATCTATCGTGGTTTGGTTCGTATCAACCCAAGCGCAACAGGTGCACACAACTATTCACAATGTGATTCTATGTTGATGGGCGATCGTTGCGGCGCGCACACTTTCCCTTACATTGATGTGCGTAACTCACAATCCAAAGTTGAGCATGAAGCATCGACATCTAAAATCTCTGAAGAGCAGTTGTTCTACTGTCAGCAAAGAGGTTTGTCACAAGAAGATGCGATTAGCTTAATTGTTAACGGATTCTGTAAAGAAGTTTTCCAAGAGTTGCCAATGGAGTTTGCGGTAGAAGCACAGAAACTCATTGAGCTCAAACTCGAAGGCAGCGTTGGTTAATTAGATCATTATTGGGAACAAAACAATGTTAGAAATTAAAAATTTAAAAGTAGCGGTTGAAGATCACGTAATCCTAAAAGGCGTATCATTAACGGTTAAAGATGGCGAAATTCACGCAATCATGGGACCCAATGGTTCTGGTAAAAGTACTTTAGCAAACATCATCGCTGGTAAAGATGGTTACGATATCTTAGAAGGTGAAATCCTTTTAGATGGCGTAAATATCTTAGAAATCGATCCTGAAGAACGTGCGCATAAAGGTTTATTCTTAGGCTTCCAACATCCTGCTGAATTGCCTGGCGTTAATAACATGTACTTCTTGAAAAGTGCCGTGAACAGCATTCGTAAAGCACGTGGTCAAGAAGAAATGGATGCATTAGAATTCTACGAATTCTTACAAGATCGCATGAAAAAAGTCAAAATGGATCCTGCTTTCTTGAAGCGCTTCGTGAATGAAGGCTTCTCTGGCGGTGAGAAAAAACGTAACGAAATTCTTCAAATGCTAGTGCTTGAACCAAGCATGATCGTATTGGATGAAACTGACTCAGGTTTGGACATCGATGCGCTTAAAGTGATCTCTGATGGTATCAACACTCTACGTGATGATAAGCGTTCATTCTTATTGATCACTCACTATCAGCGCCTTTTAAACTATGTTTCACCAGATGTTGTTCACGTATTAGTGGATGGTGAATTGGTTGCAACAGGTGATAAAACATTGGCACTTGAACTCGAGAAAAACGGCTATATCTCATATCGTGGTGATAATGCAGGCGGTTCTCGTAAAGAATAAGGAATTCAACATGCTACAGACATTAACGGATAAAATCCGATTAGAACGTTGGAGAGAAACGCCTTTAAAACGAGTTTTATCGACTGAGTGGAAAGGC
>JASLHB010000072.1 GCA_030149965.1 Wohlfahrtiimonas sp. | reverse complement strand
TTCTGCGGGAATAGCTCAGTTGGTAGAGCACAACCTTGCCAAGGTTGGGGTCGCGAGTTCGAGTCTCGTTTCCCGCTCCAAATTAAAGTCCTTATTAATTTAAGGCAAAATGATGAAAAACCAAAACATCATTTAAACCGTTTTTTTGCGGGAATAGCTCAGTTGGTAGAGCACAACCTTGCCAAGGTTGGGGTCGCGAGTTCGAGTCTCGTTTCCCGCTCCAAATTAAAAAAGCCCTTCTATGAAGGGCTTTTTTATTATCTTAAACTTTGGATGGATAACATTCAATCAAAGGAAATATATGTCTATTTGGGTGGATGCGGACGCTTGTCCAAAAGTTATCAAAGAAATTCTCTATCGCGCTGCAAAACGTGAATCAATCATGCTCTATTTGGTTGCCAACCAAAATCTATCCGTTCCACCATCACCATTCATTAAAACATTAACTGTACCAAAAGGCTTTGACGTTGCAGATGACGAGATTGTGAGCCGGATCATAGAAGGTGATTTAGTGATAACAGCAGATATTCCATTAGCCGCAGATGCCATTGCTAAAAATGCCAATGTGATCACACCTCGAGGTGAACAGCTCACTAAAGATAGTATTGGCGGTCGATTAACTGTACGTAATTTAATGGATACTTTACGCTCTAGCGGCGTTCAAACCGGTGGACCACCGCCTTTATCACAAAAAGATCGCCAGCTCTTCGCCCAAGAATTGGATAAATGGTTTAATCAACGTAAGAATTCTTAATCTATATCATTTACGTCGATATGATCTTTTAGACTTTCCTTTATATTTATAATATCCAGAGCTTGGAGAATACTTATATTTATTCGTGCCTTTTTTCCAAGTATGAGGATTTCTATTACCTTTGTATGTGTAATTATCCCGAACTGTTGAATTAGGTGATGATCTATAATGTCCTTTTACAGAGACATCCGCATATGTCAATTGTGGAATGAAAAATAAACATATAGCCAATGCAATAATTCTTAATTTACACAAAATATTATCCCTTAATTATTATGTGCAAATGATAACAGAATAATATGATTGTTATTTCATTCAATACAAATAGTTAAAAGCAATGAAATGATTCTTGTAGCACGCTAATAATGCATATTTCTTCTATTGTGATTTAATCACCATATTTATCAAAGAGCTTATCAATCCAATTGAAAATAAAATATAACAATACAAGCTTAAATATGATAATTCCGAGCCATAATGCACCAAAACCGAGAAACATGAGCACACCAAATAACGATTCCACTTGTTACCCCCTTATCAAATTTATGTTATTTATAGCATAAGATTGTCAAACTATCTCTGATCAAACAAAAACGCCACTCATTGAGTGGCGCTTTTTCATCTAGGTAGATTTAAAATCAATTAGAATGGTGCATCGATATCCACAACATCAATCAATTTTTGGTTAACGAATTCTTTCAAGCCCAAGTCGATCAACTCACGACCAAAGCCAGAGCGACGAACACCACCAAATGGAAGATCAGCTTTAACCATTGTTGGGTGGTTAACAAAGATCATACCTGTTGAAATTTCACCTGCAACGCGACGACCACGAGCATTGTCAGATGTAAACACAGAACCGCCCAAACCAAATGGAGAATCGTTAGCAATACGGATTGCATCAGCTTCATCTTCTGCTTTGATGATCATTGATACAGGACCAAAGAATTCTTGGTAGTAAGCAGGATTATCTGGTGTTACATTTGTCAAAATCGTTGGTTGAACGAAACAACCTTGAGCAGGAACTTTTTCGCCCACTTCTGTTGCGACCGCACCATGCTTAACAGCTTCTTCGATTTGCTTCAATAAGCCATCTTTAGCACGCTGTGAAGATAATGGCGCCAATTGTGTTGCAGGATCCATAGGATCACCTGCTTTCAATGCTGCAACGCCTGCTGTGTATTTTTCTAAGTATTCATCATAAACTTTAGCATCAATGATCATACGCTTAGAAGAAACACATACTTGACCTGCATTCCAATGGCGACCAAAAACGCCCCAAGCTACAGTTTTATCCATATCTGCATCATCTAATACAACAAATGCATCCGCTCCGCCCAATTCCATGATAGATTTTTTCAAGTGCTTACCAGCAACTTGTGCAACTGCTGAACCTGCAAACTCAGAACCTGTCAATGCAACACCACAAACACGTGGATCAGCTACAACTAACTCAACATGGTTATGCTCCATGAACAAGTTGATGAATACGCCTTCTGGCAAGCCTGCATCTAACATCAATTTTTCAAATGCTAATGCGCTTTGTGGTACGTTTGAAGCATGTTTCAAGATCAACGTATTACCCGCTGACAATTGTGGCGCCATAATACGAGCCACTTGATAGAATGGGAAGTTCCATGGCTCAATCGCCAATAAAACGCCCATTGGATCATTCACTAATTCCGCTTCGCCCTCTGCTGGATCCATCACTGGCAATTTTCTTGGTGCCAATAAGCCTTCAGCATGCTTCACGTAATAGTCTAAAATTTGTGCAGATAATTCTACTTCAGCTTTAGATTCGCCAAAGATTTTACCCATTTCTAACGTCAGTAATGTTGCGTATTCATCACTGTTTTTACGCAATAATTCTGATGCATTTTTCAAATATCCCACACGTTCAGCAATGGATAAATTTTTCCAGCTTTGGAATGCTTTATCAGAACGATCAACAGCAGCCTTGATTTCTACTTCTGTTGCACTTGGGAATGATTTAACCAATTCGTTGGTATAAGGATTAACTGTTGCAAATGCCATATTAATTTCCTCCGGCTAATAAAAAAATGCGTATTCAATATATTCCTTTTATCATAAAGGCGAAACTGAAAAATTCATATCGCACTGAGAAATAATTTAAATCATGACATTTATCACTTATACTTCATAAAGTTATCTATATAATTTCGATAATAGAACAATCTGTACAGTTATTAACCACTTTAATTTTTTGATGAATATCTATACATTAATTTAATATTCAAATATATTTCTCAATCGCAATCGCTACACCATCTTCATTATTTGTTTTCGTCATAAATGTTGCATGCTCTTTCAATAAATCAATTGCATTGCCCATCGCAATCTTAATATCTGCCACTTTAAACATAGAAAAATCATTTTCATGATCGCCCATACACATAATCTCAGAGCTATCAAAACCAAGTTCATTCGCAATTTTTTGTAAAGCATAACCTTTAGTGGAGTTTTTACGTAAAAACTCTAAATAAAACGATGCACTTTTAAATACTTCATAATCGTCATAAAATTCTTTTGGCACTCGTTTTTCAACGACATCCAATAATTTTGGATCATCCGAAAACATGCACTTGCTATAACAAATATCTTCATCCATCTCAGATGCTGGTCGATAAACAAGTGGAATATTCGCCAAATAAGATTCATAAACCGTGTAGTAACCAATCTCACGATTGGCAGTATATAAACATTGATCACTCACAACATGCATACAAACATTTAATTCTCGAGATAATGCTTCAATCTTAATATAATCACTATAATTCAATGAGTTCTCATGAATCGCTGCGCCTGTTGTAATGTCACGAATCATCGCGCCATTATTAGTAATCACATAATTTTTATCATTATAAATACCTAAATCATGCAAAATTGGCGCCATGCCAGAATATGGTCGGCCACTTGCTAAAACTATCTGAACACCTTTATCCTGAGCATATTGAATGCTTTGTCTCACACGATCACTCACAAGGTGATGCTCATTCAACAAAGTGCCATCTAAATCAATTGCGATTAATTTTATGCTCATAAATTGTTCCTTAACCTCGCTTCTGCGAGGTTTTAAAATAATATTTGAAATTCTATTGAATGCTTATAATCTTATTTCTGATCAGGTACGGGATTCCACTCTTTTGGCATGAGGAATCCTTCGTACATTGGTCGAGCCAAAATATAATCTCTAAATTCATCAGAAGCATAAGCCGCCGCTAAATCTTTTGCCCATTGTTTATCTTTATCTTTCGATTGAATGGTCACGATCACACGATGATCATCTGGTGTTTTTTCCACATATAAACCATCAGTGATTTTCTGCCCCATATTCACAACATAGTTACCGTTCACAACAGCAAAATCTACATCATCCATCGAACGCATAGAATGAGCAGGATCAACATCTTTAAACACTAAATCATACTGCCCTTTTTCAATATCTTTTAAGCTGAATGTCGCAGGTTGTGCATCTTCATGAATTTTAACCCAACCCAAGCTTTCTAAAATTCTTGCGCCGCGTTCCATATTAATCGGATCATTCGATAATGTCACAACCATGCCATCAGTTACATCATCCAATGAATCATGTTTTTTAGAACGCAATGATTGCGGCGCTGTAGCTGTATGGCCAACGCCCATCATATCCATTTTCAATAAACGATTTAAGTCCAACATAAATGCATAACTTTGTGAAATGGATGCATCTATTTCATTGTCGCGCATACTGCTTGTAATCATAGGGTTTTGAGAGAAAACTATCGGCGTAACTTTATAACCTTGTCGCTCTAAAATCGGCTGAATGGATTCTTGAAATTGCACTGCATAATTGGAAGGTCCAAAACCTACCTTAATCTCTACTTGCGGAATCGGTTCTGAAGTTTTCACAATTTCTTCGTTATTATTTCCACATGCCGCCACGATCAATGATGCACATAGCATCATTGCTACTTTCAAACCATTTAGCTTCATTATTGCCTCTTATATGATTGACTAGTTATCCCAATGCTTGGGTAAAATAAACCCTTCATATAATGGCTCATTTTTGATGTAATTTTCAAATTCTTTTGATTCATAGGCTTTTTTCAAATCTTTCGCCCATTGCTGATTTTGATCTTTGCCCAAAATAGAAACGATTACAACATGCTCTGCTGGCGTATCTTCCACAATCAATGAATCTGTAATTTTCAATCCCATATTAGCAATATAGTTTCCGTTAATGACTGCAAAATCCACATCATCAATGGCACGTAAAGCTTGTGCTGGATCTACTTCTCTAATCACTAAATCATATTGCCCTTTTTCAATATCATTCACGTTGAACTTAATAGGATCAACATTTTCTTTAATCTTAATCCAACCTAAATTCTCTAAGATTCTTGCAGCACGTTCTGCATTAACAGGATCATTCGGTATAGTAATTGTCATGCCATCTTTAATTACATCCAAATTTTGATGGCGTGAAGAACGTAACGATTGTGGTGCACTCGCTGTATCTGCCAACTTCACCATATTCATGCCCAATAATCGATTAATATCCGCCATATAAGCCGTACTCTGAAAGATTGAGACATCAACTTCACCATCCTTCATACTGCGATTAATTTGGCTATTTTGAGAAAAAATTTTAGGCACAACATCATAACCTTGAGCTTCTAAAATCGGCTGAATAGATTTCGTAAATTGCGTACCATAAGAAGATGGACCAAATGCTACAACAATTGTCTTTTTTTCAGATGTTTTATCACTTGAATTGACTGCTGATTCATTATTACCACAAGCTGAAACAGCCAAAGCAAAACCCAATATAATTACTATTTTCTTAAACATTTTCATTCCTTTTCACTTTATTGAAGATGCACGATCCCGATGCATTGATTAATTTCATCAATGCAAATATTCATAAATATTAATTTTGTGAGCTTAGAGTTTGCTCAGAGCCGATTTAGCAAGATTCACTAAAACTATGTCCTCCATGGGCGGATTATGTAATCCTGCACGCACATCACGGTAATAACGTTGTAATGGATTATTGGCAGAAAGTGATTTTGCGCCCACTAAACGCATCGCTAAATCCACAATATCTAAAGCATTATTCACAACTGCAACTTTAGTGGTAGCCAATGCATCTGCTAATGCAAATTTCGCTTCAGAATCTGCTTGATCCCAATCACGTGCTACGCCATATAGTAAATATTCATTTTGGATGAGTTTTAATTTCATCTCGCCCAATTTTTGCTGAACTGTTGGGAACTGAGCAATTGTGCCTGAAGCCAAGCTATTGGGCGCATAAGTATTCGCAAAGTTTAGAGCATAATCAAACGCTGCCGTTGCAATGCCTTGATATACAGCAGGAATGTGCAATAACCAGCCTTGTGGTGTTTTTGTTCCTGATGTAATTTTAGTTAATAAATCCTGTGCATCTAATTGCACTTGATCCAATACTAAATCATGACTTCCTGTTGCACGCATTGCCACAGAATCCCAAGTTTCATCAATGGATAAACCTTCACGGCTTTTATGTACTAAAAACTGGCCAACTTCATTACTCTCATTGATTCTCGCCGATACGACAAAATAATCTAAAACTGGTGATAACGTCGTAAAAATCTTACGACCTGAAATCAACCAACCTTTTTCATTTTGCTGCACTATTGTTTCAGGTAAACCACCGCGCGTTGGACTGCCTGTAGCTGCTTCTGATGCTGCATTATTAATCAAAGCACCTGTTGCCAAAACATCATCTGCAAAGCGTTTAAAAATAGATGCTTCCCACTCTTGTTGTTCGCCTAAATTCATCGTAATGCCAACATGCCAGCCAATAGCTAAAGCTGTTGAGCCATCCATTTCCGCAATGATTTGTTGATGCTTAAGCATCTCTTCCAATGACGCACCTAAACCACCAAATTCTTTACCTAATGTTAAGGCAGGATAATTAATCGCCTTTAAATCCGCGATATTTTGGAATGGGAATGTATTCGTTTGATCATGCTCAGAAGCGCGTTCTCTAAATGGCAATGCAGTTTTTCGAGTCAAAGAAAGGCGATCCGCCATATTTTCATAGGCAAATAAAGACATAGGATACTCCTAAAGTATTAGAATTTTTATCTATATAATTGTTTTAATTATGCTCGAGTGCGTTTTGCTAAATAGTTACCAAGCATTTGTACAGCCTGTACAACGATGACCAAAATCACAACACAGTAGAACAATACAGCATTATCATAACGGTTATAACCATAGTTAATGGCCAAATCACCAATCCCGCCTGCACCAATCGCACCTGCCATTGCAGTTGCACCAATTAAGCCAATAGTTGCTGTTGTAAAATTCAAGATTAAAGAGGATTTCGCTTCAGGTAGCAAGAAATACCAAACCGTTTCAAAAGTAGATGCACCAATTGAATTCGCAGCCTCAATAATTCCATGATCCACTTCTAACAATGATGTTTCTACCAATCGCCCAATGAATGGCGAGATATAAATTGTTAATGGAATAATTGCCGCTGCTGTACCAATCGAACTGCCAATGATTAAACGTGTAATTGGAATAATCGCCACCAATAGAATAATGAAAGGCAACGAACGAATCACATTCACAATTGGATTCAAAATTGAGTAGATAAAATTGTTTGGGCGAATACCATCTGGACGAGTTAATACTAATGTAATCCCGATGATTCCACCTAAAATCACACCGATCACCAAAGAAACTGAAACCATGATCAATGTTTGTTTACCTGCAAGTAAAAAACCATCCAGCCCAACTTGTGTAACAAATAAACTCTTCATGACTTACTCCTTATCCAACTGATTAAGCGTAACGCGAACGCCACGTTCTCTTAAAAATCCGACAGCTTCCACAATAGATTCTTGCGAACCTGCTAACTGCACGAACATACTTCCGATCACCGACCCTTCGATCTCGATCATGTTGGAAAACAGAATATTCACGACAACAATTCTAGTTAAAATAAGTTCATTCACCACTGGATTCTTAGCTGAATCACCCAAAAACTCTAAACGATAAATATGATTTGGCAAAGCATCATCAATGTTACGGATAATGCTTCTTGGAATTTCTTCTTCAATCAATGTATTGATGAATTTACGCGTCATTGGTTCTTTCGGATCTTGGAAAATCTCTTTGGTTGAACCTGTTTCCACCACAATGCCTTTATCCATCACTGCAATTCGATTACAGATAGATACAACAACTTCCATTTGGTGGGTCACCATCATAATCGTAATGCCCTGCTCTTTATTAATTTTGCGCAGTAAATTTAAAATGGATTGTGTTGTTTGCGGATCAAGCGCCGATGTCGCTTCATCACACAATAAAATATCTGGGTTATTAGCCAACGCTCTCGCAATGCCTACGCGCTGCTTTTGCCCACCTGATAATTCACGAGGATAAGCATGCTTTTTATCAGGAATTTCTACGTAGGCCAACAATTCATCAATGCGAGCATCTATTGCTTGCTTAGATAAATTAGAATTCAATCTTAATGGTAAAGCGATATTCTCAGCCACTGTTTTAGTTTCTAATAAATTAAAGTGCTGAAAGATCATACCAATGCGCTTTTTAACATTACGCAAAGCTTTATTATCTAATTGACTAAATGCTTGCCCATCAATGATCACATCGCCTGATGTTGGCTTTTCTAATGCATTAACCAAACGAATGAGCGTACTTTTGCCTGCTCCGCTGTATCCAATGACGCCGAATACATCTCCTTTTTGAATGGTTAAATTAATAGGATGAAGTGCAACAACTTCTTGATTATTTTTCGTAAATTTTTTATTGATGTTTTGAAACTCGATCATAATTATGCGCCTGTTGTAAATATGAAATTTGATTTAAAACCTGTTGAATATAAATACGCATTTCACAGCAGCACATCATAGACATAAACATTTTCATAGCAAGCCCCCATAAAATCCTATTGAATGAAAATATTTATAACATTTACAATTCTAAGAAGCAAACAATTTTTACATATAAAACATACATGATAAGAATGCAATAATTCAAAATTATAAAATCGAGTCAATAAAAAAGCCCCAATCTTTCGATCAGAGCTTCTTAACATCAAATATTTCGTATTAGCCGAAGCGCTTCATACTATAAGGCGTTGCATCAATAAATGGCGTTCTACCCATAACTAAATCAGCCGTAATTTGACCAGATGCAGGACTTTCTGTCATACCCCAGCCAGTTGCTGTATTGATGAATAAACCAGGATATTGTGGTACTTCAGAGATGATTGGCAATTCATCTGATGTTAAGTTAATCGCAGCTCCCCAACGCTCTACAACTTTAGAATCCTTAAATACTGGGAATTCAGCTTTCATTCGATTAAATACACGATCCAAATGTTCATTATTTGGCGTTGCCATTACAGTACGATATTCTTCGAATGGTGTTACTTCATTATTTTTCCATGAAGTTTTAGTTTGGAATGAATTCCATAAATCTGGACCAATCTTAAATTCTAATGGCAATTCACCGCCACCCAATAAATGTAAGAAACCAGGGCCCAAGATAAAGCTATCTTTAACAACTGAGCTTGTGAAAATACGTGGCGCTACAGCATATGTGCCATCAGCTTGTTCACGGAAGTGAATCCCATTAGGTAAGTGAACATTGCCTTTTGGTGCACCTGGAACAGCTGTTACACGCTGTTGAGACAAGTAAATATTCAACGTTGGAATATCAACACCCATATTACCCATGAATAAACGCGTCCAAATACCACCTGCCAATACAACAGAAGAAGTTTTGATAGAACCTTTCTCTGTAACAACATCAGAAATCTTACCTGCAGCTGTTTCAATACCACGAACCGCACAATTAGTATAAAGTTTTACACCAATTTGCATCGCATAACGTGCCAACATAGAAACACCAGTTTCTGGATCAACACTACCTGCATCTTCTTCAAAACCACCAATTGTCCATTTAGATTGCGCACCAGGTAAACGAGCCGCTAATTCTTCACCTTTGATGATTCTAGTCTTTAATGGAGTATCAAAACCCGGATTTTCCGAGTTTATTTTAATCCACTCTTCAACCAATGCCAATTCTTGCTCATGAGGAATCGCTTCAACACGACCATGCGTACGATAACTTGTATCCATACCAATTTTCTCATTCATACCACGCCAAACTTTTTTACCGTAGTGATGCAATGGGAAAATTTCTGGTGCTGTTTTATAGCTGATGATCTGGCTATAAGCACGTCCAGACATTTCACCTGCCACTTCACCTTTCTCACAAATCGTAACGCTCAAGCCTCTTTCAGCCAAGTTAATTGCAGTCATAATGCCTTGGATACCAGCACCAATGATTACAACGTCAGATTCTTTCGGCAAAGGACCTTCTGTACCATCGACATGCAATGCGCGTGACTTAGTATTAACTAAAGTACCTTCTCTTTGCATCATTGGCACCAACACAGATGCACCACCAGCAACAACGCCTGTTGCGCCAAGCCCTAATAGAAAGTTTCTACGTGAAATTTTCATTGACTACTACCTCCATAAAACCTTGAACATTTATTTATCCATAAGATAAATAAGATTACTTCCTAGAATGCCTAGGAATAAGAGGCGCGTAGCATAACACACTTTTTTTAATTGATAATTATCAATTTATAATCAGATTTTCGCTAGATTTATAATTTATTTATTAACTATGCATCTTATTAGACACAACTAACTGAAAAACATGTATTTTATTTTAAATAATTGATTATCCGATATATTTACTAATTATTTGAAGATCAATTAACTCATTGATAAATACATAGAATAATTAATTAATAAAGATATATATAATCTGTAATATTTAAAGGTACTTTATAAAATCACTAGACTTTATATACAAAATAAAAATCGATAAACCATAAGGCTTATCGATCTTTAATATTGATATACATAATGTTGCTAATACAGCCAATTAACTTTGAAAACCTGCGTGCACATGAATAGAAAAACCATCACCAGTCACAATGCTACCCGCTATAATTTTTGCAGTTTTACGTAACTCTAAAGCACCATTTACACTGATCAAACCATCAGCCACCATATGCTTTGCTCTGCCACCTGAATCAGCGATACCAACCATCTTTAATAAATCATTTAACGCAATGTGCGCATGATCTTCCAAATAAAAATCCATTTTTTGTAACATAACAATTTTACTCTTGTTGTTTAAATTCACGCCATTTTACACGAAACATTATTCCTGCATAGCGCGCATATACTCTTCTTCATTCAAGCATTTTGGATTCGTCAAAGCAAAGCGATCAAAATCCAAGATACCCTTATCACGTGCTTCTGCTTGATCAACACAACCATCACCATTTTGATCTACTTCAGCAAACACATCGATAAAAAACTCACGCTCTTTTTCTTGATAACGAACATCCACCACTTTTTCACCATCTTTAGTATCTTGGATGATAAAAATAGTTTCTGTAGACTGCGCCTGCGCAACCGAAGCTGCAAATAGAACGAAACTCAATATTAAAATCTTTTTCATTATGATGACCTCTTTGTTATTGATTACGACTAATTATATCTGAGGAACATCCAAGCCTAATGATATTAATTTTTAATTATAAAAAAAGCCCTTGCTTTCGCAAGGGCTTTCTTAAAAATGGTGGACATAGGTGGATTTGAACCACCGACCCCAGCATTATGAGTGCTGTGCTCTAACCAACTGAGCTACATGTCCATACTGTGTTTAGGAGTCGAATTATAGAGATATTCATGAACATCGTCAATACTCTTTTAAAAAGTGATCATTATTTAATCAAAACAACACAAATATGTTCGAAACGTTATTATAAAACACTCATTAAAGGAGTGCTAAAATGTCAGAGTTGATCGAGCTCACCGAAGAATCACACAATATTATTATTGACATGCCTTATGCTGATGGCAGAAATTTCACAGGCAAAGCTGTATATGATGCTGCTCGCTGCTTTTTACATATAGATGCTGAATTAAAATTTCGAAAAGCCATTGAGCAAGCAAAACATCTTGGACTTAAATTCATTGTTTATGATGCATATCGCCCACCAGCAGCGCAATTTGTTTTTTGGAATCATACACCCGATCCTGATTTTTTAGCCAATCCACATAAACGTGGCTCTCCACATTCTCGTGGCGTTGCTATTGATGTCGGCTTAGCTGATATGATTACAGGTGAACCTTTAGAAATGGGCACACCATTTGATAGCTTTTCACCTGAATCATGGCATGCTAATTATAATGTATCCACAGAAGCTCAAAGAAATCGCTTAATACTTGCTGGCATCATGTTAAATGCTGGTTTTGATAATTATTCGCATGAATGGTGGCACTATCAATTCTTTAATACCTATGAATATCCTTTACTAAAAGATGATCGTTTAGGTATTGTAGAAAATACATAAGCCAAAAATGAAATAACCGCTCAATGAGCGGTTATTTTTTATTTCTCTGGTACAAACTGATCTGGCAATGCAATATCGCTATCTTCAAAGAAGAACTTAACCATTTGTTCTTCGATAAATTTACGAGCATTAGGATCCAATGGATTCACACGATATTCATTGATCAAAATTGTTTGTTGTTTTAACCACAACTGCCAAGCTTCATTAGAGACATTCTCAAAAATTTTCGTACCCAATTCACCAGGATACATTTGACGTACTAATCCTTCCGCCTCTTTCTTGAGTTTTTGACAAAATACAGTGCGTGACATTTTAAATCCTCATATAAAACAAAAGCCAGAAATAATCTGGCTTTATAATATAACGTAATTCCGCAATTAAGCAAAAAGACTACTAACTGATTCTTCTGCGTGAATGCGACGAATTGTATTTGCAATGATATGAGATACTGATAAAACGCGAATTTTCTCACAGTTCATTGATGCTTCTGACAATGGAATTGTATCTGTAACAATCATTTCATCCAATGCAGAGTTTTCAATATTTTGAATTGCTTTACCAGATAAAATTGGATGTGAGCAATATGCACGAACAGATACAGCACCGTTTTCTTTCAATACGTTTGCTGCAGCTGTTAATGTACCAGCTGTATCCACGATATCATCTACGATTACGCAGTTCTTACCACGAACATCACCAATAATATTCATCACTTCTGATACGTTTGGTGCTGGGCGACGTTTATCAATGATGACTAAATCATTAGTTTCTAATTGCTTAGCAATTGCACGTGCACGCAATACACCACCAACATCAGGTGATACAACACATAAATTTTCTTGCTGAAGACCGATAATGTCACGGTACATTACTGGTGTTGCATAAATATTATCAACAGGAATTTCAAAGAAGCCTTGAATTTGATCAGCATGCAAATCAATTGTTAAAACACGGTTACAACCTACGCTTGTAATCATGTTCGCAACAACTTTCGCAGAGATTGGAACACGCGCAGAACGTGGACGACGATCTTGTCTTGAGTAACCGAAGTAAGGAATTACAGCCGTAATTCTCATCGCTGAAGCACGACGAAGTGCATCAATTGTTACTAAAAGTTCCATCAAGTTATCGTTAGTTGGGTAACATGTTGGCTGAATTAAGAATACGTCTTTACCACGAACGTTTTCATTAATAGAAACCATCACTTCACCATCAGAGAAGTGACCAACTGTAGCATCACCTAAAGTCATACCAAGATGTTCTACGATTTTATTAGCTAATTCTGGATTCGCGTTACCAGCAAAGATCATCATCTGAGCATTGCTCATGATTATACTTCCTTGATTAAAGATTGATTAAAATAAAGGTGATGTTTGTAGCCGTGATATATTACTATATTTTGCATAAGCATTAGAAGCTCTGAATCTACAAACTCATAAGAAAGAAGAAATTTGGCTGGGCTGCCAGGGATCGAACCTGGGAATGGCGGGATCAAAACCCGCTGCCTTACCGCTTGGCTACAGCCCAAAAGATGTGATGCATTATAGGGATTTTTAATGACTTGTCCACCCCAAAACTGCACAACTTTTATTCAAATGAATTTATTAAAACAAAAACAATCACATAAACATAACATTTAATCAACATATCACTAAAAATGTGTAGATCAAACGTGCAAACTACAGTATTACTGCCCTTCATCACCTTCAACAAGCTTCATATTCTATCATTAGAAATAAAAAACTGCTTCAAATATAGGCAATTTATTTTAACTTTAAATTAATTGAACCATAAGCATTATCTTGAACGATCTCTATCATCTGCTGTTTAGATAATTCTAATATAGCAATAAAAGAAACAACAACACCTAGTTTCCCTTCTTTTAAATTCAGAATTCTTTCAAAAGAAAGATAACTTACATCACTCAAATGATCCAAAATACTCACCATTCTCTCTTGCACCGACAAAACTTCAGTCGTAATGACATGTTGAGTAAAGTGAGCTTGCTCTTTTAATAGCTTTTTCAAAGCTGACGTTAAATCATCAATATGAATTTGTGGTAATCGCTCTTCATGAATTAATTCAGGCAGTGAAGGCGTTGTTGGAAATATTTCTTCATCAAATTTAGGCAAAGCATCCATATCCATTGCTGCCTGCTTATATTGAGCATACACCTGTAATCGCTCGATTAGCTCTTGCCTTGGATCATTCTCTTCTTCAATATCTTCTACTGTTGGATGTTTCGGCAATAGTAAACGCGATTTAATTTCAGCCAACCAAGCTGCCATTACCAAATAATCAGACGCCAAATCAAAACGATCTTTCTTTAAAAGATCCACATAAGCCATATATTGGCGCGTGATTTCAGAAATTGGAATATCCA
Source organism: Wohlfahrtiimonas sp. (assembly GCA_030149965.1). GTDB lineage: Bacteria > Pseudomonadota > Gammaproteobacteria > Cardiobacteriales > Wohlfahrtiimonadaceae > Wohlfahrtiimonas. Next base: position 21,590 of record JASLHB010000072.1, on the reverse strand, counting down.
AAATATCGAAGTTATTGCGACGAATCAAATACAACAATAAGTCAAATGGTCCTTCAAATGCATCTAACCACAACTCTAATGCATCAGGTGGAATAAATAAGTCCAAAGGGAGCTGAACAGACTCACCTCGATAGATAGCACCAATATTTTCCTGTTCAGCTTCAAACAACATTTTTATAGACCTACAGCTTTTTTCAATTGCGCGATGAATGGAACTGTATGTTCACGCGCTCGTTCAGCACCTTTCAATAATATGCTTTCCACATATTCTGGTTGAGCCATCAATTCATTGTATTTTTCACGTGGTTCAATCAAAATCGCATTGATTTTTTCAAACAATACTTGCTTCATTTCGCCCCAAGCAATGCCTTCCGCATAAGCTTTACGAATATCAGAACATTCTGCTTCTGTTGCAAATGCCTTATACATTTCATATAAAGTAGATTGATCTGGATCTTTTGGAACACCTGGTTCAGTTGAATCTGTCACAATTTTCATGATTGATTTACGCAATTGCTTTTCAGGTAAAAACAATGGAATTGTATTATTGTAGCTCTTACTCATTTTACGGCCATCTAAACCTGGCAACAGTGCAACGCTTTCTTCGATCTTAGCTTCTGGTAATACAAAATGTTCACCGTACAAATAATTAAAACGTTGTGCAATATCACGGGCCATTTCAACATGCTGAATCTGATCACGACCAACTGGCACTTGATGCGCATTGAACATTAAAATATCCGCTGCCATCAACACAGGATATGAAAACAATCCCATTGTAATACCTTTATCTGGATCTTCTTCATTTGTTGTATTGTTATCGACAGATGCTTTATAAGCATGTGCGCGATTCATCAAGCCTTTTGCAGTCACACAAGTTAACAACCACATTAATTGCGTAATTTCAGGAATGTCCGATTGACGATAGAATGTTGCTTTATCGGTATCTAAACCTAATGCTAACCATGTTGCGGCAATTTCTTGACGAGATTGAATGATTCGAGCCGGCTCTTGGCACTTAATCAATGCATGATAATCTGCCAAAAAGAAAAAACAGTTATCATGTTCTTGGCTCATTTTAATTGCTGGACCAACTGCACCCGCAAAGTTACCTAAATGAGGTGTTCCTGTTGTAGTAATTCCTGTTAATACGACTTGTTTAGACATTTCTTTATCCTAAAAAAAGATTCCTAAAATAGATAAAATTAGTTTAACGATCATCCCTGAAATTAAACTCAAGGGCAAAATCCCTAAGTATAACAAACCAATGATCACCCAAAGACCATAAGGCTCAACTCTTTCCAATTGTCTGGCTAAATTATAAGGCAATAACATCATGGCGATCTTTCCACCATCCAATGGCGGAATTGGCATTAAGTTTAATACCATTAAGAATACATTGATCAAAACGCCATACTGCGCCATGATCTGCAATCCTTTAGTTAATGTTGGTTCATCACCATAAGCAGACTCCATGCCTGAAACAATCACCAATAAAATCGCCCACAAAAATGCTTGAATGAAGTTCGATGCAGGTCCTGCAAAAGCCGTCAAAGCAATATCTTTACGCGGATTTTTAAAATTACGTGGATCAAATGGCACAGGTTTTGCCCAACCAAACAAAAATAATCCTGATCCAGTTAATGTTGAGAATATAAATAAACCTAATGGCACGGCAATTGTACCAATAGGATCAATATGGCGAATTGGCGATAAAGATAAACGCCCTTGCAATTTGGCCGTATTATCACCTCGCCAATATGCCATATAACCATGTGCGGCTTCATGAATGGTAATACCAAATACCAATGGGACTAACATCAATAAAAGAACTGTAAAATCTAGTTCCATATCATCTTCCAAATTCAAAAGAATTGATTGTAACAAAAAACACAGTGTGATCTGTTATAAACTTGATCTAGTTGCTGCTATTTAGTATTAATTTAAGCACTGAAGAATGGTATAATGCGGAATTTATAAGACCAATATTTGTATACTCTACATGACAAACAAAAAGGTTATAACAAATGATTTTAAAAAGATCTCTTCATAATAATAAAGGTTATACGCTCATTGAGCTGATGATCACTCTATTTATTTTTGCAATTATAACCATGTTTGGTGTGCCAGCTTTTTATGATTTCATAGAACAATCTCGCACTAAAAGCCAATTGGTTAAAGCAGCAAGTTTTTTACGTTCCGCTCAAGAAATTGCCACATCTACCAACAGAATTGTCTATGTTTATACAGATGGTTATTTTGATTATGACCACAACAGAGATAAAGATGATTACTGGTATCGTGATTGGATCATGTCATTTAAGCCAATTGGTTTCAACCATACTGCGATTGACCAACAAGATAAAGCTTTAGAAGGTAAAAAAGCAAAGCCTGATGCGAAAGATGATGATGTAGAAAAGTTTATTGGTAATGGCGCACCTAACCCTAACTATTTGATTACTCGACAAACTATTTTCACTAAAAGCAATCAATACCAATTGAGTGTTTTGGATAGTAAAGAACATAATGCCATAGATCGCAAAAAACTTGAGGGCTCATCTGCAACTGTAGAAATGGAGGGTTATAGCCGAGTAAGAGAAGCACCCGCTCAAGGTGTTGTTGTTGGAAAACCAACATATTTAGTCTTCTATCCATCTGGTGCTTTAATCATGCCAATTTTTGTATTAGATGAAAATGCTGTCGATGAAAGTTTCAGCACAGGAAATCATTGGCTCCAAATTAAAGCAAAATTCAAGGATCCAATTGGCGTATTAGCAGGTTGTCGTATTGGTGGCGGATTAACAATGGATGTAATCAATTACACCTTTAATAAAGAGATTATCCAAAATGTCATAACATTTGCGCCAACAATGGTTGCTGGGACAAGCGGTTCTCCTCCTTCATTTAGCGAACACATCTGTGGTTCTAAATTCTTACAGTAATATAGCTTAAGGACTTAATATTTTGAAAACATATAAAAATAAAGGTGTTACGCTCATTGAATTAATGGTGGCTGTTGCACTGGGATTGATTTTAATCCTTTCAATGTTAGCTTTTTATAGCATCAGTTCAAAAAATGCTGCAGACTTCCAATCAGCTAATCATGATCAACAACAAATTCGTAAAATGCTGAACTTATTAGAAACTGATATTGAAAATACAGGTGGTTTTGAATGCGCAGAACCAGAACTGGTCTACAACTACAATAATTCAACAAATACTCTAAGAGTTCCCACTAATATCATCTCTTTAGGTGATAAGATTGAACGTAAACAAATCGTTTTTGTTCATCCGGTCATTGCTGAATATCAACACACGGCTTTAGGTATGTTTGATTTTGATAAAACATCCAAAGACTTAAAATCATATACACCCAAATTGATTAAAGCAGGTTGTGGTCAAGATAAAAGCCCTGTGTATATTGGCTCTACAATCCTTGAAATGCTGCCGATGAATAATATCATTACAACAGATACTCAATACAAAGCTGGTGCAGAAACCAAAAAAGTGATGGCATTTGTTGCATTATCAGCCACCCAATCTAGAAGAGAAAAAGATAGTAATGATACAGCCGTTCTTTATACACCAAACATGAATCACGCGACTGTTATGTTCTTATCTGACGAAGAAAATACAAATAAAATTTCTGTAGGAAAAAATAGTGTTGATATGTTCTTGGGATTCTCTCCAGAAGGTAAAAATAAAACTCATGTTCCTGAAGTCCTCATACACGATGATAATGATTTAAAATCAGGTGGTTGGATTAATCCATTTTTATCAGACGCTAGATATGATTTATTGGTTGATAAAAATCTTGGAACGAATAATACACCAAACCCTGAGCTTTTAAGCCAATCAATACATTTGGATGCTGAAGGTAAAGCAATCAAAACTTATCCTTTAAAGCCTGATTTAATTAAACGAGTGCGAGCCATCAAATTTCAATTCACCTTCGGTGCATTTAATGGTGCTCCAGAACGCAAATTCACTCGCGTCATTCGTTTCAAAAATACTCACTTAATCAAACCAGGTGATTTATAAAACAATGGCTACTAAAAAAATCCCCGATTATTAATCGGGGATTTTTTATTGTACTCTATAGATTATCTACAATAATCCAGTCTTTCAATATCTTATATCTCTTTAGAATATCTTAAATCAACGGTTGAATACTCATCGCTAACTTGTGTATCGAAGCTAAAGTATTTTAAGAAGTTATAACGCATCAAAGCAAATGCACTGTTATTCTCTTCAAAAATACTCACGCCAATCCCAACATAGAAATTATCAGTAATATATTTACCAATACCTAAACTCGTATTACCTGATAAATCATTCATAATACCTAAATCATTCAATCCTACACTTTTAGCAATGGCATTATCATTAGTTGTCACAATTTCACCTGATGCGATTCTTTGTGCCATTTTAGCAATTTGCAAGACCTCAACCGCCGTTAAAGAATCAACATCCGAACCCAATGCTAAATAGGAGACGATTGAGTTTGTTGGCATGCCAGGCTGAGAAAATAAAGTCAACTTAGGATTCTGCGCTGTACCTGTCGCACGAACACCTACGCTCACTTTTGTGCCCGTTCTTTTATTTTCAAACATACGAGAAGCTTGGAATTCAATATTTGGATTAGTAATATCCAATCCTGTGAATTGAATTTTACCTTTATCCAATGTTAATTCTTGTCCAAGCACATTATAAACACCACTTCCCATATTAATGATGCCAATTGCAGTTAATGGTCCATTAACAGATTTTTTGAGATCCAATCCACCCATTAACTTTCCAACAAATCCAACAGCACCCACAGATATGTTATCGCCCAATGCTATCTTGAAATCCACTGTAGAATTATTCCAGAATTTCGAAGGCTCTTTTTTCTTAACAGATGGTCGTTTCGATGAAACAACAATCGTATCCTCTGAAACCTTATGGACGCTACCACGTGGATCATCTGAGTTTTTATATAAGAACTTCAATTCAGGGATTAATAAATTCCCTCGAATAATTGCACCATTTTTCTTAACTGCAACATCAATATTTGGTGCAGCAACAACTTTTACATTACTGCTATCTGCTAATAATAATGATTTACCATCAATCTTCACACCAGCTTCCATTGTATTTAAATCAATAGAACCCTTAATGTTCATTTTTCCAGTACCTGCAGTTAAACCACCATCCACAGTCAATAATGGCTGCCCTTTCTTGAGAGCAACTTTCAAGGCAATATTTTTCAAAGATGAATTGTATTCAGCATTGTAGATTTCACCTTTAGCTAAATCTACATTAAAACCTACATTCACATTTTGATTAGAGGATAATTCACCACTGGCTTCAAGTTTCATGGTCAAATCACCTTCAAGTTTTTGCAAACTAGGCACGATTGGCAATAACCAATTCAGTGTTGGTGCATTCCCATTGATTGTCACATCCAAAGCTTGTTTGCCAAATGGATCAGCCAATGTACCTCCGCCATGGATTTGTAGATATTTCCCCCAATCTACATCTAATTTTGTCATCACTTCTTTAGGTTGAGCATGCACAATTGCTTTCGTTTTCTTTAAAGGTACATTCAACTCATAACCTTGCATACGATAACGAACATGACCTTCCGCTAAAGAAAAATCCACAACGCCATTGAAATCTTTCGTATCTGTAAATTGTCCCACAACAACCAAATCTGCTGTTGTATTCAAATCCATTTCTGGTGGCAATAATGATTTTAATTTTTTAGGTTGTAAACGACGAATCACCAAAGAACCAAAACTTTGTGTTTCTGTCTTTTGCCCTTCTAAACACATTGTTGTTGGTAAATCTTTCAAGCATAACAACGATAATTTAATATTGTCAGCTGATACATTTAATTGTGCAGGCTTAGATAAATCATATTTACCAATCACATCGCTATATACATCTAATTGATTAATATCTAAAGACCATTCTTTATAATTTTCACTATTTATATGCCCAATTCCCGCAAAATCTGTCGTATTAAAAATACTACGAACTTTTAAATGAATATCATGGTTTTCCAACGAACCAACAGATGTTAGCGCCACTTTATCAACGATGATTTTTTCTTGATTGGCAATGTTTTCAATAATTGCAGAAAAATCAAACTGCTCAATTTTTTCTGCTTTCAACCGAATCTTACCTGACTTAATCACCAAATCTTGAACTTTTAATTGATTCAAATCTGCTGAAAATGCAGTTGTTTGTGCTTCATTATGATCAGCTTTAATATCCAAAGAATCTAAAATCAATCCAAAACCTTTAATATTACTCGCCGCAATATCACCAGATAATAGTGGTTTCTTAAAATCGCCTGCAAAACTAAAATCACCTTTCATCGAACCACTAAGTTCAGGATAAATATCTTTCAATTCTGTCATATATAAATCTAAATTTGCGGTCAATGTCTTAGGATTATTCAATGACCATTGCCCTGTTGTGGCGAGCTGATTAGAAATATTAAATAACGTCAAATCCCAATTTAGATCTGCTTGGTTTTTAATGCCTAATTTTGTTTCAATCACTAAAGGCTTAGCCAACATATCCGGCCAGTTAAATGTAATCGCATCATGAACATGCAGATCATTTAATGTGCCTGTCACAATGATATTCATTGCATGATCAAAATAATCATCGCCAATGCGCATCTCTTTTGTCGCATTTTTCAAGCGAATATGCACAGCATCTGTTTCTTTATTTGCATCAATACTCGCTGTTGCATTCAATGGCAATGTGACATCTTCACCAATATTCAACAATCCTTTATAAGAAACATCCTTAAACGCCCAAGTAGTTTGACTAATTACACCGCCATTCACTTTAGCTTGTTCAACATATACAGATAAATCAGGCAAAATTACTGCAATATCTTCCGCTTTCACAGATTCAATATTGATATCAATTGGCAATTGTCCACGTTTAAACGAAAAAGGTAAAAATGGTTCTGCATCAGGATCAACTGGAGTTGGCTCACCTTCTTTTGTTAGGATAATATCAGCTTGCTCCACAGATACATTTTTAATTGTGACTGATTTATCTAATATCTTACTTAAATCCCACTGAAGTTCTGTTGCGGATAATTCAATATAATTTTCTTCATTCAGCGTTAAATGTAAACGATCAAATTGAAGCCCTTGCCATAATGTTCCACGCAATTCATCAATTTGCACCATTTCATGCAAAGGAGATTTCTTCAGTGCATAATCTACGAGCCTTAAACCTTGTGGTGTGAATATGATAAATGCGAACAAACCCACAATTAAAACCAATAAAAAAACAATCATATATATGAATCGTTTTAACCAGCGCCAAGGACTTTTATTCTTGTGAGCAGTCTGTTTTTCTGCCTGTGGCGCTTGTACTTCTTCTATTTCTGTCGTCATGTATATTCTCTATACTGGATTATCACAATCAATGAATTCAACATCCAATTGATATTCTTGCTTCAACCATTCACCCAATGCTTCAATACCATAACGCTCAGTTGCATGATGTCCTGCTGCATAATAATGAATATCCAATTCACGAGCGCTGTGAGTTGTTCTCTCGCTAACTTCACCTGATAAATAAGCATCCACACCAAATTCAGCTGCTTTATCAATATAATCTTGCGCGCCGCCACTGCACCATGCAATTGTTCTAATCAATTTGTCTGATTCTGGCGCAATATGTAAAGGCTTTCTTCTAAACATATGCTCAACAATTTCAGCAAAAACTTCGCCTTTCATTGGCTGTTTCAATTGACCTTTTAAAATTAGTGGTTGAGCATCCATTGGATCTAATGCTTCTATATCTAAGATATTCAGTAATTCAGCAATTTTAGCGTTATTGCCAATTTCTGGTGCCATATCTAATGGCAAATGATAGCCCATTAAATTAATATCATTTTTAATTAAAGAAGCAATTCTACGATATTTCATGTTAATGATGCGCATATCTTCATTGCGCCAGAAATAACCATGATGCACCAAAATCAAATCCGCTTTTTTGGCAATTGCCGCATCAATTAATCGCTGTGATGCTGTTACGCCTGTGATGATCTTTGTAATTTCATGCTTCCCTTCAACTTGCAATCCATTCGGTGCATAATCTTTGATTCGGTCAGCTTGTAGCTTATTATTTAGGATCTTTTCTAATTCAAAAATATTCATGTTATTTCCTCGCTAAGCCTTTTATTGTACAGTTTTATCATCACTAACTGAAATTTGTTGGCGTGGCAATTTCCAGCCTTTTTCTTGGCAAACCTCCAAGCATGCATGATTTGTTAAGCGCTCGATTCTAAAATATGAACCCGCACATTCACCTTCATATTCCATAACAACCGCATATTCGATTGCTTGACCATAAATGATGCGCTTCACTTGTACACTAATGCTTCGCAAATATTCCATCACACCAATATCGTTCAACCGCTCTCTCATTTTTGCTTCAAAAGCTGCACTAACTTCTGATATTGGTAAATCTGTATGACAGTAATCCAAACCAAATGTTGGAGACACATAAAAGCCTGCTGCAACATTTTGTACTTTCATGCTGTAAAAATCAGCAGCTGGAATCATAATTTCTCTAAAAAATGATTCTAAATAAACCATTTCAGGCGTTTGTCGTTTAACTTTTGCATAACTACCATCAGGCAAGAATATATTGTCTCCCACTTGCGTTGGAAACCATTCTTCTTCAGAATTGAAAGGACGAGAATTAAGATCTGCAATTTCACTTAAAGAAATACGAATGCGGCCATTTTCTAAAACGGGATTCACACAAGTACAATAAAAACTTAATCGTTTCACTTCCCAAGGAATACCACGATACATAATGCGTTCACCTTCACGCACAGCACCTAAATTCATAAATATCTTAAGTTCACTCACATATTTCGGCGCAGAATTTCTTAAACTAATAATACCAAAGAAAATTAAAAGAACTGCTAAGCCAAAAAGCACCATATCGCCTTGAATATAAATCACGCTCAAGAATGCCATAATGGCAGATACATAAACCGCAACATTATAAATAATCCATAAGAAACGTAATCGTGTATTCACCTTGCGAGAACGACGATGTTTCTGGCGTTTTTGTTCAAATCCAATATAAGTTCGCTTAACTGCAACGCCAAAAATTAGCACAACGCCAGCACCAGCTAAAACAGCCATTAACAAAATTAACCCACGACCTAAAAATATCGCGCTCAATGCATTTTTAATACGTTCTTCCAATGATACTTCTGTTGCTTCCAATTCTTTTAACTGTAAAGCCAAAATATTCTTTTGATTCAATAATTCTTGCTGATAATTCGTCCATTGCTTACGCAAAATCGTAATGCGCTTCGCCGTTTCAGCGCTGATTTGATCTTCAGGAATGCTATTCAAGGATCTCAAGCCTTCAGAAATAGCTTTATATTTTGCTTCTAATTCAGCATTTTCATAATTTAAACGATCTCTTTCTCTTGGTTTCTCTGTCAGAGATCTCATTTCAGCAAATAATGGCTTCACAATCACCAATAGCTCTTCCTGCCATTTAAAATCATCTGCATTTGGAGTTTTATTCGCTAAAACATGAGGGTTCACGCCGCCAAAAGCCATTTTATTAAAAATACTTTCTAGACTTTTTTCCTGCGCCTTTAAAGTTTCTAAGCTAGATTTTAATTCTTTAATGCGTTCTTCATCTTTCATCTGTTTGAGACTGTTTTGGATTTGCTTTTGTTTATCCAAATTTTCTCTCAAAGACTGATCAATCTGATTCAATTCTGTACAACAATTACTATTTTTCTCCAATGATAATGTTACAGGTACAGTTGGCTCTGTTTGCGCAATTGCGATAGGCGCAAAACAAATAATCCAAAACAAAAAAACATGGCTCAAACTTTGAATTAGTCTTTTCTTAGACACATTGTCTCCTCAAGGCTAAAGTGATCAATCAAAAATAGTGGACATAAAAAAAGCGCCCTTGCGAGCGCCTATTTTAACAATTCTACACTAAAGTATAAACCTTCAAGTCAGCTTTTTCTAATGCTTCTTTCGGTCCTAATACAGCAATATCCGCTGGTTTATCAACGAAATATTTCTCTGTTACTGCTTTCAAATCATCCAATGTTACTTTCAAAATATTCGCACGGAATGCTTCACGAACATCTGGCGTATTGCCAAAATAATTTGCCAATGCAGTTTGTTGATATTCAGCTGCAGGTGAAGCTGGTTTATCAATGCCTGAAATCACACCCAATACAGCTTCTTCTAAAGCTAATTGTTCATGTTTCGTATTCAACATCCATTGAATTGATGCATCGAAATCAGCCAATGTTTCAGTCAAACGAGGATCACGATAACTGAAGAAATTAAATGAGCCACCATTGCCGTTGTAATTGCCACCGCCGCCATAAGCACCACCTTGTTCGCGAATTGCACGATGCAAATAACCATTACGCAAGAAACCAGCCAAGATTGTTAATGCTGGAGCATCTACATGATCACTTGTGGCTACTTTATAGCTTTTACCACAATAATGAACAGGCGCATTGATTGCCCAACCAATGTTTAACTGCTCATTTGGCACTGCAAATGGGAAGTTATATACAGCTGTTTGTGTGACATCATGTGTTAATGCTTTTGTGAAATAGTCACTAAATTGTGTTAATTCGTTATCACTTGAAATTGCCATTAACTCATATTTTGCACCATTCAATTTTTGTAATAATGCTTTCAATTGTGTACAGAAATCCGAACATGCCAATGAATCTTTCAAACGTGCCGTCAATTGATTGCCCAACTGAATGCCTTTCATACCACCAACTTCTTCAGACAAATAGTTCATTTGAGACATATTTTGGCTTGCTGAACCCATTGCATATAAATGACCGTTGGAAACAATGCCTTCTTCGCGAGATAATTTCAATTGATTCAATAATTCTTGAATACGCTTAGTTTCATCGAAACGTGCATCAAAGAATGTTGATTTCAATAAGTCTGTTAAACCTTGGCTATTCGCTGCTAATGCTTTACCAGATAAAATCCATAACGCTTTAAACTTGCCATCTTTACGATCTGTTTTATATAAAGTTGTTGCACTTAATCCGCCTGTTACAGCATAAATACGCGCTTGTTGTTCTGTATAACTATATTGGCCACAACCAACATCAGTTAATACATTATTTAAATATGGTAATAAGCGACTTTCTTCTTCAGTTAATGCAGGTAATTCAACAATCAAACTTTGATAAATCATACCGTTTGTATTCACAGCGCCTGTATAAATCGTTTGATTGTTCAACTGAATTGAAGATACTTCAGGAATCACTAATTTTGCAGGAATATCTTCACGCGTGATCATTGGCAATACGCTGATGTCATCTTCTTGCCCTTGACGTTTTTTCAATTCAACTGCTTCAGCGATGATTTTAGCTGCTTGCTCTTCCGTCAATTCTGACTGAATTTTTGCTAAACGCGCTTTCTCTTCTGCCACAATTTCATCCGCCATTGTATGGCTTGGTTTCACTGTTAAACATACTTTGTGAGGATTATTTAACAATAAACGATCAATCAATTCAGGAATAAAGTTAGGGTTTTGAATCTCTTCGCGCATTTTCAACAATACGTTGTCAATTGCTAAAGCATCCACTGCTTCACCACCATGTAAAACTGGTGCTAAACACTGAAGAATCATATTCAAACCGTAAGGCATTCTGCCTTCTACGATTTCGCGCGCTGATAATTCTAATTGATGCAATACAGATTCAACCACAGAAGGATCTACATTTTCATCACGAACCTTCGTCAAAGTTGAAAGAATTAGATCATTAATTTTCTCTGCATTTTCACTATCTGCGCCTTCTAAACCTGCGCTGAAGAAAATTTCTTTGGTGCTATCTTCCAAGCCACAGAATGTGGATGGTGCAACGCCTAAATCAGATGTTTCCAATACATGGCGCAATGGAGAGCTTGAGTTATCCAACAAAACACCGCTTAAAATGCGTGCGCGCATCACATCGTAATTATCATAAATTGGGCCCAGTAACCAAGCATTGATCACATGAGTTTTATTGTCCATGCTCTCTTCTTTTGGCAATGGATAATAGCTTGTCACATGTTTTGGTTCAGTGAAACGCTGTTCATCTGGTACAGCAAAATCAAAAGTCTGTTCTTCAAATTGAGATAACACACGGTCTTCAAATACTTTCTGATGATCTTTAGGGTCTAAATTACCATATGTGAAAAATACACTGTTTGAAGGGTGATAATGCTTCGCGTGGAATGCTTTTAATTCTTCATGCGTTAGATCAGGGATGTTTTTAGGATCACCACCTGAATTGTGATGATAAGTCACAGTTGGGAATAAGTTTGTTGAAATTTCTTGATACAACAATGAAACAGGCGAACTCATCGCACCTTTCATTTCATTGAACACAACACCTTTATAAACCAATGGGCTTTTAGGGTTTTCTGTTTCTTCAAACTCAAAACGATGGCCTTCTTGCAAGAAATCATAGTAATTTAAATTTGGGAAAAATGCCGCATCCAAATATATATTCAATAAGTTATTGAAGTCTTTTTTGTTTTGGCTTGAGAATGGATAAGCCGTCCAATCTGATGATGTAAATGCGTTCATGAACGTATTCAATGAACGACGGATCATCATAAAGAATGGGTCACGCACAGGATAATTTTTAGAACCACACAATGCTGTGTGTTCTAAAATATGCGCAACGCCCGTAGAATCTTGTGGAACCGTTAAAAACCCGACTAAAAATGTGTTGTTCGTATCATCCGATGCAATGTGAAAATGCTTCGCCTGTGTTTCGTTATGAACATATTCTTCCAATGTAACATTGAGAGAATCAATGTAGGTTGATTTTAGCTGGGTAAATGACATGTAAGAAGTTCCTCACCATATTAAAAATGAATGCCATTATGGCATGAATACTTATTAATATGGTTATAAGAATACGACTTTCAAGGGCTCTACAATCAGTTTATTCACTAACGAGCTGAGATGCCCAAATATTTCATTAAATCTGTATAAAACAATTGTGCACTCAATTTATAGCCCGGAATACTCAAATGAACGCCATCTTTACCTGCGAGATCTTTCATTTGCCAATTCTTCATACTACATTTTCCGCCCATTGCTTTCTGCCAATCCCAATACAAAAGTTTTTCAGATTTTGCCACCGAGTATTGTATCTCTTTTACCATTTTATATGATGGCGGTTGTTGGCTCATGCAGCTACCATTACCAACATCACGCCCTAATGTGTCTGGCGGACTGATTAATAAAATCACAGCATTCGGTAAACGCTGACGAACATTGCGAATACTATTCACCAATAATTCTTTATATTCTGTCGCATCTAAGTTTTCATTAAAGGATTCATTCGTACCATATTCTAAAATTACTAAATCACTATTTGTCGCAGATAATTCTGATAACCATGCAGGCGACCATTTATTCCAAATAGATAATTGCGCGCCATTCGTACCAATACTAGAAACAATCGCCCCAGATTTATTCGCTTTTTGTAACCAAATACCACCAATTTCTCGATAATGCAGTCTATTATCAATCCTGTAAGGCAAAGTAGATTGAACATAGTGCATTTGCCATGCTTTAGATGTTGGGTTTTCACTCTTAGCAACGATACGAATATTCCACAAACCATTTGAATTTTCTTGTGAATTAACATCAATATCTAAATAACCATTTGGCATTGTTGGTTTTGCAATGTAACCGCCCATAGGAAAGTCCAAATCACTGACAGTTCGACTACTAATCACATCCCAATGATTCGGATTCCATTGCGCTAATGCATGTCGCTGTCCACGAATAGACATTGGCGTAATCCAACCAACCCCCGCATTGCCTAATCTATTTTGCATCAATACTCGCAATTCGCCTGTAAAGAAATCAGCAGCAGCATGAGAATCGCCCAATTGAGTAACGATTAAAACTTCTGCTTCTTTTTGTGTCAATGCTTTAACTTTTTGCTTTAACTTACTAGTATTTGGATTCCCAAAATCAACAATACTAGGACCAATTTTATTCAAAAAGTTATCATGTTCCGCATTGGAATGACACCCAAATAACACGCTCACAATCATGCTTACACATAATGCTTTCATTGACTTAACCATCTTTATTTTCTTCCTCTATTAATGATGGAATTGTTAATTCTGCAATAATTTGATCCGCTAACATGCGTTGACCTTTTACAGAAAAATGAATCCCATCATCCGTTCTTACTTTTACATTACCGCGCTCTGTTTTCACATAAGCACTGTATTTAATATCGGTGCAACCTAATGTTTCATTCGTTGGAATATAACGTCCATTAAATTTAGCCACTTCCGATTCGTATAATTCATTCAGATAAACAACATCTTTATGCAATTTTGTTTTTCGCATACAAGGCGCGCCCATCCATAATACTTTTGCATCATGCTTCTGCGCTGCCAACAAAATGCGTTGAATACGCTCTCTATAAGCTTCTTCCCAAGCCTCACTTTTAAAACGTAAATACTTCTTCTGCCCTTTTACAGGAAAATCCCAAGGATCATTAGGACCTAAAAATACCAAAACTGCTTTGATATTCTTATTTTTCTCTAAAGTCTTTTCGACAACTTCAGGCCAATTGAAAAAGCTAGGATAAGATAATCCTGTGCTTTGCTTACTCAGATCAATGCCTTCAATTTTATGCTCTTTATAGATAGTTTCTTTCACACGCGGCGCAACACCTTGCATCAATGAATCTCCCACAAAGAATAAAGCATCGCCTGCTTTCACCACAATTTCATTCGAAGGTATTGCTTCAGGAACTATTTCTTCTACAACTGAGTTATCAGCAATTTCTACATCATCGACAAATTCAGTCATTTCAATTGTAGTAGATATTTCTGCAATTTCTTCTTTGCTTTCAATATTATCAATAACTTCTATTGATGCTTCTGGCATTTCAATAATTGTATCAGCAACTTCTCTCACATCATTCGATACTTCATTGTCTATCTCTACAATTTCAATCACTGGCTGAGAATTCATCCATGTGGTTAACGGAGAATTTGAATGATAAGTTTGTGACCAGTAGATATCAATGGATTGACGATATAACAATATAATGCCTACCAACGTAACCACTAAAACATAAAAGACTTTAACAACACGCATGGCAATATCCTAAAAACTCGCATAAATAAATTGTGGAATACCTGATGGTGCTAAATAAATCACACACCACAAAATCAAAACAAAAACTAAAGGCAATAATGTCCAATGAATTTGTTTAATCATTTTTATGAATTGCTCAGGTAATTTCGCTAATAAAGGATACAACGCATAAATCACAACGAATGCCCCAATGAACAATGCAGCATCTAAAGGCGAACCAATATTGCTTATATTTGTCATCATGGCATTAAAATATTCTTTCGCATCATCAAAGCTAGCACTTCTAAAAAATAACCAGCCGAAACAGATGTAGTT
The DNA here is from genome assembly GCA_030149965.1 of Wohlfahrtiimonas sp. Lineage (GTDB taxonomy): Bacteria > Pseudomonadota > Gammaproteobacteria > Cardiobacteriales > Wohlfahrtiimonadaceae > Wohlfahrtiimonas. The sequence goes on along the minus strand of JASLHB010000072.1, from coordinate 6,095 downwards.
AAACATGAGTAAACGTGCAACAAATGGCGAATGTTTAGATACAAGATCTTTTCCCAAAACCTTATCGCCCATATTTAAACATATAATGCCGACTCCATGAATCATTCCCCAAATCAGGAAATTCAATGTTTCACCATGCCATAATCCAGATAAAACCATGGCAATCATGACGTTAACTTGTGTTCTAGTGAATCCTGAACGGCTACCACCCAATGGAAAATAAACATAATCTCTAATCCAAGTGGATAAGCTGATATGCCAACGCTGCCAGAATTCACGTAAATTTGTCGCTAAATAAGGAAAATTAAAATTCATAGGCAATTTAAAACCTAACAACAATGCAATGCCCGTCACCAAATCCGTATAACCTGAAAAATTCAGATATATTTCAATTGCATAAGCATACAAAGCAGCAACTAATTCTACAGTGTGATATGCGCTAGGATTATCAAAAAAAGGCTTAACATAAGACTGTGATAATACTGAACTTAACCAATAAACTTTAATAATGGCCAAAATAATCAATGTAAAAGCTCGATGCGGCTCGATAATTTCACGTGTTTTGGCTTGAATTTGTGGTAAAAATTCTTTTGCACGATTAATTGGTCCAGCGATAACACTGGGAAAAAATGCTAAAAATAATGCGAAATCAAAAAAACTTACAGGTTCAATCTCTTTTTTATACAAAGAAACCAAATAACTCACAGAATGAAATGTATAGAATGAAATTCCAATGGGCAAAAGAATTTCTGCAATCGGCGCAGAGAAAGTCATACCAAATTCTGCAAATTGCTTTTGAATTTCTGGCAAAAAGAAATTGTAATACTTGAAAACAGCTAAATTACCAATGGCAACAATCAATGATATTACTAACCAAAATTTTGAATGTGAGCTATAACTGATGCAAGATGATAGTAGATAAATAACAATACTATAACTTGCTAATATCAAAGCAAAATCAATATTAAATAATCCCACCAAACAATAACTGCTAATCACTAAAATGACATTTTGAATTTCTGCACGTGATTTAAAGCACCAATACACTATAAAAAAAAGCAGAAAGACGGCCGAAAACTCAATTGATAAATAACTCACGATGCAACCTTATTTAGTTATACTTTTTCATTATTAAATCTCACACTCACCTGTGAGCGCAGCAACTTTATCATATAATTCTGTGAGAAAAAATTGGATTCATCATTTTTATTACTGATCCGTATATTTTTGCAGGCCTTAAAAAGGGATCACTCGGATCCCTTTTGACATCATATCAACTCAATATTTGTTATTGAATAGGTTCTCTGAATGATCCAACGAAACCTAATCCACGCTTACTATATGCATGAGAAACTTGATAGCATGGCGCAGAGTTTGTGAGTTTGCTCATTGCTGTAGACTCTTCGCCCCAACCTAACTTCATAGATTTCACTGTTGCAACATCAGCAACCAATACTTCAGTTCTTTGGATCAATGATTTTCCCCAAACAGAACACGCTGAACCTTCTCGTTTATCTTTAGAGCATAATGCATTTTCTTCCGCAACGACTTCATCAAAACTTAATGGCTCTAACGATTTCAAACCTTCATTAAGAACATCTTCTTGAAAGCTTCCCCAAGCAACACAATCTACAGGCAGTTCACCATAAAATCCTCTCTGACATTCAAATTTTAATATCAATGTTAATTTATCTTGCCAAAATTGATCTGCATGATTTGACACAATCTTTGCTTTCAATTCTGCAATGTCAGCTAATCTTTTTTTTCAGCTTCTAATTTCGCTTGGCGCTCTCTTTCTGCATATTCTTTTTCATAATCTCTATTATTCGCATTATTTATTCAAGTCCAAGAGTTTATATTATTTATTTTAATAACGCGAAACAAAATATAATCTATTACATAACGATTTTAATAAAAAAGGATCTTTTAAGATCCTTTTGCTATTCAATATTCATGGGGAATCACTATTTACCGATTTGATCACCCACCAAGCCACCGACAGCTGCACCACCAACAGTGCCTAATACAGCGCCATCAAAAATCCATGCGCCAGTTACAGCACCAACTGCTGCACCACCTGCCATTTTCTTCTCTCTAGAACTCATGCCATTCCAAGTAGAGCAACCTGCTATCATTACAAACAAACCCAACAATGCTGTTAATTTCATAATCTTATTCATACTTTCTTCCTTATGTCAGTATTCATAATATTGCTTGATTACTTCACTCTAGCAATTTTCAATATAAGATCAAAATTCAAATATCCTATTGATCACATATAGCATTCTTTAATCTTTTAAAAATCGTCTAAACTCTTTTAATTGAATCCATAAAAATAATACTGCAGTACAAGTAGATGTTAAATCTGCAACAAAAATGGCATACCAAACGCCATCAATACCAAAATATTTTGGAAAAATAAATAAGCCCGGAATTAAGAATAAAATTTGGCGACTTAAGCTTAGGAAAATCGAATGTTTAACTTTACCAATACTTTGGAAAAAAATTGTCACAACCGTTTGAAAACCTACTAACGGGAATAAAATTGTCACAATTTTAATAGCATTCACAGCAACCGCTGCCAGTTCAGGCGATGGATTAAAGAAATCAACCACTACAGATGAGAAAAACACACCAATAATCATAGCAATAACACCTATGATTAATCCAACCTTAATAGTTTGCAGCAATGCTTCACGCAAACGTGATATGTTTTTCGCACCAAAACTATAACCCACAATTGGCTGCATACCCTGAGTTAATCCTAGCAAAATCAAAACAACCAACATTAACAATACATTCACAATTGTATAAGCACCAACAGCAACTGAACCGCCATAAATTTTCACTTGCTGAATGATGATAAAAATAATACTGCCTGAAACCAAGTTCATTAAAAATGGAGACATCCCAATACTTAAAATTGCTTTTGTAATGCTCCAATTAAAACGGACATTGGGTAGCTTAAAACTAATTGCAGATTTTTGACTCATAAAATGTTGCATCACAAAAATCGTGCCAATCACCATAGATAGCACTATAGATAAAGCTGCACCTTCAATTCCCCAGCGAAATTGATATATGAAAATTGGGGCAAAAATTGCATTCAAGACTAATGTTAACAGCATCGTATACATGGCTTTTTTGGGATAGCCAGATGCACGCATCATATTATTAAAACTAAAACAAAGATTAGCGAAAATTGCACCTGGTAAATAATATTTTAAAAAGTCATATGTATATTGATAAGTACCTTCATCTGCACCTAAAAAATGTACTAATGGCTTGAGAAATATAAAAAATGTCATAGAAATGGTGATTGTGATGACACAAGTTAATATTAAGGATGTACCAACAACTTTTTCAGCTTTATCATATTCTTCATTGCCTAAGAAAATAGAAATTCGACTACCTGCACCTGCGCCCACTAACATTCCAAAAGCAGCTAAAATTGTCATAATAGGCAATGCTAATCCCATTGCGCTCATCGCATCATCATTTAAATAATCAGCATTACCAATAAAATAGCGCGTAATAATATTATAAAGCGCTGTGACTGTACTACCTACAATCGCTGGTAAAGCATATTTCCATAGCAGTTTACGAATGGGCGCATTTCTTAATTCCAAAAGCCTTTCTGATTGCGTCATAATTCTAGCGAACCTCCCTAATTGGTCTATACATCAAATATTTAGAACTGCAACCATTAAGGGCTACACCATCATTGCATTGCGCAACCGCTTTATTATAAAGCGAAAAATAACTTATAGCACGCTTTGAAAATCGCTAAAATTATACATGCAAAAAATGATATAGATATATCAATAAAAATCCAGCAACCAATCAATAGATTGAGATAATAGACAATAACCATCTGTGGTTAAAATTGATTCAGGGTGAAATTGAAAGCCCATCACATAGTTTTTATCATCACGCACAGCCATCGCCATATTATTCACAGAAGCATTGATTGTTAAGGCTTTTGGAATATCAACACCCACTAAAGAATGATAACGCGCAACGCTCATAGGATTCGGCAAACCATTAAACATCGCTTGCCCATCGTGTTGAATATGTGAAGTTTCTCCATGAACATAATCATCGGCAGGAATGATCTTGCCGCCATAGGTTTCAATGATTGCTTGATGCCCTAAGCAAATGCCAATCATTGGATATTGACCAATGGATACTTTGATCACATCTAACATTGAACCTGCATCTTTTGGGTAACATGGCCCCGGTGATAAAAATAACAGTGGATTTTCTGTTTGCGCTAATTTTTCTAAGAAAAATTCAGTGGATAAGTTATTACGATAAATCTCAACGTTGTGCCCCATCGTTCTTAAATCATCCACGATGTTGTAAGTGAAGGAATCAAAATTATCCATAAAAATGATGTTAGCCATTAGAATTTCTCCTTAGATTGATGCGCTTGTAAAATGGCATTCACCACTGAACGTGCTTTTGATTTTGTCTCTTCCATTTCTGAACGTGGATCTGAATTTTTCACAACGCCTGCACCTGCTTGCACTGACGCAACACCGTCTTGCACAAATGCAGAGCGAATCACGATACAAGTATCGAAATCGCCTTTCCCTGTGAAATAACCAACAGCACCGCCATAACTGCCACGAGGTACATTCTCATGCTCATGGATTAACTGCATCGCTCTAATTTTTGGTGCACCTGTTAATGTGCCCATATTCATAGTAGACTGATAAGCATGGAAGCAATCCAAATTCCCTTGCAATTGCCCAACGACACGAGAAACCAAGTGCATCACATAAGCATAGCGATCCACTTTCGTTAGATCCGCAACATATCTTGAGCCTGGCACACAGATTTTCGCTAAATCATTGCGTGCTAAATCCACCAACATAAAATGCTCGGATAACTCTTTTTGATCCGTTCTTAACGATAATTCCAAGCGACTATCCAAATCAGGATTGATGCTACCATCTTTTGTAAATCCTCTTGGGCGCGTGCCTGCAATTGGGTAAAGTTCCACTTCATTGCTATTTTTAGTATATTTCAAAGCACTTTCTGGTGATGCGCCAAAGAGCGTAAAATCCTGATCCTGCATGTAGAATAGATAAGGGCTCGGGTTATTTTTTTTGAGTTGCAAATATGCTAAAAATGGCGCTGGACAATCTACATAAAACTGGCGAGATGGTACAACTTGAAACACATCGCCCTGCTGAATATAGCCTTTTAAAGCTTTAACTTTTTCACCAAAAGCATCATCTGAGATATTCGTTGAAACACTGCTTGACTCATTCTTGAATTGGTCTTTTTCGATCTTTAAAATTTCGCCATCATATTTTGCTAAAAGCTTATCATGCTGCGCTTTAACATTTCGAGAGATTTGCGATTCTGCATCGTGATCTGTCACCAAAGATATCAATCTGCTCTGCTTTGTTTGATGATCTAATGTGATCATGTGTTCAGCAATATAAAACGTGTAATCCGCACATTTTTTTGCAAAATTTTCTTCAGCTACAGGTTCAAATAAATAGGCTAATTCATAAGCAAATAAACCTGTCATTAATAGCTCTTCTGGATTAACCAAATTCTCTTGTGCAATCGTTAATAACACGCGTAAACCATCAAAGATGGATAGTGAACAGAGCTTTTCATCTTCTGATAAATAGTCTGTTGCTTTAGGAAAAACAGCATTTAATGTTGTGCCTTGTAAATCTGTACCAACATTCATTGCTGCTAATTTTTGATGAATAACAGTAAGTAAATTTTGTCCATTTTCCGTTAAAGCTTCATAAGTCACAGTACGATTATTCGCTGTGATTTTAACTGCAGATTCAATCACCAATAAGCTTTTTAGGTTCTCTTTACTATCCACATCTGCTGATTCTAGTAGCAAAGTATTGGGCTTATTCTCGCAATAATGATGAAACAACTCTGCGGGATTGTCTTGGTAATTCAATATTGTTTGTAAGCTTGAAAATGCATAGTTCATAAATTTTCCTTTGTGCAAACATAATTTAGGTATAAAAAAACCCGCCGTTAGGCGGGTTTTGATTTGTTCTTCTTGAAACTTTATTGAAAAACAGACACAGCCGAACCGCCCAAAGAAGGGA
>JASLHB010000070.1 GCA_030149965.1 Wohlfahrtiimonas sp. | reverse complement strand
CACCTCAAATATCTCATCAATAGATGGTTGATATACAGTGTCTTCCACAAGAGAGCGGAAAATCCACGGATTACCAAAAGCGCCGCGACCAATCATTAAGCCATCCGCTTTAGTGACATCCATTACATAACGTGCTTTTTCCACACTTGTAATGTCACCATTGGCAATCACGGGAATAGAAATTTGAGATTTAATTTGTCGAATGGTTTCATATTCAGCATGACCTGAAAATCCATCCTGACGTGTACGACCATGAATTGTAAGCATCTGAATGCCTACTCTTTCTGCAATTCTTGCAATATTCAAAGCATTTTTGTTCTCGTGATCCCAACCTGTGCGAATTTTCAACGTCACGGGAACATCTACAGCACCGACAACTGCGGACAAAATATCTTTAACCAACACTTCATCACGCATTAATGCTGATCCTGCTGCTTTTTTACATACTTTCTTTGCTGGGCAGCCCATATTAATATCAATAATATTTGCGCCTAAACTTACGTTATAGCGCGCTGCATTTGCCATATCATCAGGTTCTGTACCCAAAATCTGAATCGAAATCGGGCCTTTTTCACCATCCAATGCTACGCGGTTTTTGCTTTTATCTGTATCCCATAAATTTTCTTGGGCATTGACCATTTCAGACACAGCCAAGCCAGCGCCTTGAGCACGACATAATTTACGAAAAGGTAAATCCGTAATCCCTGCCATGGGCGCCATAATAAATGGATTATTGAGAGAAAGCTCACCTATTTTCATGCACGTTTGATTCCATGCACTAAAGCCCAACCATCGATTGTATTGAAAGGCTCTACGAAATCAAACCAAGGCGCATATGCTTCTTTGATCATCTCGATATCAGAGATCAAAATACCTGCCAAGATGATATTGGCATTAGGTTTTGCTAATGAAGCTAATCTTTCTGCCAACGCTGTTAATGGTAATGCCAAAATATTTGCCATCACTAAGTCAACAGGCTCTGCTGAAAATTCATTAGATAAAACACAATTAATGGTTACATTATTACGCGCAGCATTTTCATGCGTTGCTTTAATTGCTTGTGGATCAATATCCGTAGCATCACAACTAGATGCGCCCAAAACGCGTGCAGCAATACCTAATACGCCAGAACCACAACCATAATCAACCGCTGTATGATTCTCTACGCTTGCTTTATGATTAGATAACCATGTTAAACACAATGCTGTTGATGGATGTGTACCTGTACCAAATGCTAAGCCTGGATCTAACATCACAGTTGCACATTCTGGTTCTGGTTGCTCTAAATGGGTCGGGCAAATCCAAAGATTTTCACCAAACTTCATTGCATGGTAATGATCCATCCACGAACGTTCCCAGTCAGTATTTTGTAAATGATTTTCTTTCACAACTGGTAACGCATTAATTTCTGTTAATAAAACACTTGCTACACAAGAAAAAATTTCTTTTTCATCACAAGGTGTTTCAAATAGTCCTGTCACCAATGTTTCTGGCCATAAAGGTGTTTCACCTGGCAATGGTTCTAATACTGGGTGATCTTCGGCATCGCTGTATGTTACAGCAATCGCGCCTGCAGTGAGTAGCGCTTCATCTATTTCATCTGGTGAATATTTGCCAGACTTCAGAGTAAGCTCAAACCATTCCTTCACGATGTAACTCCTGAAAAGTGTCTAATAAAAGGGCAATGAATACTATCGTTTTTTTCACAGAAGTCAAGAAGACTCCGTTCAATAGCAAACGAACATTGTATATAAAATGCACAAAAAATCCTATTTAAAATATAATTTTAAAGGAAATTTTCTTTCGTAAAAAAATTTTACAAATTAGGATTTAATTTTCTGATGAGCTGTTCTTGTGCGTCAGATTTTGCTGGCACTCTCAATAAAAGAAGGTCGAATAACTCAGGATCTTGCATTTCTAAAAGCTCGATGAGCAACGCTTTTTCATCGGCTGGTGCAGTTGGGTAATGGTTATCTAAATAGCGATCAAACAATTGGTCCATTTCACGCATTCCTCTGCGTGCACGCCATCTAATTTTAGGTAACTGATCCATCACAAATCCTCATTCAAACTGGACTGAATATTCTAACATGGTTCTTTAAGAACTGCTTCATCATTCACACGATAATTTATATCAACTTGTAACCCATTTGTAGTTTTTCTCAATGATTCATATGAGCAAAAAATAGAAAGCCTATTAATTATAATTAATAGGCTTTCTATACGGAAAATTACATTGCAGCGATCATTATCCACGACAAGAAACTGATAATACTCGCCCTTTACGATAAACAATGCGGCATTGTTGATTGTTCTTCGCACCACCGCACATAGCAGCAGAAATACTGATATTATTCACCTTACAGCCAGCCAATACACCTTTACTATTATGAATCATGCTCATGCGCCCAGAAATGGCTTTCGGTGGCGATGTTAAGATCGTATCACTTTGCGCACCTTTCGCGCCCATTTTTGGCATAACACCACGAATAGGTTGATCATTCGCCACATTAGTAGCCATATTATTTTTAACAACTGTGGCCGTAGATGTGACTGGCGCACGACGACTATTTAAAACAATACGCTCATTAATCTGGCTCAATGTATCCAAACTCGTCATACCTGTCACTTTGTGGCTATAGCGCTTCTGGAATATTTCTATCATTTTCTTAGTGGTTGGCCCTGTCATTCCGTCCGCTTTAATTTGATAGCCTAACTTAGCCAAGCCTTGCTGAATCTGCATAATGATTTCTTTATCAACTGCTTTAAAGAAATTATCAGTTAAATCTGCATTCACAGGCAACTTATTATCTTTCTTGAATTTCTCAATTGCATCATTGGTTGCTTTACCTTGTAAACCATCAACTTTGCCCTTGAAATATCCCAATGCAACCATATATTCTTGTGCACTTTTAGTTTTTTCCTTCAAAACGCGCTGTTGCTCCAACATATCTAAATAGGTTTTCACATAATTCTTGTTATTCACATCACCCAAAACAACAAGCAAAATACCAATATCCAATTGTGTTGGATCAGTATCTGGCAACTTATGTTGTTTACGTAAATTCATCACAATTTTACGTGTTTTTGGCCCCAATGTACCTGTTGGTGCATCAGATAATAAACCTTTATCATTCAAATAACGCTGTACGCGTGTAATAGTTTCGGAATTCATTTTTGCCATTGTTTGACGGCCAGCTTTACCATCCGCACCTAAATTACTGCTAGATTGGAAAGATTTAATGGCCTCAGTTAATTCTGCGCCTGATTTGCCGTCCACTTCACCTTTAAAATGACCTAAAACAGCCAACATTAATTGCAACTGAACAGTATCTTCCACACCTTTATTTGGATTAAAGCTTGAGACACTGCCTGCAATTTCTTCGACAACAGTTTCTTCTGGTGCTGTTTCTGGCTGTGATTCAGCTTCAGACTCATCTTCGCCTTCTTCCTCAATAATTCCATCTTCTTCAGCATGATCTGTCTCTGATGCAGCATCATCCACAGAACTCTCATTCGTCATTTGCCCTTCATTGAACAACATACTCAATGTTTCAGGCAATAATGCGCCACTTGGCGTAATGTCTGAAACTTCTTCATAAGATTTCAATGCATCGATCGTGCTAGCACCTGCAATACCATCAATCTCTTGATCATATAGTTCTAATTGTTTTAACTTCTCCTGAACTTTTTTCCAGATCAATTTTTCTAATGGCGCTTCCCACTTAACATTCATAATGCCCGTTGGTTTTAGACCAATAGAAGCTTCAAAATCCTTAATCGCTTGGCGCGTAGATGGGCCCATTTGACCATCTAAAGTACCTGCTGGGAATCCTGCAACAGTCAGCCATACTTGTAAGTTCAATAATTTACCTGCAGATGCATTACTATCAATCAAGAAGCCTGATGTCATTTCATCTGACTTTACTTCTGCAATTGTTTTTGGTGATTCTGCAATTTTCTCAGCTGGCTTTATCTCTGCTACCACCGTTTCTGGCACAGAAACTTCCATATCTTCAACTAATTTAATAGCAGGTTGTGTTTTTATTGTAACCACATCTCGCTGTGCAATTGTATTCGCATAAGCTTTCTTTAACGCAACGATATCAGCTAAAGATAAATGCCCTGTTTTCGGTAAATTTTCTGAAGCTTGAAAAGCCATTAATGCATTGGTGGATGCATCATCCCAATGACCTGTAATATTTTCAGAGTTTTCATCAAACAATAATTCTTGAAGAAAACGAATACCATCTTCTTCTAAATCTGCATACCAATCTGGCGTGATTTGCTTTTGTGCAGGCAAACCACGCGTAGTTTGATAATTCAAAATAGCTTCAGCTAAACTCTTATCATAAATACCTTGAAGGTTGAAATTCTTTGAATTAACGGGCACGCCCAACAACAAGAACCACAAACGAATACGCTCAATCATTTGTGGTGATACGCCAGATGAAATTTTCTGAGAAGCCATCCAAAGCTGTACATCTTGGTCATTGTTTAACACAGCATAGTCATACATTGTAAAACCATACTTATCTGCTGTGTTTAGCAATTTCGGAGATTTTTCAATCTCCTCCTTTACCCCATCTAAAGCAGACGATGAAACCACTGTAAAAATGTCTTGTTCTGTTTTAGAAAAATTCAGGAAAACTGGGATCACAACAACGATCGCCAGCCAACCATATTTAAGGTATTTATTCATTATTATTCCTTAATTGTTGGAATGAGTCCTTTTCTTAAAAGCACCAATAATAGAGAAATTGCAGCAGGTGTTACACCTTGAATTCTTGATGCTTGCCCAATTGTTTCAGGTTTTTGGCGTGTTAATTTCTCGCACTGTTCTCTTGATAACCCTTTAATGGATACATAATCAATATTATGTGGCAATTTAGCCTCTTCAAATTTCTTATTGCGAGCGATTTCATCCATTCCACGTTGAATATAACCTTCGTATTTTGTTTGAATCACAACTTCTTCAATTGCAATACGAGATAAATCATCAAACTGAGGAGCTTCTGGTAATTTTTCTAACGCTTCAAATGTCACTTCTGGGCGCTTCAATAGCGTCAATGCTCTCATATTATGAGGCATAACAACAGAAGTTTCTGCTTGCAATTGCTTACCTTGCTCAGATTCTACTGCAACCATCCAATCACGTAAACGGCCTTCTGCTGCAATACGATCTTCATTTTTTTGCAAATAATGCTGCCATTGATCATCGCCTACCAAGCCTAATTCATAACCGATTGGTGTTAAGCGTTCATCCGCATTATCTTCACGTAGAATTAAACGATACTCTGAACGTGATGTGAACATACGATAAGGCTCTTGAACGCCTTGTGTGATCAAGTCATCCAACATTACACCGATGTATGATTCATGACGTAATGGATACCACTCTTCTTTACCCAAGTAATTACGTGCAGCATTTAAGCCTGCAATCAAACCTTGTGCAGCTGCCTCTTCATAGCCTGTTGTACCATTGATTTGACCTGCAAAATACAAGTTTTTAATTGCTTTAGTTTCTAACGTGAATTTTAAATCACGAGGATCAAAGAAATCATACTCGATCGCATAACCTGGACGCGTAATGTGTGCATTTTCTAAGCCAGGAATACTGTGAACCAAGTTAATTTGCACATCGAATGGCAAGCTTGTAGAAATACCATTTGGATAATATTCGTAAGTTGATAAACCTTCCGGCTCCAAGAATACGTGATGGCGATCTTTATCCGCAAAGCGCATAATTTTATCTTCAACAGAAGGACAATATCTTGGGCCAATGCCTTCAATTACGCCAGCATACATTGGTGAACGATCTAAACCACCACGAATAATATCGTGCGTGCGTTCATTTGTATAAGTTGTCCAACAAGAGATTTGACGCGGATGTTGTAATCTTTCTCTCATATACGAGAAATACGGTACAGGATCATCACCTTTTTGTTCTTCCATGCCTGAAAAATCAATTGTACGACCATCAATTCTTGGCGGTGTACCCGTTTTCAAGCGATGAATATTGAGTGGTAATTCACGCAATTTTTTCGCCAAGCTATTTGAAGGTGGATCGCCCATGCGACCGCCTTCATAGTTGGACATACCAACATGAATTAAACCCGATAAGAATGTACCCGCAGTCAATACAACAGAATGACCATGGAAACGAATGCCTGATTGCGTCACAACGCCAGTGATTTTATCGCCTTCAACAATGAAATCATCCGCGGCTTGCTGGAAAATAAAGAGGTTTTCTTGCTCTTCCACATATTTACGAACGGCTGCACGATACAAAGCACGATCTGCTTGTGCGCGTGATGAGCGAACAGCTGGACCTTTTGATGCATTCAAAATACGGAATTGAATACCACCTAAATCCGTAGCTTTCGCCATCAAACCGCCCAATGCATCGATCTCTTTAACGATCTGCCCTTTCCCAATCCCGCCGATTGCTGGGTTACAGCTCATCTGCCCGATGGTTTCAATGTTATGTGTTAATAATAATGTGGGAACGCCCAATCTTGCTGAAGCCATCGCTGCTTCAGTACCAGCATGTCCACCACCGACGATAATTACGCCAAAATGTCTAGGAAAGTCCATAAATACACTTATATCTTAAAGAAAAGCAAAAGAGTTATCTTATCAGTTTTATGATGAAATCCCAATAAGTCGAGCAGAGATTTACATATAAGTCCGACTTTATTTTATACATAAAGTCAGACAAAATATTTGAAAGAGATGATTTACAACTTTTTCGCCAACATTGTTGCAAATTGCAATTTCACACGATTGCCATTCGCATCTAAACGATGAAGTTCACCAACTTCTTCGTTATATTGAATGATTTCCCAATCCTTATAATATTCCTGCAACTCACCTTCTTTAAAAGTGAATGAGAAACCTTGATCGCAAGGATATGCTTGTGTATCCATTGCAGAAACAATCAAATTATATCCATGAACATTCGTGTGCGCTTGCATATTAGCAATGATATTTGGCACGCGATCAGCATTTAAAAACATAAATACAACAGTTGAGAAGATAAAGTCATATTGCCCTTCAATCGCCGCTTGGTTAATGTCATAAACAGAAGCATCGATATTCTCAATATTCTCTTTCGCCATTATATCTTTCAAGAAGTTCACACTGTTTGGATTCACATCCACCGATGTCATTTCAAAACCCAATGAATTTAAGAAAAGTGTGTTTCTGCCCTGCCCACAACCTAAATCAAAAGCCTTACATGGCTGAATAATATTAGTTGCGGCAACGATATCTGTATGCGGCATTGTTAAATTATGTGTTTTATGAAAATAGTCAACTGAACGAATGTTACTCATATTTTATCTCACATTAAAAGATAGTATAAAGCTCCATTATAGCAGTTATCTTGCCTGCTGATTGCTAGCAAAAATGAGCGTTATCTATGATTTTTAACAAGGCATTTCACTTTTACTTTTTTCAAGCGTATAATCCGATGAAATCATTTTCAAATGAGAACTTTTATCAATTAAATATTTAAGAAATAAAGGAAAGAATTATGTATAAAAAAATTGGTCTCGCAAGTTTACTTCTCGTAACTTCATATAGTTTTGCTCAAGAATATCCTGTTGGCCAACCAATCATTGAAAATGGCATGGAAATTCAAGGTGTTTATTTGCAACCTATCACAATGGATACAGAAGAAGGTCATCATAAAATGCATCATTTACCTGCAGCAGAAGCAGATGTTCATTTAGAAGCTGACATTCACGCTGTAGAAGATAACCCAAATGGTTTTGCTGAAGGCGATTGGATTCCTTATTTAGTAGTAGATTACTCAATCCAACGCACAGATAAAGAAGGCAGCCCAGTACAAAGCGGCACATTCATGCCAATGGTTGCAAACGATGGTCCACATTATGGTGAAAACCTGAAATTGGATGGCGTTGGTAAATACAAAGTGAACTTTAAAATCTCACCACCTTCATACAACAAACAAGCAACATTTGGCCGTCACATCGATAAAGAAACTGGCGTCGCACCTTGGTTCGAACCCTTCACTGTTGAATGGGAATTCGACTATGCAGGTACAGGTCGTAAAGGTAGTTACTAATTAGATCACAATAGAGCGCATGACAATCATCATGCGCTTTTATCATTTTCATCACATTAAAGTTAAAATTAAATATCTATGAAAAAGCTCATTACATTATTAACATTTGGGTTATTCATCCTTTCTGCTAATGCAGTGGCGAAAGATAATAAATATACCGTCCAATTAGAAATGAAAGATGGAGATTTGATTCCTCTCATTCTTGAAGTGCCTGCCAAAACTAAAATTAGAATCGAAGTTAAAAATACTGGCACACAACCTGCTGAATTTGAAAGCACACAATTGCGCAAAGAAAAAGTTTTAGCACCTGGCGCTAAATCTGTGGTTGTGATTGCACCGTTAAAACCTGGTAGTTACGAATTTTTCGATGATTTTCATTTAGATCATCCACGCGGCACAATTTTAGTTAAAGAATAGAAATTAAAGGCAACATCATGGGAAATGTATTATTTGTTGTATGGCGCGAAAGTTTTGAAGCCCTACTTGTGATCGGCATCATTTATAGCTGGATCAAACGCCATCCTGACACGCAAAATGGCATGAAATTTTTATGGGGCGGCGTTGCTTTAGGCGTTGTAATTTCTGTCATTTTAGCCTTAGCAATTTATGGTGTTTTCAGCTCATTAGAAGATATTTGGCAGACAAGCTTCATGATTTTCATGGAAATCCTTGCATGCATCTTGATCATCCAAATGGTTTATTGGATGAATAAACATGGTAAAGAGATGAGCAAAGCCTTAATTCAAGGCATTGATCGTAACGCGAAAAAACATTCTTGGTGGGGCGCACTTTTCATCATTGCCATTGCCATTGCACGTGAAGGCAGTGAAATCGTTGTATTTTTATCCGCCATTATCATGAACTTAACACCTGAAACCACTGGCGACTTTGCCATTGAGGTATTGTTAGGTTTAGTGATTGCAGCATTTACTCTCGTTGCATTTATTTTGACATCCAAAGTTGTTTCTTGGAAATGGTTCTTCACAATCACGGGCATTATGTTGCTATTCTTAGCGGTAACTTTGCTATTACGTGCTTCAGATGAAGTTTCTAACTTATTCTTAGAATACGATATTGATCTACCTGAGTTTCTTGAAATGTCTTTGTGGGATACAAGTGGCTTTTTAGATGATGGGCAAGGCATTGGCAATTTCTTATCATCATTCTTTGCTTATCGTTCTCAACCAACAGGCTTATCGCTCACTGTATTTGTGATTTATTGGATCATTGTTGGCTTCGTATTTTGGAGAGGTGCTCGTGGACAAAAAACAATTCCTTAGTTTAAGCATTATTGTATTGTCTGCCACAACTTTTGGTATTGCCAAAGTTGGCAGACAAGCCATTTTACAATCAGGAAATGAGCCACCGATTGTTGCACTGGGTGATATTCCCAATCCTGAGCAATTTCAACCTGCCATCAACGCTTATATGAAAATTGCTACAGAGCGCATGCGCAATGTTGAAACACTGCTAACTCAGCTATCAGAAGCTTTGGAGCAAAATAATTTAGCATTGGCACAACAAAAATACATTGAAGCTCATTATCAATATGAAACCATTCGCCCTATTGTTTTGGTGTTTGGCAATATCGATCGCATGATCAATTCTCGTGCTGAAGCATTTCTAGCGCGTGAGCAAGATCCTAACTTTAAAGGCTTTCATGCGGTTGAATATGAGTTATTTGCACAAAAAAATATTGAAAATGCTTTACTAGAAAATCAAAAGCTCTTAAAAAATGTGAAAGATTTGGCAAAGCGCGTCGCGATTGAAACAATCTTTTTACCTAAGTTAGTGCAATCAGCGCCAGATTTTGCAGAGAATATTTTAGAAAACAAATTATCTGGCCAAGATAATATCTACAGCGGTGTGGATTTAGGTGAGATTATTGCCAACTTAGAAGGCATTGATTTAATCACAGCCCAATTACAAAATTTTATCCCGCAAGAATTGTTACAAAAAACATTACCTTTGGATGTCAAAATTCGTTCTCGATTACAAAAATATATGACAGATACAGGCTTTATGCCCTATTCCGCTTTAACGGATGAAGATAAACATACTTTATATGGCGATGTTTCTGAGTTAGCCGAACAATTGGCACAGCTTCGTAGTTTATTAAAAGTGCAGGTTTATCATCGATTTGATGGATCAGACATTAAGAATGAGGAGCAATAAATATGTCCAATCATTCAACCTTTCGCCGCAATTTATTAAAAGGCATTACTTTAGGTAGCGCAGCTTTAGTGGCAAATTCTGCGTTAGGCCAAAGTAATCCTAAAAATCATGCTTCAGAATTTAAATATCCGAAGCATTTTTATGACACTATTCCAGCTTTAGGCATTCATCAAGCTGGCATAATCACACCTGAACCGAAAGAAGCAACCTTCATTACCTTCAAGCTATTGATTCAGAACAAAGATGAATTACAAGCCTTATTCAAATCAATCTCTGAGCGCATTCAATATCTGACCGCACCACAATCCATTAAAATTGATGAAGACGCACAATTGCCACCGAAAGAATCAGGTTTATTGGGTGGCGATTTATTACCTGATCAATTAACTATTACATTATCTGTTGGTGCTTCATTATTTGATGATCGCTTTGGTTTATCTGAGCAAAAGCCAAAATACCTAATGGAAATGATAAGTTTTCCAAATGATTTGTTAGATCCAAATTGGTGCGGTGGAGATATTTCCTTACAATTGTGTGCAAACAGCAAAGAAATTATCATTTATGCGCTCCGTGACATCATGAAACATCACTATCAACAAATGTCGCCCATTTGGAAAATTGATGGATTTTTACCTGCGCGTGATATTGAATCAGGATCAACTGCCATTAATCTCTTTGGTTTTAAAGATGGTACGGGCAATGCACCGAATACAGATGCTAAATTAATGAATGAAATGGTTTGGGTAACAGAAAAAAATCAAGAACCTGAATGGTGCTTAGGTGGTTCTTATCAAGCACTGCGCTTGATTCGCTTTAACTTAGAATTCTGGGATCGTACACCATTGGAAGATCAAGAAAACGACTTTGGTCGAATGAAACGAACAGGTGCACCCATTGGCTTGACTCATGAAATGGATGATCCAGAGTTTAGTAAAGATCCTCATGGTGATCGTGTGTTATTTGATTCCCACATGCGTCGTGCTGAACCTCGCGTACCACATCGTTACAGTGCACCTTTGCGCCGTCGCAGTTATAGCTATTCACTAGGATTAACCAATAGCGGATTATTGGATATGGGTTTAGTGTTTGTCTCATATCAAAATGACCTCAAAAAAGGCTTCATCAATACTCAGCGTCGTTTGAATGGCGAGCCATTAGAGCGTTATATCAAACCATTTGGCGGTGGATATTTCTTTTCTTTGCCTGGAATGAAAACCACCAAAGACTATTTAGGTCAAACATTGCTAGAAGCTTAAACTTTGAATCAAAAAAAGCCCTGTTTTTACAAACAGGGCGAACTCCACTACAGTATTAATCTTTTCATCTAGTGACAATTATTTTTTATCAAATGGCACTGGCTTTGGTGTTTCATTCACTGATGGCGGTAAAATTGGCATCATCAATTGCGGTTGATCACCTGTTAATGTTTTCAAGAATGCCACAATACTAGCCACTTCATCATCATTGTAGTCACGTTTCAACTGCAAGCGCCCCATCACTGTTACAGCTTCTTCTAATGATTCTGCGGCACCATCATGGAAATACGGATACGTTAATTCAACGTTACGCAATGTTGGCACTTTGAACATAAAGCGATCCGCATCTTTGCCTGTTACTTCCATTCGGCCTTGTGCCGGATTCTCTGTAACATAATCCTCCATCAACCCCATTTTTTGGAATGAGCTACCACCCATTGCAGTACCGTAATGACATGCAATACAACCAGATGTCGTAAATAAATTATAGCCTGCTAATTCCTGCTCATTGAGTGCACTATCATCGCCTTTGAGCCATTTATCAAATGGCGCGTTTGGTGTTACTAATGTTTCTTCAAATACAGCAATTGCGTCTGTAATTTCTTCGATCGTAATTTGCTCAGAGCCATAAACTGCTTTAAATTCTTCAACATAGCCTGGAATAGTTTCAATCACACTGACAGCTAAATCATGTGTGAATCCCATTTCTTTAGGATTTGCAATTGGTCCGCCCGCTTGTTCTTTTAAGTCTTTTGCGCGACCATCCCAAAATTGTACAAAGTTATACTTTGAATTTAATACAGTTGGTGAGTTGATTGGGCCTTCTTGCCAATTATGGCCAATCGAGGTTTTTAAGTTGTCACTGCCGCCCATTGATAAGTTATGACATGAGTTACATGAAATAAAACCAGATTTAGATAAACGCGGATCAAACCATAATTTCTTACCCAACTCCACTTTTTCTGGATGCTCAATAGTAACATCGCCAATTGGCTGAATAATTGCATCACGTTTAGCTTGCGCCAATGCAAAGCCACTCATTATCATTGAAACAGATAAACCAATCGCTATCCAAAATTTATTTCTACTTTGCATACAATCAACTCCCTACTATTAAATGCGCTCAACAATCAATTTAAGTCATTAATCATTGAATAATTTAATGAAGAGTCTAATACAGATACTTGGATTAAAACAGGCCATCTATTTTGGGGCTTTGTTATTCCGTACGTTATTCGTTATAATAAGGGGTATTTTCTAACAATATTTCAAGGGGTCATCAATGCTAGACATTCAATTACTTCGTCATAATCTCGACGATGTTGTAACTCGTCTTAAAACACGCGGTTATAACTTTGATAAAGCACAATTTATTGAACTAGATGAACGCCGCAAAGGATTGCAAATTGAAGTTCAAGAACTTCAAAATTTACGTAACGTTAATGCAAAACGCATTGGCCAAGCTAAAGCTAAAGGCGAAAACATTGATGAAATTTTGAAAGAAGTTTCCAATAACACTGAAAAATTCGAGTCTTTAGAGAAAGAATTAAATGTCATCTTAAATGATTTGAATCAAATTCTCATGACGCTTCCTAATTTGCCTGATGCATCTGTACCAGCAGGTAAAGATGAAAATGATAACGTTGAAGTTCGCCGTTGGGGAACGCCACGTGAATTCACATTTGAAGTTAAAGATCATGTTGCATTAGGCGCAACTAACAAAGGCATTGATTCAGAAGCTGGCGTTAAGCTAACTGGTTCTCGCTTCACTGTATTGCGTGATGGCGTTGCTCGTTTACATCGCGCACTTGTTCAGTTCATGTTAGATCTACATGTTGAAGAACATGGTTATACTGAATTAAACGTACCAATGATCGTAAATAGCGATAGTTTACGTGGTACAGGTCAATTACCTAAATTTGAAGAAGATTTATTCAAATTAACAGGCGAAGATCAATACTATTTGATCCCAACAGCTGAAGTTCCTGTTACGAACTTAGTGCGTGATGAAATCGTTCCAGAAAGTGAATTGCCATTATCTTATGTGGCACACAGCGGATGTTTCAGATCAGAAGCTGGCAGCTATGGTCGTGATACTCGTGGTTTGATTCGTATGCACCAATTTGAAAAAGTAGAAATGGTTCATTTAGTTCATCCTTCTAAATCTTTCGATCAGTTGGAATTAATGACGCGCCATGCTGAAACTGTCTTAGAAAAATTAGGTTTACCTTACCGTACAATCGTATTATGTACAGGCGATATGGGCTTTGGTGCAACCAAAACTTACGACATTGAAGTATGGTTGCCTGGTCAAGAGAAATATAGAGAAATCTCTTCTTGCTCGAACTGTGTTGATTTCCAAGCTCGTCGTATGCAAGCTCGTTTCCGCAACAGTGAAACAAATAAACCTGAACTATTACATACACTTAATGGCTCTGGTTTAGCTGTTGGTAGAACTTTAGTTGCAGTGATGGAAAACTATCAAGAAGAAGATGGTAGAATACGTGTTCCTGAAGTATTGATTCCTTATATGAGAGGCAGAACTCACATCTAGAGTTCAATGTTTAATAGAGTAAAGAGGTTGTAGTTATGTCATTAGAGATAACAGATGAATGCATCAATTGTGATGTTTGTGAACCAGAGTGCCCAAATGAAGCGATTTCAATGGGCCCTGAAATTTATGTTATCGATCCAAACTTATGTACAGAGTGTATTGGTCATTTTGACACACCACAATGTATGGAAGTATGTCCTGTTGAATGTATCAACAAGGATCCCGCGAAGCCAGAAACTGAAGATGAGTTGATGGCTAAATACGAGAAACTTCAAGCTGGAAAGTAAGAGTTTATGAAAAAAACTTCTCTTTTGTGTCTTATGGTTACAATTGGTTTCTTAAGTAGCAATGCAATTGCACGACAATATCCTATGCCTGAAAAAGGTTCGGATGTTGTTGGCTATACAGAAGTCGTTTATCCCGAACCTGGTGAATCTTTCGTTGAACTCAGCGTTAAATATGAGGCAGGTTATGATGAGTTAAAATGGGCGAATCCTAATGCAAATTATTGGACGCCTTCATCACAAATGCCTATCGTATTGCCTTTTGAGTATATTTTACCGGGCAAAAAACGAACAGGTTTGGTTTCCAATATCCCAGAAATGCGCACGTACTTCTTCCCTGAAAATGAGGACGTTGTATATGTTTATCCTGTCGGCGTTGGCCGTATGGATTGGAAAACACCATTAGGCACATGGAAAGTTACAGTTAAACAAGAAGCGCCAGCTTGGTATCCACCCGAAAGTATTCGCCGTGAGCACCAAGAAATGGGTAAAGGAATTTTGCCTAAAGTAGTGCCTGCTGGCCCTGATAACCCTTTAGGTAATCACGTTCTTAGACTAAATATACCAAGTTATCTATTACATGGTACAAATGATGTGACAGGTATCGGCATGCGAGTTACACACGGTTGCATGAGATTTTTCCCTCAAAATATCGCGGAATTACACCAAATTGTGCCAAGTGGCGCATCTGTTTCATTCATCAATGAGCCTGTAAAAGTTGGTTGGAAAGGTGAAGAACTTTTAATCGAAGTTCATCCGCCTTTAGAAGAAGATAATTTAGATACAAATGGACTCAAGCAAATTGCTTATGATCTTTTAGCTCCGTATCAAAATGATCCAAACATTCAAATGGTTGATCGTCGTTTACTTGATCTTACGATCGAAAAAATGTCAGGTTTACCAACGCATGTTGGTCAAAAAATTGACCAGTATAATCACAATCCAAAACCAGAAGACGCTGGCAGTGCAATTAATATTGACTGGGATAAATTTAAATAAATAGCAGGAGAGTTTGATGGCATCTATCGAAGAGAGTTTGGCGTTATTAGAGCGCGGAACTGACGAAATCATTTCAATTGAAGGTTTAACTGAGAAGTTAAAAGAGAACCGTCCGCTTCGAATCAAAGTGGGTTTCGACCCAACTGCCCCTGATCTTCACTTAGGTCATACTGTTGTTATCAACAAAATGAAACACTTCCAGATGTTAGGACATGAAGTGAATTTCTTAATTGGTGATTTCACAGGCATGATTGGTGATCCATCAGGCAAAGATACAACACGTAAGCCGCTAACTCGCGAACAAGTGATTGAGAATGCAAAAACTTATCAAGAACAGATCTTTAAAATCTTAGATCCAGAATTGACTAAAGTTGTATTCAACTCATCATGGTTAGGCGAATTAGGCACAGTGGGCATGATTCAATTAGCATCGCATTATACTGTTGCAAGAATGCTAGAACGTGATGACTTTGAAAAACGCTACAAAAACCATCAACCGATTGCTTTACATGAATTTATCTATCCATTACTACAAGGTTACGATTCAGTAAGTTTGAACACTGATGTTGAATTAGGTGGTACGGATCAAAAGTTCAATTTATTAGTCGGCCGTGACCTTCAAAAAGCTTATGGTAAAGCATCACAAAGCGTTATCACTATGCCATTATTAGAAGGTTTAGATGGCGTAAATAAAATGTCTAAATCTTTAGGCAACTACATTGGTGTTGATGATACGCCAGTTGAGCAATTTGGTAAGTTGATGTCTGTATCTGATACTTTGATGTGGCGCTACTTTGATCTTCTCAGCTTTGAATCAACAGCAACAATTGAAGGTTATAAAAAATCTGTTGCTGAAGGTATGAATCCACGCGATATCAAATTCTTGTTGTGTAAAGAAATCATTTCTCGTTTCCATTCAGAAGCAGATTATGAAATGGCACATCGTGATTTCATCGAACGCTTCCAGAAAGGCAACTTACCTGAAAATATAGAAGAAATTTCAGTGGTTGCTCCAGATGGAGAAATTCAAATTGGCGCATTGTTAAAAGAAGCAGGTTTAGTATCTTCTGTTTCTGAAGGCAATCGCTCAATTGATGGTGGCGCTGTGCGCATTGATCAAGAAAAAGTTTCTGATCGCGGACTTAAAATCGCAAAAGGCACAACAGCCGTTTTCCAAGTAGGTAAACGCCGTTTTGCAAAAGTTACAGTTAATTAATTTTTAGAGGTTTTTATGACTTTCGTTGTTACCGAAAATTGCATCAAATGCAAATACACAGATTGTGTAGAAGTTTGTCCTGTGGATTGCTTCCACGAAGGACCAAACTTTTTGGTGATCGATCCTGAAGAGTGCATTGACTGTACATTATGTGAACCAGAATGCCCTGCAAATGCTATCTTCTCCGAAGATGATTTACCTGCAGATCAGGAGAAATTCTTAGAACTCAATGCAGAATTATCACAACAATGGCCTGTTATAACTCAAATGACGGAACATGCTGATGATGCTAAAGATTGGGACGGAAAACCGAATAAACTTGAATTACTAGAGCGATAATTACGGATGGCGCGTCGATTAACTAAAAAGCAACATGAACGTATTTCTAACAAGAAAGTCGAGCAAATCGACGCGTTAAAAACTCTTGATCCCGACTCTCTCTTTCAAGGAAGAGTGATCGCTCAACATGGTCCACATTTAATGGTGGAAGATGCTGAACATCAAATCTTCAAGGCGAATATCCGGCAGAATTTGGAAACAATTGTTTGTGGCGATTATGTCTATTTCACATTTGAAAATGATATTCCTGTCGTCCTACAATTGATCCCACGAAATAATGAATTGGCGCGGGTTTCTTATGGCCAACGTAAGAAACTGATTGCTGCCAATCTAGATCAGATTTTTGTCGTAATCGCTCCTAAACCAGAGCCTAGCCCTTCTTTGATTGATCGCTATTTGATCGCCATTCGTGAATTCAATATTCCAATGGGAATTATTGTCAATAAAGCTGATATGATTGATGAAACCAGTGATTTTTCTTTCATTGAAGAATATCAAAAAGCCTTTGATATTAAAATAATCCTAACATCACAAACCAATCCAGAATCATTAGCATTACTACATAATGAATTAGTGGGCAAAACTTCTATCTTTGTTGGACAATCTGGTGTTGGTAAATCATCACTGACCAATAAAATGATTCCTGAATTATCTCTACAAACACAGAGAATTAGCGCAACAACAGGTTTAGGCAACCATACAACATCTGCAACTACTCTGTACTATTTGAATGATAATCAAGGTGCTTTAATTGATTCTCCGGGCGTTCGTAGTTTTAACGTTGATCACTTAAGCATTGAATCGGTTCACAATGGTTTTCCTGATGTGGTTGAATACACAAAACGTTGTAAATTCAGTAATTGCAATCATTTACAAGATCCAGGTTGTGCAGTTGAATATGCAATAGAAAATGACTTATTATCAGCAAGACGTGCTGAAAGCTATTTACAAATCCTGAATGCATCAAACTAATAGTGCTTGATGTTTCTGTCAATCACTATACAATGCTTTGCTCAACGAGCGGCAGCACTCAAGATTCTTCTGAACAAAAAGATTGCAACCAATCGCCTTGATCTTTCACTTAACGGTATTGAATTAAGGAGCTGTGATGTCACCAATTCTTTCAAAAAAATCCTACGAGCCTTGGCGCGATCCTAACTCCGTGCC
>JASLHB010000083.1 GCA_030149965.1 Wohlfahrtiimonas sp. | reverse complement strand
GGATAGCTGAAGGAATTCTACAACATCAATTGCGCCATCTTCTAACACTGTAATATCAGAATCATAGCGATCAATATGATCTGCCAGCACAATATCCAAACAAATAACCAAGCATACAAATAATATCTGTAAAAAAAATTTCATAACAATTCGCCCTACTTATAAAGAAATAGTTTGGGCATTACGTTCTACTGCATCATTCACTGCAAAATATTCAATCCCTGAGAAATTAAACATAGAAGCAATGATGACATTTGGGAATTGTTGTTTATACGTTAAATAATGGCGAACTGTCGCATTGTAATATCTACGCGCTTTGCTGATATCATCTTCAATTTGCACTAATGATTGATGCAATTGCTGAAAATTTTGGTTGGCTTTAATATCAGGATAGCTTTCCAGTAGGAGCAATAACTGATTAATTCGATCACTGAGTTTTAACTCATTTTCACCCAATTTTCCTACAGATAATTTGCCATTCAAGCTTTGTGATCGGAGATCTATAATTTCTTTCAAAACTTTTGCCTCATGATCACGTGCACCTGATGTAACAGAAACCAACATAGGAATTAAGTCATAACGTTTTTTTAAGAAAACATCCATGCTTGCAAATGCTTCATTAGACATTTGTTGATGTTTAATCAGCTGATTATAAACGGAGATAATGCCGATAATAATCAGCAATAAAATGACCAAAATAATGATGAAAATCGTTGTTATTGTCATAGCTAATCCATTGTTTGATTTTCGATGATTATACAGGATTAATTGTCATCATTATCTTGCGGATTATCTACACAATTGTCGCACCTAATACATTCTTAAAATGCTTCAATGCCCATTCATGTCCAACTGCATCGAAGCTTGCAACACCTTTTTCATGAATCACAATATCATAACCCAAATTATAAGCATCAATCGCTGTGTGCAATACACAAATATCTGTACAAACTCCCACTAAATGTAGCTCTTTAATATCTCTTTCACGCAAACGAATATCCAAATCAGTGCCGCTGAATGCTGAATAATGGCGCTTATCTATCCAATAAATGGTTGGATCATGACGATGTTCAGCATAGTATTTTGCTAAATCACCATATAAATTACGCCCTTTCGTACCCATTACATTATGCGCAGGAAAGAGTTTATTCTCAGGATGATATTGATCTTTAGGTTCATGTCCATCAATCGCAAACACAACATAATCACCTTCATCTACAAAATGCTTTGTGAGCGCTAAGATATCATCATGCAGCTTCTGCCCAACTTCTGCCGTTGTCAGCTTCCCTTCTGTTGCAACAAAATCAAATGTGTAATCAATATTAATTAATGCTTTCATTATCCTCTCCGCCATTGAATGATCATGAGTATAGTAACCGCCACGAAGAGTTTAGTAAATTAAACAAATACATTTCCTTTCAAACCTTTCAATATATCTAAATTCGTGTAAAATTTAGCGCTTGAATTACTTGGGTTCCCTCACCCCAATTTAAATAAAAAGGTTAGCTATGAAATATATCTATCTCATTGCCTATGTGGCAAGCGTGCTCGTTGCAAATCTATTATTAGATCATTTTATTGAGTTACCTTTCTTTGGCATGCTCAGTTACGGCACAATCTTCTTCGCTTTTGTTTTCACATTACGCGATCATCTTCATCGTTATAGTTTGAACTTTGCTTTATTGGGCATTGCACTTGCTTTGGTTGTGAATACTATTTGTTCCTTTTATTTTGATATTCCATGGCGATTTTTATTGGCTTCATTTCTTGCCATTTTGTTCAGTGAATTAATGAATACTGGCGTATTTGAGAAACTCAAACAACATTCTTGGCATATTCGCGTATTAGCAAGCAATACAGCAAGCATTCCTATTGATAGTACATTGTTCACATTCATTGCCTTTTATGGGATTTTTGAATTACCAATGATGGCTGAAATTATTTTTGCAGATATTATTGCAAAGATGCTTATTGCCTCAACCATCATCAGCAAAGTATTCATTGCAAAACCTAAAAATAACAATTCTACGATTTTATCCACTCATTAAATAATATTGAATGATTATGAAAAAACCTATGATTGATACTGTAATTTTACAGTATGCTTCCGCGCACCATGATTTCCCTATTGATTTAATCCGCAATCAATATCCTGAATTAAAAACAGCTGTAAAGCATGTGATTCAACTCCCAATTTTATGCCAAGCGAGTCAAAATCCTAAAGCTGGTTCAACGATTAGCATTAGTTATATAGCCGATCAAGTATTATTAGAATTATTTTCTTTAGAGAAATATATCAAAGCATTCATTGGCCATAAAACTGTAAGGGATTTAGAATATTTCACCCAAGCAATTGCCATTGAATGCCAACATGCCTTAAAAGTTGAAGTGACTGTACAAGCTGACATTATTCTAGAAGGTTTGAATCAATCACAAATAATTACAGTCACTGCTCCATCAGCTTAGGCGATAACAATCCATAAAAAAACCCCATCGGGGGATGATGGGGTTTTCACTTTACACCTAATATTATTCGGGGGAATAATATTAACTGCATCTTGTAATCACTGCAGCTAAGCCACCTTGTGATGTTTCACGGTATTTGCAGTGCATATCTTTACCAGTTTCATACATTGTTTGAATAACTTTATCCAATGAAACTGTTGGCGTACTATTGCGATGTAATGCCATACGCGCTGCATTGATTGCTTTCACTGCACCAATTGCATTACGTTCAATACAAGGTACTTGAACTTGCCCACCAATTGGATCACAAGTTAGACCTAGATTATGCTCCATACCAATTTCAGCAGCCATACAAACTTGGGTTGAGCTACCGCCCATCAATTCTGCCAAACCCGCTGCAGCCATTGAACATGCAACACCCACTTCACCTTGACAACCAACTTCAGCACCAGAAATCGAAGCATTCAATTTATATAAAATCGCAACAGCCGAGCTAGCAAGATAGAATTTCAAATATGCATCAAAAGTTAATGGCTCTACAAATTTATCATAATATGCCAATACTGCTGGAATGATACCGCAAGCACCATTCGTTGGTGCTGTGACAACTCGTCCACCTGCTGCATTTTCTTCATTCACTGCAAATGCATACATATTCACCCAATCCATTGTCGCCATCGGATCATTGGATAATTTGTCTTGTGCAGAAATTGAACGATATAAATCTGGCGCTCTACGAGGTACTTTAAATTCACCTGGTAACAATCCTTCTGTTTTCATGCCACGCTCAATGCCTTCTTTCATCACTTTGATAACATGCTCAAAGTGCTCTTGAATCTCTTCCATTGAATGCATACATAATTCATTTTTCAACATTAAGCCTGAAATCGATAACGAATTTTCTTTGCTTTGTTGCGTTAACTCATCCGCGCTAGTGAATGGATATGGTACTTCAACAGTTGACGTTGCTTTTTGACCAAAGCTTTCTTCATCAACGATTGTACCGCCACCAATTGAATAATATGTTTTACTTAATAATACTTCGTCATCACGATAGGCTCTAATTCTCATGCCATTTTCATGTAATGGTAAAAACTCTGTATGAAAATTCATGCTAGTTTCTAATGGAAAATCAACACAATATTTATTTTCCATCATTGGTAATCTATTAGTTCTTTCCAATCTAGTCATAAACTCAGGGATTTTTTCAATCTCTACAGTTGCTGGATCATTGCCAGCTAAGCCCAGAATAATCGCTGTATCTGTTAAATGCCCTTTACCTGTTAATGATAATGCTCCATATAAATCAACAACAATGCTTGTAGTGCTTTCAATTAATGATTGGTCAATCAATTCATTCGTAAAAGATTTAGCTGCTTTCATTGGGCCAACTGTGTGCGAACTTGAAGGGCCAATACCAATTTTGTAGATTTCGAAGGTGCTGATCATAGAGGAATCTCCTATTTTTATTTGAGAGGCTAGTGTTTTAAAACTAGCCTCCATTTTTTATGTCTTGAAATATATCTGAATGTTTCGATTAACCTGCAATTGCCATGTTGACTAAGCTGAATACGATTGCTGAGATTGCAATTAAACCTAGAACTGTTACGAAGATATTGCTAACTTGACCTTTGTATTTCGCTAATGCTGGTACTCGGCTAATCGCATACATTGGTAATAAGAACAAGATTGATGCAATGATTGGACCTACTAAAGTTTCAATTAAATCTAATACGTTTGGAGAGAGAATCGCGATTACCCAACAAGTGATGAAGATGAATACAAATGTAATTTTATTAACTGTTTTGCTGGAAGGTGCTTTACCCATTGCTTTTGCGCCTCTTGTTACTAAGCCATCAAAACCTTCTTTTGCACCTAAGTAATGACCGAAGAATGATTTAGACATTGCAACAAATGCTACGATTGGCGCTAAGATTGAGAAGAAAGGTGTTCCGAAATGATTAGCCACATAAGACAAGATTGGTAAGTTTTCTTCTGCAGCTTGTGACAATTGTTCTGGTGATAATGCTAATGCACAGCTCACTACGAAGAACATTACCGTTACAACCATTAAAATATTTGCGTATTTGATGATGCGAGAACATTTAACTTCAGCAACTTCTTCAGATTCTTTTTTCTTCGCAACAGCCAATGATGAGATGATTGGTGAATGGTTGAAGGCAAAAACCATTACTGGAATAATCAACCAAATATTACCTAATGTTCCCATAACTGTATCTTCCGTTGACCAAGTTGAGAAGATTGATGTTGACCAATATTGTGACATCCAAAGTGCGATAAACATTAAAACTAAGATAAATGGATAAACTAAGTAAGACATTACTTTAAGTGTCATTTCCTGACCAAAGTTGATGATCAACATTAAGCCACTCACAATCACTAAAGATACTATTGATTTCAATGCAATTGAACTAGCCGCTGTTGCACTAATCAAATGTAATTGGTTTTCCATAAAACTCAGAGTTGTATTGGTTAAACCGACGCTATATATCAATAAGATTGGAAAGATGATTAAAAAGTATAAAAATGTAATCACATTACCAGCTGTTGGACCAAAAAACTCTTCTGTTGTAACAGTGATATCACCTTCTTTACTGCTACCAGCTAAGATGAAACGACATAATCCACGATGTGCTAAATATGCCATTGGGAAAGAGAAAAGTAATACAAATAACAATGGAATTAAACCGCCAGAACCTGCTTTAATCGGCAAGAATAAAACCCCAGCACCGATTGCTGTACCATAAAGGCTGAGCATCCAAGTTGTGTCAGAACTTGTCCATTTTGCGCGTGAAGTCGCCGTGGACTCTACGACTGTGGTTGGATTCAATGTATCGTTCATAAAAGCTCCTTAGTATTAAGGTTATTCTTGATCAATGCTGCTGATCTAATTATTCAAAGTTTTGCTTCATTTAGAAATTGTCTAATATTCTTATAAACTGCATGTCGTGTAATTTTTAATGATTCTGCAACGATGATGGTTGCCTCTTTCAACTCAAAAATACCGTTGTCATGTAATACTCGAATAATATTTTTGTTTCTATTTTTTAAACCTATTTGCATCGCATCAACTTCTTGCTCTGCTTGTACAATTGCTTTTTCAATCACTTCTTTCGCATTTGCACCAAAATTCTCTGCTTGATTAATCACAACTGCTGCTTGATCATTAATTGGCATCAATGTTTGAATCAATTCAGGAAATGGCACTGATAAGTTAATGTTGACACAGAACATACCAATTGCTTCATCTGAAGAATTTTTCAAAATACACGTTGTCGATTTCATCAACCCGCCATTTTTAGCATTTGTAAAGTAACTCTTAGAAACACATTCGCCAGTTTGCTCATAAAGACGTAACATTTTTAAACCTAAATCTGTCACTGGAGAATTCAAATCTCTACCTGTATGATGACCATTAATGATTTTCACAACAGACTGATCAATGTTTTCAAAAGAGTGAATCACCACTTCACAATGAGGGCCAACCAAGTCTGCAACTGTTTCAGCCAAATTAAAATATGATTGCAAGCACTCGTGATCCTTTTGTGAGAACTTTTTTCTAAAGATTTGTGTTTTATCTTTTTTAGCTTTCATATTAAATTCATCTCAGTGTAAAAAATTTAACTCTATGGAACGTATTTTATTTAACAAATCCTTACATGTAAATATAAAATTACATATATATAACTGTATATGGTTATTTTTATGAGTTATGTCATATTTAGTATATTTTAGTTAACCAAAAGTGAAGTTTTTCGATCCAAAACGGTAACTTTATGAGCGCAAATAAAAAAGCCCCAAATACAAATTTGGGGCTTCTTGCTAACTAAATATTGATAATGAAAGGATTATTTTACGCCTTGGCCTAAAATCTTACCGTTCACTTCTTTACCGTAAAGGTTAACACCATCGTTTGCATGGTATTTTTCATAAGTTTTTTCAACTGAACCATCAACTAAACGTGGATCTTGTGGGCGTTCATGGCTATTCATAAATGCTGCAACATCCCAAGCTTCTTGATCAGTTAAAGAACCACCTTTACCTAATGGCATATTTGCCTTGATAAAGTCAGCCGCTGTATTGATGCGGTGCATACCAGCGCCCCAGTTAAATGAGTCTTTACCCCATAATGGTGGGAACACATAGTTTTCTGCAACTTTCTGACCTAAACCATCATTACCATGACAGAATGAACAGTTTTCAGCATAAACTTTTGCACCACGCTCAAGACTATAACCACCTTCTGGTTGTTTAACTGAAGGATAAGCTCGACCAGGCAATGAAACACCCATTGGTGCATTCGTTGCTAACCAGTAAGAATATGTGATCAATGCTGTCATTGCTTCACTATCTGCTGCTGGTGGTTTACCGTCCATACTGAATTGGAAACAACCTTGAATACGTTCTGCATAAGTATTCACTTTGTTATTCTTGCTACGGTAAGCAGGATACATAGGATATGCGCCCCATAATGGTGCTGCATTTGCTAAACGACCTTGATCCATGTGACAGTTCACACAGTTCATACCGTTACCAACGTATTCTGGTAATTGGTTTCTAGTATCAACGAAAATCGCATGACCTTTTTTAACCATCTCACCATAAGCATTATCAGGTAAATCTTTTTCTAACGGCGGCTGATGATATTGAGTTGCTTCATCGATCGCTTTAATGTTAGATAATTGTGATTGATCATCCATTTTAATTGGATTTTCTGCAACTGCTACAGAAGAACAAAGAGCAGCCACAAGAGATGTAACTAAAATCTTTTTCATGATTATTCTCCCTGCTGGCCAATAGATTCAAAATACGCAGCCACTGCTTTTGCTTCTTCATCTGTTAAAGATTTTGCAATGTGCCCCATCAAGTCAGCTTGGTCATTTTTACGCGTACCATTTTTCCATGCTGTGATTTGATTCACGATGTAAATAGAACTTTGACCTGCTAACTTAGGAAATGAATCACCAACGCCAACACCGCCAGGACCATGACAAGCAACACATTCTGGAATATTACGATTCCAATCGCCACGTAAAGCTAATTGGCTGCCTAAATCTGTTGGTGCCGCTGCTCTTGTAATTGTCGGCACATCCTTTACAGGAAGCTCCGCCATATACATTGTTACCGCATCAATTTCATCATCATCTAAGTTACCAGCGATACCATCCATAATTGCATGAGTTCTCAAGCCATCTTGGAAATCATGTAATTGTTTTGATAAATATTCAGGCGACATTCCTGTAATATCAGGATAACCAGCAACAGCTAAACCGTGACCTTCTGCACCATGACATGTAATACAAGCAAGTGCTTGTGGCTTTTCACCACCTTTTAGGTAAATTTTTTCACCTTCATCAGCATGACTGACAAACGGCAACATCCCCAAAAGAGACAAATATCCAATCTTCTTGATATGTCTCATATTCCCCTCCTCTGTTAAAAATACTTTCTCTCGAACCGATCATGCTAACACAAATATAATAATAAAAAATACTCCGATTTTAAATGGAACATTTCTTTTAATTATCAAATGATTCAATTAGAACTGAGGCTGTATATATTCATATTTATAATTGAGATTCTATCGGTAGCCATGAAACAATTTTAACAATCATTCGAGTCATCCAACTAGTTTCGGGATCTCTATGCCACTCTTTAGATTCACCATGACTATTGTCCATCCAAACCATTTGATGATCTCGCCAAACCACTTCATAACTAGCATCACTCATCATTACACTTTGATATCGTTTCATCAGTTGATGAGAAATTTCTGGACTTTCAAAGAAAACACCCATTTCCGTATTTAAGCGTGCTGAACGAGGATCTAAATTAAATGAACCAATGAATCCTTTAGATTCATCAATAATAAAAGCTTTCGTATGTAAACTTGCACCACTTGCGCCAATTTTCCAATCTTTGGATAATTTATAATTCACGTTGAATGGCATGAGTTCATATAATTTCACGCCACTTTTCAATAATTTCTCTCTATAAGGCGCATAACCAGCATGAACCATTGGCACATCATTGGCTGCCAATGAATTTGTTAAAATAACAATTGTTTTATTTGCTTCACTTAATCTAGCCAATCCTTTCGTGCCTTCTTCACCTGGGACAAAATAAGGCGAAACAAGATATAAAGATTTTTTCGTTTGCTCCCATGCTTTTGGTAAAACTTCTGTAATCAGCCATTCTTGCTCTTTATCACCGAATACCTTTTCAGGTGGATCAGATAAAACATGAACATTATCATTCCAAAAAAATCGACTCTTTTTACTCATTACATCTGAAATTGTGAAGTGATTCACTAATGCTTTTTTATAAGCATTTAATAACTGTTGCTCTGTTTCATTCATTGTTAAAGATGTTTCTCGCAATTGTGTTAACGCATCTTTATGACCAAATTTCACTTGTTTGGCAGGAATGGAGGCTTGGCTATCCCAAAATGATTCAAAAATATCTTCAGCTTCTTTCACAGCTTTGCCCACTAATAGCAAATCCACATCTAAAAAATTAGTATTGGGATCAGCATCAAAGTATTCATTCCCAATATTACGACCACCGATGATCGCCATTTGACTATCTGCAATCATAGATTTATTGTGCATTCGACGATTCAAACTCAAGCCACGAAACAACATTTCCACAGTTCTTGTCACAAAATTACGACGACTATAAATCGGATTAAATAAGCGAATTTCTACATGAGGATGTTGCGCTAAACCTGATAATACAATGTCTTTTTCCACAGTATTCATATCATCCAATAAAATACGAATAAACACGCCACGATCCGCTGCTGCTAGCAATTCTCGCCCCAGCATATTGCCTGTTAAATCATCGTGCCAAATGTAATATTGTAAATCCAAGGTTCGCTCTGCACTACGTGCCAGCAAAATACGATCTGCATAAGCTTCGAGATTATCATCCAACAAATATAAACCTGTGCCATTGGGATGTTCTAGTAAATAAGGCTCTACAATTTCATCTAAATGGGTTTTTACATCTCGATTAATCGGCGGGCGTTTTTTCCCCATATACATTTCATTGGGTTTGAAATCGTTGAAAACTAATGTGATGATTGTCGTAATCACAGAGATTAAGATAAATAGTAAAAATAGCCATTTCAAAATTTGAATTATTTTAATGAACATTATTCCTCCTGCAGTCAATTGTCATGGAGTAACACAGATAAACATTATCCTCGCAGTACCAATAGCGGACTAACAGAAACAACTTTTTTCGTGCCCAATATTCCCATGATTGCGATCAAAATTGCACCTATGACTGGTAATAACAATAACCAAGGATGCCATTGCCACTCCAAATTCAATACAGAGCGATACAGCAAGAAGCTGATGAATTCACTGCCGATCATAGCCAATAATCCTGCCAATCCGCCCATCAAGGCAAATTCGATCAATTGGCTTTTGAACAGCATTTTTCGATGTGCACCCAACACTCGCAAAATCGCCCCTTGGCGCAATCGATCACTCAATGTTGCTTGTAAACCTGCGATCAATACAATTAATCCTGCAATCAGAACTAGCGCTAAAATGTATTCCACCGCTAAAGTCACTTGCTGCAAAATCTCATTCAATTGATTCACGATCGCCATTAAATCCAATAATGTAATCGTTGGGAATTCTCTCGCCAATGTGATCAGCTCTTTTTGCATATTTTCTGGTAAATAAAAGCTTGTTAAATAAGTCACAGGTGCATCTTGAATCGAATTAGGATTAAAGATCACAAAGAAATTCGGCTGTACTGTATCCCAATTTACAGTACGAATGCTGGTAATTTTAGCTTTATAACTTTCACCCGCTATCACAAATGTCACATCATCACCCAATTTAGCATTCAAGCCTTTGGCTAAATCATCCTCCATCGAAACGCTAATATCAGCATCATTGTCCTGCCACCATTGCCCTTCGATGAGTTTATTTTCATTTAGTAAATCTGCGCTCCAAGTTAAATTGAGATCACGATTAATAGAGTTTTTCGCACGCTCATTATCTAACTTCATTTTACGGACAGAAACACCATTCACTTCTGTCAATCGCCCTGCAACCATCGGATAAAATGGCGAGATATTTGGTGATAATTCTGCCACTTTATCTTTAAAGCTATCCTTTTCATCTTCCGTGATGTTCATTGCGAAATAGTTCGGTGCATCTTGTGGCAATTGATCTCGCCATGTTTGCAACAATTCGCCACGCAACATTAACACCAATGCCATCGTCATCAAGATGATGCCAAAAGCCACGATTTGTCCCATGGATTTGACTGGATAACGCAACGTTTGCCCCAAAGCCATGCGCCATACAAAGGATGAACGAGATAATGCCCTACGCAAAAATTTCACTGAAACATATAAAATAAAACTTAATAACGCCACCATTGCAATAGCACCGCCCAATAATGCTAACGTTAAACTGATGTTTAAACTCAATTGCCACATGATCAAAAATAGCGCCACAATCGCAATGCCATAAACCACAAAGTTTTTGAGCGGCGTTGGCAATAAGTCCTCACGCAATACGCGAAGTGGCGGTGTTCTGCCCAATGCTGCCAATGGTGGTAATGCAAAGCCGATCAATACTGTAAAGCCTGTTGCAACCCCTGCCAATGCTGGCATGATTCCGCCCGATGGTAATTCCGCACTAATCAAATCCTGTAACAATGCAAATAATCCCAACTGAGCCAACCAACCTAACAATGCGCCTATGATTGCACCGATCGCGCTCACATATAGCAATTCAAAACCATATAACCAAAGTACATGCTTTTGTTGCATCCCTAAAGAACGCAATAATGCACTCGCATCGTAACGATTATTGGCAAACTGATTCGCAGATAATGCAATCGCAACGCTTGCTAGCAAAATCCCGACCAAACTTGCAAGATTTAAGTAATTCTGTGCACGGTTCAATGCATTGCCAACCTGCTCGCTACCATCATCAATCGTTAATATCTTTTGATTCGGCTCTAACGTTTTCTTTAATGCAGGTTGCAACTGTTTAATTGCATCCATTTCACCTGACCATAAATTGCGATAAGTCACGCGGCTACCTTTTTGCACTGCGCCTGTTGCGTCTAAATCCGCTCGATTCATCAATGCAAAAGGATTAAAACTATAGAAATTTGCAGAGCGATCTGGCGCGTATGTAATGATTTTTGTGATCTTTAGTGGTAATTTGCCCACATCCACAGAATCACCTATATTTAAATTCAAACCATACAACAATCGCGATTCCACCCAAACTTCGCCTTGCTTTGGCCCTTCATTCGTTGCGTATTCAGGTGTTTCTAAATCATCCTGAATTTTCAATTGCCCGCGCAAAGGATAATTGCTATCCGCTGCTTTCACTGCAGCCAACTGGAGATCATCGCCATTTAAAATGACTGTGGAAAAATTCACAGTTTTCGCGTGATTCAACCCTAAATCTTTAGCTAATTTTAGCTGTGCATCTGTCGCATCTTCATTGCTTCTTAGCACTAAATCAGCTGCTAAAAACTCACCTGCACGCGCTTCCATTGAAGCATGTAATCGTGTACTAAAATAACCGATCGCTGTGCTGATCATCACTGTGATCAACAAAGCCACAAGCAAAATTCTAAGCTCACCCGCACGGATTTCTCGAATCAATTGCTTAAAAGCTAATCCTGCCAATTGCGTTAAGGATAACTTATTCATGATTGAAATCCTGCAACACTAATCGGCCGGCTTCGATCTGAATACGATGCTGACAGCGCTCTGCCAATCGTGCTTCGTGCGTTACTAAAACTAATGTTGTTTTCTCTTCCGTATTTAATTGAAAGAGTAATTCAATGATAGATTCGCCTGTTTTGGTATCTAAGTTGCCTGTTGGCTCATCTGCAAATAAGATTGTAGGATTCGATGCAAAAGCACGCGCAATCGCAACGCGCTGCTGTTCACCACCTGATAATTGTTTAGGATAATGATGCGTGCGCTCGCCTAATCCAACACGCTGTAACAATTCCATCGCGCGTTCTCTTGCGTTCTTTTTGCCTTCTAATTCCAAAGGCAACATGACGTTTTCAACGGCAGTTAAGGATTCTAATAATTGGAATGATTGAAACACAAAACCAACATGTTCGGCTCTTAAGGATGCGCGCTGATCTTCACTCATTTGGCTTAATGGCTTGCCTGCCAATAAAATCTCGCCTTCCGTTGGCGGATCTAATCCTGCCAATAATCCCAATAACGTGGATTTACCTGAGCCCGAACTACCGATAATAGCAAGGCTATCACCTTCGTTTAATTGAAATGAAATATCCTGCAAGATTGTTAATTTTTCTGTTGTTTCTACAGCTTTTCCAACATGTTGGGCATCCAAAATTATAGTCGTCATGTATTGTCCAAATGAGTTAAAATTTCAAGGATCAATCATAACA
>JASLHB010000129.1 GCA_030149965.1 Wohlfahrtiimonas sp. | reverse complement strand
TGGGTTAAAATCATGTTTTTCTGAAATACCTACTCTAAAAGTATTAGATAATCGTACAATACTAATAGCTAAAATTTTATATAATCAAAAAGAAAAGTGGATGTCTAAGCCCAATAAGTTTAAAGATTTTACGGAATCATTCAAAAAGTATTTAGCAGATGAAAATTTGCCTTTTCAAATAGTAAAAGAAAAAAAAGATTGGTTTTGGATAGCAGATTCTGAGGGTAATTTTAATTCGGAAGAAATACACTATGAATTAATTATAGAACAAAAACAGATTAATATCGATTTGCATTTTGAAAAAAGTAAAAAAACTGCACAGTATTTTAGGTCATTAATTGATTCTCTTCCTGATTTTTTAAGATGGAAAAAACGGGGTAAATGGGGTAAATGTATCTCTCATGTAAAAAAAATCAGTCTAGATGATGCTGATGCGATTGAAAATGCAATTAGTTACTTAAATGAGCTATATGATTACACTATAGAGTTTTATAGAAAAGATAAGCGAGCAATGAAAGAAAAAGTTAGATTATTAGAATATAAAAAACAAATCATTCTTCAAGGACCTCCAGGTACTGGGAAGACGAGAGAAGCTAAGTTAATAGCTAAGGAGATGATTGGCGTGAGTGATGTAGAAGAGTTAACTAATCATAAACAGTTTAAGATTGTTCAATTTCATCCAAGCTATACGTATGAAGACTTTGTTAGGGGGATAGCTACTATACCAAATGAGAATGGTATAGAATATCAGGTAGTAGATAGGGGGATAGCTGAGTTCGCCAATCAAGCATTAGAAAACTATAGGAATAGTCAGAAAAAAGGAGAGGAAATTTCGCATGAAAGAGCAGTTTTCGCAGGATATGAAGCTTTTAAGTTAGAATTGGAATTAGAGTTAAATGATGATAAAACGATTAATCTTACAAAAGCTGTAGATATTGTTGATTTTGATGAAGATTCTTTTTTATATAAAGGCCATGTTTGGCAAGGACAAGCACATAGAATGCATCATAGAGATATAGTGAATGCTTATTTAGCAGGTAATAGAAATAGACAAGATATCAAGAAGAATATGAGTCTATCTGGTTCTGCACGCCAACATGCAAGTTATTATGTTGTAATACTTCAAAAATTCTGTGATTATATAGAACGAAATCCTTTAAATATTACAGGTAATTCTATAGAAAAAGAAGAACTACAGAATTATGTTATGGTTATTGATGAAATAAATAGAGCTAATCTATCTTCTGTATTGGGGGAGTTGATTTATGCTTTAGAATATAGAGGAAAAGGAATAGAAGGGATGTATTCTAAGACTGAGTCAGATAAGATTATATTACCACCTAATCTTTATATTATAGGAACAATGAATACAGCAGATAGAAGTGTAGGGCATATAGATTATGCGATACGTAGACGATTTGCTTTTGTGGATGTTTTGCCTCAAGATTTAAGTGGGGATAGTTCAATTACTTTTGACAGTGATTTGTTTAATGCAGTGAAAGAGTTATTTACTACAGATGAGTATGTGACAAGATCTCCTTACTTGTCAAGTGAGTTCGATCCTAAAGATGTAGCATTAGGACATTCATACTTTATTGATAAATCAGTAGAAGGTGGTTCTATGACAATACGCTTAGAATATGAGATAAAACCAATCTTAAAAGAGTATATTAAAGATGGTATCTTAATAGGTAAAGGTATAGAACAAGAAGTAGAAGCCCTGCAAATAGAATCGAAAGAAGATATATAGTGTATGAGGCTTTTGTTAAAAGAACATAGTGCTTTAGAAATTAAGAGACTTGATGTGATAGAATCTGATTCTGTTGATCAGGAGAATGACTGGTTTGTTTCTATACCTTCTAAACCACTACGCTTTTTACGAGATAGTAGAGGCAAAGAGGTTTACCCTTATATTATTGATAAAAAAGATGAGGAAACTTATACTTTTCAGGCGGACTACTATATAGGTTTAGATTGGCTTATAGAAGATGAGAAGTTTATTCATGTAGAACCAAAGATTAATAAGGTTGTTACTGATGTCTTTAAAGAATTATTAGATATTGATGAAGATGATCAATCTACTATATCAGATAAGGAAGATGAAGTAGAGAAAGAAGTTGGAGAAAGAGGTAAAGATTCTAAAACGAATTATAGAGAAATAGACTTTCTTAAGATGCTCTTAGAGGTGTACTCTGGACAGGTAGAAGAGAAGTACTTGAAAGATATTGTGACAATCTACTGGGATGAAAAAAGAATACCTATAGAACAGCATCAAGATCAGTTGACTCCTTTTCTAATTGTTCAGTTCTTACAGTTGCTTAAGAAGATTGTCCGAAAAGGATTAAAGAAGTCGTATTATAAGGTACAGGAGAACCTAAATGGACGTGTAAAAGGAAAGATACTTGTTGGACAACAATTAAAGCAAAATGTGTTTAAGAATCGTTTGACGTCAACGATTTGTGAATATCAGGTTTTTGGGGTAGATAGTGTTGAGAATCGCTTTCTGAAAAAAGTACTGCGTTTTGTGAGTAGTTATGTAGATAATCATCCTATGTTATTTAAT
>JASLHB010000008.1 GCA_030149965.1 Wohlfahrtiimonas sp. | reverse complement strand
TCGAACTAACAATATCAACGTACTGATTAATTTCAAAATTGGGAGAAATTATGAAAAAACGCAGCTTCAAACTTCTTAGCATTGTTTGTCTTTCTGCACTCGTTGCAGCTTGTTCTTCCACGTCTGGATCAGGCGCTGGCGATACTGATGCTTATGGTAATGGCAACGGTTTTGGCAATGGCTCAGGCTATGGCGGCGAACAAGCAAGCACTTATTATGATTCAATGTATGGCAAGCGTGGCACACAAGATCGTATCTTATATTTCGATTTTGACTCAGACCGTTTACGTCAAGAATCATATGCTGTTGTAAGCGCCCATGCCGCTGAACTTCGCAAAAATCCATCTCGTGGCATTATTTTAGAAGGCCATACAGATGATCGCGGTTCTCGTGAATACAACATTGGCTTAGGCGAAAGACGTGCTAAATCAGTTTCTAGCTTAATGGCTTCAGAAGGTGTTAGCCCTAACCAAATCCGCGTTGTGAGTTATGGTAAAGAGCGCCCTGCTGTTGGCGGATCTGATGAAGGTTCACGCGCACAAAACCGTCGCGTAGAAATCATCTACTAATCACAACTGAGCAATTCGCATTTAAAAGCGCATAGAAAGAATCTTTCTGTGCGCTTTTGCTATATATGGCATAATTATTTCTTTTTTATGTCGAAAAGATCATGAAAACCACTAGCTTACAGCTATATAAAAGATTGCTTTCCTACACAAGCCAAAGACGTGGCATTCTCATTTTTGCATTAGTTGCCATTGCAATGTCTGGCGTTTTTGAGGCTGGTTTATTTGCCTTACTAAAGCCAATCCTAGACAAAGGATTTTTTGATAAAGATCCTAGCTTTATACAAATGATGCCTTTCATACTCATTGGCATATTCTTAGTTAAAAGTATTTTTGCATTTCTAGGCAATGTTGGCATGCAATTTGTGGCACAAAAAGTTATCCAAACATTGCGTCAGCAAATGTTTGATCGATTAATTACTTTGCCAATTGCAGAATATGATCGCAATAGCTCTGGTTCTCTCTTATCTAAATTGACATTCGATGTTAACCAATTACTAACCATCAGTTCTTTTGCATTGGTCACATTAATCAAAGACTCTGCCGCAATCATTGGTTTATTATGCGTTATGTTCTATAACAGCTGGAAAATTAGCTTAGTGATGTTTTTAATTGCACCATTTATCGCAATTATTTTACGCATAGTTTCTAAACGCCTTCGTAAGCTGTCTCATAAAGCTCAAGAAGATATGGGGCATTTAAATCACATTACAGAAGAAACCATTCGCGGCAATAAAGAAATCAAGTTATTCAATGCTTATGATTTTGTCAAAAATCGCTTCCACAAAACTAATAATCAGTTACAACGCGTCAATGTTAAAATCATGGTGGCCTCAGAAATCGCAAGCCCATTAGTTCAATTAATGATTGTATTTTGTGTCGCAGGTGTCATTAGTTATGCATCTCAACAAGTCAGCGATGATGGCTTAACACCTGGCGCATTCTTAGCAACGCTAGCTGCAATGGTTGGTTTATTGAATCCTATTAAACGTTTAACTCGTTTAA
The DNA here is from genome assembly GCA_030149965.1 of Wohlfahrtiimonas sp. Lineage (GTDB taxonomy): Bacteria > Pseudomonadota > Gammaproteobacteria > Cardiobacteriales > Wohlfahrtiimonadaceae > Wohlfahrtiimonas. Next base: position 1,189 of record JASLHB010000008.1, on the reverse strand, counting down.
ATGAATCATTACAGCGTGGTTTAGCTGGTGCTGAAAGCGTTTTTAATTTGATTGATGCACCTATTGAACGCAATACTTCATCACATAAGAACCCTGAACACTTGCCGTTAAACATTAAAGGTAATATCCATTTTGATCAGGTCAGCTTTAAATATGATGAAGATTTACCTAATATTTTCAATCAGCTTTCTATAAATATTAATCCTAAAGAAACAATTGCGCTTGTAGGCGCTTCAGGCAGTGGAAAAAGCACTTTTGCCAACCTATTAGCAGGCTTCTATTCACCCACAAATGGAAAAATACTAATTGATGAATATAATTTAGCTGATTTATCTCTACAGGAATATCGCCATCATATTAGCTATGTAAGTCAGCATGTAGTGCTCTTCTCTGACACAATTGCTAACAATATTGCGTTAGGTGATCCAAATCCTGACTGGGATCGCATTATTGTGGCAGCTAAAAATGCCAACGCATGGCAATTCATTGAAAACATGTCAGATGGGCTAAATACTCAAGTGGGTGAAAATGGTAGCAAATTATCAGGCGGACAAAGACAAAGAATCGCTATCGCCCGCGCCCTTTATAAAAAAGCACCTATTTTAATATTAGATGAAGCAACCAGCAGTCTAGATACTAAAAGTGAATACAACATTCAAGAGAGCATTAAAATACTCAGAGAAAACACAACAATGATTATTATTGCTCATCGTTTAAGTACAATTGAACAGGCAGATCGCATTATTGTTTTTGATGCAGGACAAATTGTAGAGATGGGCACACACACAGAGTTGTTGGAAAAAAACAACATTTATGCCAGTCTTTATCGTTTAGGAGAAGAAAATCAATAACCGATATATATGGTTGAATTTAAACATTTTTAATAAAATTAATGATTTTTCCCAGTCATGACAAGATCAAATTTTGTATGATTCAGGATAATATATTTTCATTTTTGACACAAAAATGTATGTTTTTCACTAGAAATGCGGTATCATTCTGCCATCAGTTGTGTTATTCTTGCGCTGAATATATTTACACTTAATTATTAGGTGTTCATTTTTTATTTAGTTTAGGTCCTTATTTGGAGGTTACATATGAAAAAGCAATTAACTACTTTAGTAATTGCTGGGCTTGTTGCTTCAACATCAGCAATGGCTCAACTTGAAGGTTTAGTTGACAGACAAGG
>JASLHB010000098.1 GCA_030149965.1 Wohlfahrtiimonas sp. | reverse complement strand
CTTTTGATACGCATTGGGTTAAGACGGTCGAACCATGAACTCATTGATACACCTTTAACTAAGTTGAAGTGGATTAGCAATGATAAATTATTCCGAATAAATACTCAATAGAGCAGAATTTAATGGCATTCTTAATGCGGTTAATTTAAAAAGGGCGTATAATTGTGAACTCTTTTAGTCCTATATGATGAGCAAGACAAAATGATGGATTCAGATTTACAGGCGTTGTACCAAGAAGTAATTCTTGATCACAATAAAAAACCTCGTAATTTTCGTGTGATTGATCCTGCAACGCATTCTGCCCGTGGGCATAATCCATTGTGTGGTGATCAAATTAAAGTATTTTTAACTGTTGATGATAACGGTGTGATTCAAGATGTGGCATTTAAAGGTGAAGGTTGTGCAATTTCTACAGCCTCTAGTTCTTTGATGACAGAAGCAGTCAAAGGAAAAACGATTGAAGAAGCTGAAGCGCTTTATCATCTTTTCCATAATGCAGTAACATCTGATGATGACGTTGATAGCAGCGGTTTAGGTCGTTTGGCAATTTTGACTGGCGTTAAGAAATATCCTGCGCGCGTTAAATGTGCAACATTATCATGGCATGCGCTTCATGCAGCATTGACTGAAAACAACGACCCCGTTAAAACAGAGTAATGTAAGGATTATTGAATGAGTGATGTAGAAAAAAATCCCAATGAAGCCGTAATTTACTACGCTGAAGGTATTGAAAAAACTGAGGCAAGTGAAGCAATTGTTGAAGATATCATTGCGAATATCAAGCGTGTTTATGATCCAGAAATTCCAGTGGATATCTATGAATTAGGTTTGATTTATGTAATCGAATTTTTAGACACAACGGAAGATCAATTCAAAATTAAAATTGATATGACATTAACTGCACCAGGCTGCCCAGTTGCGGGTTCAATGCCTGAATGGGTTCAGAATGCTGTGATGGCTTCAACTGAGATTACAGAATGTATCGTAGATTTAGTGTGGGAACCGTTCTGGACGCCAGAACGTATGTCTTTGCGTGCTAAGTTAGAGTTGAATATGTTGTAGCTACTATTCATATAATTTTGTATGAAAATATTGTGTTAAAACCAATAAGTTAAGATTCTTATTGGTTTTTTATTGGTTTTTTATTGGTTTTGTTTGATTGCTATATTATATTAAAAAATATAAATACAATCTTATGATTAATCATTTAATGCTTTGTGTTTTTATAATCTATAAAATCGGCAATCATATTTACATAAACTTTCTTTATTTTACTAAAAAATTCTTATAAAATTAACTTATCACAAATATTAAAAATATTTTATGTGGAGTTAAGATGAAAAATAATAAAGGTTTCACACTGATTGAGCTTATGATTGTAGTGGCGATCATTGGTATTTTATCAATGATGGCTTTGCCAGCTTATCAAGATTACACACGTAGAACATACGTATCAGAAGGTATTGCATTAGCTTCTGGTGCAAGAATGGCAGCAACAGAGTTTTTCTCTACAAATGGAAAATGGCCAAAAAGTAATGCAGAGGCAGGTTTAGCACCTGCGAATCAAATCACAGGGCAAGCTGTCGATGGTGTTGCATTATCAGATGGTAAAGGAGGCTCAAGTGCAATTGTTATTTATTATAATCAGAAAGTAACAGGTGATAATGCTTATACTCGTGCACCAAGTGATCCTAAATTAACAGAAGTGCCTGAGCATAATGGTGCACTATCTATGGTGGCGATTAATGTAAAATCAGGCGGTTCAATTCGTTGGAAATGTAATAAAATTAATGCTAGCAGAAACCCAACACAAAAGGGCGCAGGGCAATTGCAAGGTAAATGGTTGCCTGCAAATTGCCGTGCAGATTTGTTAATACCAGAAGAAAAATAAAATTGAATAAAAAACCCTGTTCTTCACAGGGTTTTTTTAGTATAAGAAAAATTCGGATAATTAATCAGATTCTTTCAACATTTTTTCCAAGTAGTGAATATCCGTACCACCTTTGATGAAGTTTGGATCATTCAAAATCTTCAAATGTAATGGGATATTTGTCTTGATGCCTTCGATCACAGTTTCTTGCAATGCTGTGCGTAAGCGAGCAATTGCGATATCACGTGTGTGACCGTGAGCAATGATTTTACCAATCATTGAATCATAGTAAGGCGGAACTTTATAGCCAGCATAAATGTGTGTATCTACGCGAATACCAGGGCCACCAGGTGGAACGAATGTTGTAATTGTTCCTGGTGAAGGTAAGAAAGACTTGGGATCTTCCGCATTGATACGGCATTCGATTGCATGACCAGAGAATTTGATATCTTCTTGTGTGAATTTTAATGGCTTGCCATTAGCGATATCAATCTGTGCACGGATTAAGTCAATGCCTGTTACTAATTCAGAAACAGGATGCTCAACTTGAATACGTGTATTCATTTCGATGAAGTAGAACTCACCATTTTCATACAAGAATTCAAATGTACCAGCACCACGATAACCAATACGTTTACACGCATTCACACATGATTCACCGATTCTACGGCGTTCTTCATCTGTAATGCCAGGTGCCAATGCTTCTTCCAATACTTTTTGATGACGACGTTGCATTGAGCAATCACGTTCACCTAAGTAAACAGCATTGCCATGTTCGTCAGACAAAATTTGGATTTCTACATGGCGAGGTTTTTCAAGGAATTTTTCCATGTAAACCATTGGATTGCCAAATGCTGCGCTTGCTTCTGCTTTTGTTAATTCAATCGCAGATAATAGGTCACTTGCTTTATGAACAACGCGCATACCACGACCGCCGCCGCCGCCTGAAGCCTTGATGATTACTGGATAACCAATTTCTTCACCCAATTTCAAGTTAGCTTTGCCATCGTCTGTCAATGCGCCAGGAGAACCTGGAACACATGGAACGCCAGCTTCAATCATTGCTTTCTTAGCAGAAACTTTATCGCCCATTAAGCGAATTGTTTCAGCGCGTGGACCGATGAATACAAAGCCAGATTCTTCAACACGTTCAGCAAAGTCAGCATTTTCTGCTAAGAAACCATAACCAGGGTGAATTGCATCAGCATCAGTTAATTCTGCAGCTGCAATCAATTGTGGCATGTTTAAGTAGCTTGAAAAAGATTGTGGTGGTCCAATACAGATAGAGTCATCTGCTAAAAGCACATGTTTTAAATCTCTATCTGCTGTGGAATAAACCGCAACAGTTTCAATATTCATTTCTTTACAAGCTCGCAAAATACGCAGTGCAATTTCACCACGATTTGCGATTAGTATTTTTTTAATCATGGAATGGTCCTTATCTTATTCAAGAATGAAGAGCGGTTGATCGAATTCCACTGGCTCACCATTTTGAACAAGGATCGATACAACTTTTCCTGAGATTTCCGCTTCGATCTGATTAAACATTTTCATTGCTTCAACGATACAAACTGTATCGCCGATATTTACAGTTTCACCAACGCCTGTGAATGCTTTAGATGTTGGAGATGCAGCTGTGTAGAACGTACCAACCATTGGCGAACGAATCACTTTACCTTCTGGTAATGCAGGTGCAGCTGGCGCAGCAGGAGCTTGCGCTTGTGGTGCTGCAGTTGTCGCAACGATTTGTTGCATTGGGTTGAATACAGGAGCAACTGGAGCAACATGTGCTACTGCTGTGCCTTGTGTATTACGGCTAATACGGATAGAGCCTTCGCCTTCGATGATTTCAATTTCTGAAATTGTTGATTCATCTACTAGGTCAATTAAGTTTTTAATTTTACGAATATCCATGAGTTTTTATTCTCCTACGACAAAGTTATTAATTATTTCGATGAGATGATGTTTTTGGCTCTATAGAGCGCAAGCTCATAGCCAAATAAACCATGTCCCACCAGAATTCCTGAAGCAACATCTGATAAATATGAGTGATGTCGAAAATTTTCACGAGCATACACGTTTGAAATGTGGATTTCTATAAAAGGAATCTGTACGCTTAAAAAAGCATCACGAATTCCAATGCTTGTATGTGTATATGCACCTGGATTAATGATAATCACATCAAAATTATCGGCTTTTGCCTGTTGAATTTGAGTAATGATTTCGCCTTCAATGTTAGATTGAAAGCAAGTGAGAGCAAAATTTTGTTGTGTTGCTACTTTTTTTAACTGCTCTTCTAGTTGTGCGAGTGTGGTTGAACCATAGATATGAGGCTCCCTAGTACCAATCATATTCAGGTTGGGGCCATTGATTAACAATACCTTAGGAGAGTCCGTTGTAGACATATCGCCTCATAGTCATGACATAAAATAGGGTAATTATACGTATATCACTTCAAAGTTTCAAAATTTAAGTGAAATTCGTTGAAAATTATTAGTTGTGCGATCCTATCAGATTTGTTGAATATATAAAACTAAAAAATCAAGAAAGAATAGAAAGTTTAAAATAATGTATTGATCATAGAAAGATTACAAAAATTTAATCATAAATGGGTAATTATAAAAATTATTTAAAATAAATTTTTCTTAATTTATGGAATAAGTAGCTTGTTTAATTAATGTATTTATCTATTTTAATAAATATTTTATTTTACGTTTAATAATGCATCTTTTAAAATTTTGATGGGGTTTTTGGTGAGATTATTTTTCAGTGTGATAAAATTGTGCGCTTTAAATTGATTGGACATTGATATAGATGTTTGAATTAAATGGAAAAGAAACTAAAAATTACTTTTATTTAATCTTTATTTTTGTTGCCGCTGTCTTTGTTTCAGCGTGCGCTAGCGCTAATACAGCACCAAATTCCGTAGCGAAAAAGAGCGCGGATAGTCGTACAGAAAAGTTGTTGATTGACGATTTTGCTAAGCATAGACAACTAGCAAAAGAAACGAATCATAAAGAAGTACAGAAACATATTAAGAGCTTTACGAACGATCCAAGAATTTTTGATCATTTGGATTCTGAACGCTTAGTGATTATGAGTTATATTCTAACTGAAATTAAAAAGCGTGATATGCCAGCAGAATTGGCTATGATTCCTTTAATTGAAAGTAGTTATAAGCCAGCTGCCTCGAATAACGGTCAATATGTTGGTTTGTGGCAGTTTGGTAAGCAAACAGCTAAGCATTTTGGCATTGATGTTCATAATAACTATGATGGTCGTTATAGTCCAGCTGCTTCTACGAAGGCTGCTTTGGACTATCTTGAATATTTAAATAAGATGTTTGATGGTGATTGGCTGTTAACAATGGCTGCTTATAATGCAGGTGAAGGCCGAGTTTTAAAAAGCATGAAAGCTAATCGTCAAAAGGGCAAAGGCACAGATTATTGGAGCATTGAATTGCCTCAAGTAACAAGAGCTTATATACCTAAAGTATTAGCATTGTCTGAAGTGATCTCTGAGCGTGATAAGTTAACGAGTATTCATCAGAATGATATTCCTCAGTTGGTTCGTGTGAGAACTGATAGCCCTGAGAAATTGAATAAAATCATTAAAGCTTCAGATGTTCCACAGCGATTGATTGAGTTTTATAACCCTAATATTGCTAAGCGCAATAATGTGAAGGGGATTATGCTGCCTGAAAATGAAATTAAACATTTGAAGGGCGTGCCAAAGAAAGAGTTGGATAAATATATTATTTATGGCTCTGCTACAAAAAGTACGATGAAATCATAATTTTCATTGGATGTTGTCTTATCATTTTTCATGAGTACAATAATCGTTTTGCTCAAAAACAGAACGAGACATAAACTTATGAAAACAAGACAACCATCTGTACTCGGTGGTGCGATGATTGCAGCTGGCACTATGATTGGTGCTGGTATGCTAACGCTTCCAATTGTATCGGCAGGAATGTGGTTTACATGGACAATTTTTATCATGTTACTCACCACATTCTTTATGCAAAACTCAGCAGAAGAAATATTAGAAGTGAACTTAAGCTATCCAGAAGGCTCAAGTTTTCATACTCTGGTGAAAGATAATTTAGGGCACTTTGCAACTATCATTAATGGCTTATCTGTTGCATTTGTGTTGTATATCCTTTTGTATGCGTATGTGGATGGTTCTGGGTCTGTGATTCAAAATGCACTGCAAGTGAATTTTGATATTTCTATGCCAAAAGCAACAGCTGGATTGGTCTTTGCAGTCATTCTCTCAGTTTTAGTTTGGTGGGGTGCTAAAGCAGTTGATCGGATTTCTACAATATTAATGATCGCCATGTTCATTACATTGTTTGCAGCATTAACAGGTTTATTAAAATCAATTTCTATCCCTAATTTATTTGAACCATCTGGCGAACCTAGTTTTGCAATTTATGCTTTTGCAAGTTTACCTTTCTTTTTAACATCATTTTGTTTCCATGCTAGCGTACCAAGTTTTGTGAAATATTATGGTCGTGAAGGTGGTAAAAAAATTCGCTTAGCCATTGCATTGGGCATGATTTTAACAGTGATTTTTTATGGTGTTTGGATGCTCGGTATTATGGGGAATATTCCACGAATTCAGTTCTTGGAAGTTGCTCAGGCAAAAGGTGAGTTGGTTTGGTTATTGAATACCGTGAATTTGACTGAAATGTTTAGAAATATTCTAAAATTCTTTATGTTCTTTGCAGTAGTAACATCATTCTTGGGCGCAGGTTTAGGATTATTCGATTATATTGCTGACTTATGTAAATTTGATGATTCAGGATTAGGGCGTGCAAAAACAGCAGTGATCACATTCATTCCACCAACAATTTTAGGTATGAGTTTACCGGGCGGATTCATTGTGGCGATTGGCTTTGCAGGATTATTTGCGGCGATTTGGTCTGTGATTATTCCAGGATTGATGGTGATTGCTCATCGTAAAAAAATGGGCACAGAAAAACCTGTATTCAGAGCAATGGGCGGAAAATGGATGCCATATATTGTGATTATTTATGGTGTGATTGCGGCGGTATCGCATTTGTTGGTTGAAGTTTTCCACTGGAACGCGTTAAACTTCCTCGCACCATAGTTTTTGCTTTGCATTGATGAATTAAAGGAGCTACCCATGAATACTACTCAACCTGAATTGATGTACTTAGATTTTGCAGTAATGATGCAATTGTCAGAGTTGAGCCCAGAATTAAATACATATTTGGATAAAATAACTGCTGAAGAGATGAGCCGAAAGGTCACAGCATCGCTTCAACAGTTGTATCCTGAATTATCCAATGCAGGTGTTGTATTTGTGGGTGCTGGCTATCAAGTTGCGCAGATCATGCGCCCTAAATTTCCGATTTATCATGAGATGACGGAAGTGTCTAAAATTAATTTTAGACCCAATAATTTTGAACCATCCATTGTGACAATTACTGCAAAGGATGGTGAGTTTTCTGTGAATGCATTTAATAAAGATACGCAATCACCAGATCCCTTATATATTTTTCCTGCCTTGTTAGTTCTACCGAAGAATGAAGAAAATCAAGCATTAGCAAATCATATTGAAAATACAATTTCTCAAGAAGGCATTGTGACAGAGGTTTTAAGTCCAATGATCGAAAGCGTATTGCAATGTAAAATTGCACACATGCACATGATTACATTGAGTGATATCAGTAGTTTCTATGCAACACAATTGATTCAGATTAATTTGGAACCTTTATGGGAAGTGATGAAACATATCATTTTTGATATGGGACCAACATTTCAAGTATTGGGTAGCGGGCATTTGGTGCTATGGAATGGTGATGAAGTTGTTTTCATTGTACCTTCTAAAGATATTTTTGCAGGGATCTTTGGCGGTGATGATAATGATTATGTGGTTTATAAACAAACCCTCAAACGTCTAAAATTATTGTTAACAGATCATGGCATTCAATTCTCAGAATTTGTTTCTCATGATGCTGACTTTTTCTTAACAACTCAGACATTAGATAGTGCACTTAACTATATAAAATAACTTTAAAAGTTGAGTGGATTGACTGAATTATAAGCATAATCTGCTCATAAACTTTGCATATATCTTATACTTGGAAGAATTTATGAATGTTATTTCATAAATTCTTTGTTTTTAATACGATCGCTCGGACATAAAACGGACCAATGAAGACCTTCTATATCATTTTAATTTTAATCACAATGGTGTCTATTTCAGATGTTATCAGACGCTTATTGCCTTTTAAAGTACCTTTACCGCTGTTACAAATTGTTTTAGGTGCTGCGATTGCATTTCCATCATTTGGTTTGCATGTGGATTTTGATCCTGATCTTTTCTTATTTTTATTCATTCCGCCATTATTGTTTGCCGATGGACGAAGAATGCCATTTCATGAATTCATGGAATCGCGCTGGGAAATCATCAGTCTTGCACTATTTTTAGTATTTGCAACGGTTGTGGGATTAGGATTTTTTATTCCTAAACTCATGCCAGATATTCCATTAGCGGTTGCCTTTGCATTGGCAGCTGTATTATCGCCAACAGATGCTGTGGCATTATCAGGAATAGTTGGGAAAGGGCGTTTACCTAAAAAAATTAATAAAATATTAGAAGGGGAAGCATTGTTGAATGATGCTTCAGCATTGGTTTCCTTAAAATACGCAGTTGCCATTATCATGGGCACGATGATTTTTAAAACCAGCAAAGATTATGCTGAAATGGGCTTTAACTTTGTTGTGATGGCTGGCGGTGGTGTTTTAATCGGCTTTGGCGTGACATGGATTTACGTTCGTTTAATTAGAATTTTAACGCGCTTAAAAGGTGATGAAAGCGCTATTCAGATGATCTTCTTATTGTTATTACCATTTTTAGTTTATGTTGTGGCTGAACATTTGGGCGCTTCTGGAATTTTAGCTGCTGTGGTTGCAGGGATGACAGTTACTTATAGTAATACAATGAGTACAGTTTCAATTTCCATGCGCTTTCAGGCAAATAGTATTTGGACAGTTTTAGAATACTTATTGAATGGTATTGTGTTCTTGATGTTAGGTTTACAAATTCCGGGCATTATTGAATATTCAATTGAGCGTGTTGCAGCTGATAATGGCGTGAATTTATTCAGTTTGATATCCGATATCTTTACAATTTATGGCATGTTGATGCTTGTGCGTTTCTTGTGGTTAGTGGCAATGAAACATTTACGTAAAATATTGTGTTTGAAAAAAGGCTTAGTATTTGAGCATTTCAGTACAAGAGAGCTCATAATTATGACATTTGCTGGCGTTCGAGGTGCTGTTACATTGGCGGCTGCACTGTCAATTCCTTTGTATATCAGTACATCGCCAACATTTATTTCAGTGCCATCTCGTTATCAAGTGATTTTTATTGCAATTGGCGTGATTATCATCTCATTATTAGTGGCAGTATTTATCTTGCCATTATTACTCAAAGGCTTTTCACTGGATGAAAGCGATGTAGAGCAAGAGATTAAGGTTGCGAAATCGGCAATGCAACAAGTGGCTTTATCGAGCATGCAAACATTGGAAACTCGATTGGTGAGCAATAATGAGTTAAAGTTAGATCCACAACATATTACAGATATTCATAATCATGTTGCGCGCGGTATTCGACAATCTTTAGGTATTTCTGATGCTGAAACTGAGTATTATGATTTATTAGAATTACGATTCCGTTTGGCTGCTATTAGAGCAGAACGCGCTGAATTGATGAGATTAAAATCAACACGACAAATCAGCGAAGAAACTGCTAATAAATTGCGATATGATCTTGATTTGTTAGAAACGATCTTGGCTGGTCGAGAAAAACAGAGTTAACATTTAACGATTAGGTTGGTCAATGTGAATCAAAGCGACTATAAAAAAGGTATTTTATATACTTTCGCGTGTTATTTTATGTGGGGAAATTTCCCGCTGTATTGGTATTCACTGAAAATGTTGGGTTCTACACAATTAATGTCACAGCGCATTGTATGGTCTGTGGTTTTTGTTGTGTTAGTTTTAACTTTATTGAGAGAATGGCAATCCATTCTTGCCATTTTAAAGCAACGCAAAGCTTTATTGGTGCTGTTTATTACATCGCAATTGCTGTTTTTCAATTGGATGACATATTTGTGGGCAATTACTGCTAATCGTGTTGTGGATGCGAGTTTAGGTTATTTTATTACGCCTTTGTTCAGTATTTTTTTAGGGCGATTGATTCTTAAAGAGCGCTTATCTCATTCTCAATCATTAGCGGTTGGCGTTGCTATGATTGGTATTATTTGGTTAACAGTTGTTGGTCAAACAATTCCTTATGTGGCATTAGGATTAGCGACAACATTTTCATTGTATGGATTATTAAAAAAAACTTATCCTGTGAAAACATTGCCAAGTATCGCCTTCGAAACATTTTTTATGTTGCCATTTGCCAGTATTTATTTGATATATGAATTTAACCAAGGCACATTAATATTTACAGAATTAAAAACGTTGCCATTGATATTGCTTTTGTTATCAGGGGCAATGACAACCATTCCATTATTGATGTTTTCAGAAGGTGCTAAAAAGATTCCATTATCACTTATTGGTATTGTGCAATTTGTTTCACCAACATTACAGATGATTAATGGCATTGTTTTCTTCAATGATCATGTGGATTTTATGCGCTTAATAGGTTTCATCATTGTTTGGATCGCAGTTGTGATCTTTATTATTTCTGAATATCGAAAATATCAAACACAAGTTCGTTTATCCGCTATGCAATCTAAAGATTAAAAATTATGGATTATTATTACGATCCTGCCATATCACCGTGGTTGGATATTTTATATCAAGATAAAGACATCATGGTCGTGAATAAGCCTCATGATTTGTTATCTGTTCCCGGTAAACCTGCAGAATTATTGGACAGTATTTTGACGCGCGTACAATGGGAGTTTCCTGATGCTGAAACAGTTCATCGCTTAGATTTAGCCACAAGTGGATTAATGGTGGTTGCGTTACACATTGAAGCAGAGCGAGAGTTAAAGCGCCAATTTCGTGAGCGTGAAACGGATAAAACATATATTGCTAAAGTTTTTGGAATTGTAGATGAAAAAGAGGGAAGCATTGATTTTCCATTGATTTGCGATTGGCCAAATCGACCGAAACAAATGGTTTCCTATGAATATGGCAAAGATGCACTCACATATTACAAAGTATTATCTGAAGATGATGAAGGGAATACATTAATTGAGCTGAAGCCGATTACAGGAAGATCACATCAATTGCGTGTGCACATGATGAGCATTGGCCATCCGATTTTGGGTGATCGTTTTTATGCCCATGATGAAGCTTTAAAAGGTAAGGATCGTTTATATTTGCATGCGGCAGAATTAGCTTTTACACATCCAATAACAAAAAAAAGGCAACTGTTTCAACAGCCACCTAGTTTTTCGTAATCACCAAATAATACTTTATTTAAATATCACTTTCTTTGGAAGTGATATTAATGATCAAACTTTTATAGAGCATTCATAATAGTTTTAACGGATTTTAATAAGCGTTTACCTTCAGTTTCTGGTTCTGAATCAGTTTCTTCTGATGTTTCAACTGCTTCATCATGAGGAAAAATGACAGTTGCATTATCGCTTGAAACTTCAGCTGAATCTTCATCGTCAGTTTCATCCATTGTTGGAATGATGATTTCAATCGGTGCATCTTCAGTGCCATTTTCTTCGATCATCATATCCATAGACTCAGGATCTTCAATAGCTTCAGCATCATAAGCATATTCATCAAATAATGCAGGGCATTGGGCTGAATCTAGCGCTTCAAATTCGTTGTTCCAACATTCCATGGATTCAATATCACCATTTAAGAGTGAAACTTTGATTTTAGGATAGCCATTTGAATACCAACGAACATATAATCCATCTTGTTGGCCATCTGTGAAATGTAATTCATCAAATTTTTGTGCAGGATAAATGCCTGAGTACCAATTCGTTACAGTGCCATTTAACTTGCCATCATAGTATTGTTCAAGCGTTGCAATATCGCCTTCATCATTGTAATAAGTGTAAACGCCATTACGATATTGGATGTCCCAACTCAATAAATCTTCGCGTTTAATGATCACAGGATCCATTTGGCGAGTACGACTATCTGTAAAATAATCAGCAACAAGATATTCACCAGTTTCAGCATCTTGATCTAGAATTGTTCTGAATGTGCCACCAGAAACTGGCATTGCTTGGCGCGTACCTGCAGCATCGAAGTAAGATGCAATGACTTCACCTTTAATGAGTTCATAATTGCTTGGATTGCCAGCAGCATCCCATGTTGTCCAATGTCCAGAGCTTCCACCATCTTGTTGGCTATAACCTTCTTGCATTTTATTGCCATGAACGTCCCAAAAAGTTAAAGGACCTTGCAAGCTTTGTGGAAACCATGATTGTAATTCAGTGGGATTAGTAAAACAGATAGGATCTGTTTGTTTTTGATCATTGAGGCTATAGAAATCTTGTACTAAATAACAACCGCTCACAATTTCTTTGAAATAACGATAATAATCACTGCCACTGCGTGTTGGCAATAAAGTGCCATCTTCAGCAAAGTAAGCAATGATTGAGTTGGGTGCAAATTCAATCGAAGATTGTGATTCTGTTTGGGCTGATGCGAACGTTCCAAGAATTAGGCTTGCTGCAACTGAAAGAGATATTTTCTTGTAGCTCATGATCTTTCCTTAAACGATTTATAAATAGTGTTCAACAGTTTACCGTAAAATGCTGAAGGATTCATGAAGAAACTGTTATGACTTTTAGGATAAAAATTATAGACGCTGCAATATAGAAAGAAGTGCAATGGATTGTTCTATAAATGAATGTTTCATCCGTACGTAATTCAGCTATTCTACTTAATAAATTGATTATTTATTGGAGTAAAAAAATGACGCAACAAAAGAAAAGAACACCGGTTTTATTCATTGGTCATGGAAGCCCGATGAATATTATTGAGCGCAATCAATGGACTGAAAGCTGGCGAGCTTTGGGTGAAGAAATAGGAAAAGTTGATGGCATTGTGATGTTATCGGCGCATTGGTATACAAATGGCACATTTGTGACAGAAGAGCATAATCCCAAAATGATTTACGATATGCATGGTTTTCCAGCGGAGATTTATGAATATATTTATCCCGCGATCAATGCTGAATCTATCAGGGATTTAACGTTGGAATCTTTGGATCATTCGGGCGAATTGAATCATGAATGGGGTTATGATCACGGAAATTATGGCGTGTTATCACATCTGTTTCCAAATGCAGATATTCCTGTATTGCAAGTGAGCATTAATCGAAATGAATCAAGCCAATATCATTATGAAATAGGGCAGAAGCTGAAATCATTGAGAGATAAAAATATCTTGATTATAGCTTCTGGGAATATTGTTCATAATTTAAGAAAGATCATGCAGAAACAAGCAACATCTTGGGTGAAAAATTTTGATCAGCATGTTGCTGAATTAACAAAAGCTCGAAATATCGCAGGATTATTATCATTGGAAACAACACACCCAGATTTTAAATTAGCCGCACCAACGCCAGATCATTTTTATCCATTTTTATCAGCCTTAGGCGCAACAGATGATACTGATGAATTAAAAATTATGAATCAAGATGTGGCATTAGAAACATTAACGATGACAAGTTATGTATGGGGGAAATAATTTAAAATTATTGAATGAGTGTTATATTGATCGTTTTAGATCAACTCATTTGTGAGTTATATGCGCTATTTATAAGATTATAAATATTATATTAGTTAAATTAAGAACCATAATTTAATGGACGAGGCGATGAGAATGAAAAAAGGATTTACATTAATTGAGCTCATGATTGTGGTTGCAATTATTGGTATTCTTGCCATGATGGCTGTTCCATCGTATCAAGATTATATAAAGCGTGTTCATGTTGCTGAAGGTTTACAGTTGGCAATGCCAATGAAACTAGCTGTTATAGAATACTATTTAGAACATGGACAATTGCCTTCTGATACTGATGATTTACAAATCCCCAATACAAGATTTGGTGCAACAGGGAAAAAAATGGTTGAATTGGGTGGTAAACGTGCTTTAGGTATTGCTTTGCATAATAAAGTAATCTACATCTACTTTGATCCAAGATTACAGACTTATGAAAATGTTGCGGTTCATCCTATTGAAATTCCTATAGCGCCTTTTCTCAAAGATGGCACCATTGAATGGGCATGTGGTTATGATGCTTTAAGAAAATCACGAGCACAATGGCCAAATTCGGTATGGGTAGAAACTGAACAGGGTGTTAATGGACTAAAAGTTCGATATATGCCGCCAAATTGTCGTTAGAAATTAAAAAAATTATAAAAAATTTTGCCCTGGTTTTTACAGGGTATTTTTATACCTTAACACTTTGTAAAAATGGGAAATAAAAGATAAATTTTTATCCCATTTTTTAGGTGGGAATTTAAATTAATCAATATTAAATATAAAAAAATATTGTGTAAATTTAACTGAGCCGTTATTATAAGTCGCTTCTATGACATGAAGTTACTATGTCGCAAAGCACGTAAAACTCTCACTTTTGAGAGGGGCGTGTTTTTTTTTGCCCAAAAAAAATGACGTGTGAAATTAATAGGAAAAAGAAAAATGACAATCCCAGCAGTATTAGTTTTAGCAGATGGCAGTGTGTTTGAAGGCACAGCAATCGGCGCAGAAGGACAAACAGTCGGTGAAGTAGTTTTTAATACTTCAATGACTGGCTACCAAGAAATTTTGACAGATCCATCCTATGCGAAACAGATGATCACATTAACGTATCCTCATATTGGCAACACAGGCACCAATAGAGAAGATGAAGAATCAGATTCTGTTTATGCAGCAGGTTTAATTATCCGTGATTTGCCATTGTTGGCTAGTAACTTCCGAAGTACTGAAAGTTTAGGTGATTATCTAAAGCGTCATAATGTTGTTGCAATTGCAGACATTGATACACGTAGATTGACAAGAATCTTACGTGAAAAAGGTTCACAAGCAGGTTGTATCATCACAGGTGAAAATGTTGATGTTGCTAAAGCACAAGCTGATGCAAAAGCATTCGGTAGCATGGCAGGATTGGATTTAGCGAAAGAAGTAACATGCGAAAAATCGTATGCATGGACTGAAGGCGAATGGCATTTAGGTGAAGGCTTCAAAAAAGAAATTCCTCAGCCTTTGCATGTTGTAGCTTATGACTTTGGTGTGAAGCGCAATATTTTAAGAATGCTTGCAGAGCGCGGTTGCCGCTTGACAGTTGTGCCAGCACAAACGTCAGCAAGCGAAGTTTTAGCAATGAATCCAGATGGTGTATTTTTATCCAATGGCCCTGGTGATCCTGAACCATGTGATTATGCAATCAAAGCTATTCAAGAAATTTTAGCGACTAAAAAACCAGTATTTGGTATCTGTTTAGGTCACCAATTATTAGGTTTGGCTTTGGGTGCAAAAACTGAAAAAATGACATTTGGTCATCACGGTGCAAACCACCCAGTACAAGATTTAGAAACTGGCCGAGTTGTGATTACAACACAAAATCATGGTTTCCAAATCAATGAATCAAGTTTACCAAGCAATGTGGAAGTTACACATAGATCATTGTTTGATCAATCCATTCAAGGTATTAGCTTGAAAGATCAAGTTGCATTCTCTTTCCAAGGACATCCTGAAGCAAGTGCAGGCCCGAATGATGTGGCTTATTTGTTCGACCAATTCATCAACAGCATGCAAGCTAAATAGGAGGATATCATGCCAAAACGTACAGATTTAAAATCCATTTTAATCATTGGTGCAGGTCCAATTGTGATTGGCCAAGCATGTGAATTTGACTATTCTGGTGCTCAAGCTTGTAAAGCGTTGCGTGAAGAAGGATTCAAAGTTATTTTGGTGAACTCAAACCCAGCAACGATTATGACTGATCCTGAAATGGCTGATGTCACTTACATCGAGCCAATCACATGGCAGACTGTTGAAAAAATTATTAAAAAAGAACGCCCTGATGCAATCCTTCCAACAATGGGTGGTCAAACCGCATTGAACTGTGCATTAGATCTAAGCCGCAACGGCGTATTGGCAAAGTACAATGTTGAATTGATCGGTGCAACAGAAGATGCGATTGATAAAGCAGAAGATCGCGGTCGCTTTAAAGAAGCGATGGAAAAAATTGGTTTAAGTTGTCCTGAATCTTATGTTTGTCATAGCCTGAATGAAGCATTGGCTGCACAAATTAAAGTAGGCTTTCCGACATTGATTCGTCCATCATTCACAATGGGCGGCTCAGGTGGTGGTATTGCTTATAATAAAGAAGAATTTTTAATCATTTGTGAACGCGGTTTTGATGCATCTCCAACACATGAATTATTGATTGAACAATCAGTATTGGGTTGGAAAGAGTATGAAATGGAAGTAGTGCGTGATAAATCAGACAACGCTATCATCATCTGTTCTATCGAAAACTTTGATCCAATGGGTGTTCACACAGGCGATTCAATCACTGTAGCACCTGCGCAAACTTTAACGGATAAAGAATATCAAATCATGCGCAATGCAAGTTTGGCAGTATTGCGTGAAATTGGTGTTGATACAGGCGGTTCAAACGTTCAGTTTGCTGTAAATCCTGAAAATGGCGAAATGATCGTGATCGAAATGAATCCTCGTGTTTCTCGTTCATCAGCATTAGCATCTAAAGCAACAGGCTTCCCAATTGCAAAAATCGCTGCAAAATTAGCGATTGGCTACACACTGAATGAGTTAAAAAATGATATTACAGACGGTCGTACGCCTGCATCATTTGAACCTTCAATTGACTATGTTGTAACGAAAATTCCTCGTTTTGCATTTGAAAAATTTCCAGCTGCAGATGATCGCTTAACAACACAGATGAAATCTGTGGGCGAAGTGATGGCAATGGGTCGTACATTGCAAGAATCTATGCAAAAAGCTTTGCGTGGCTTAGAAACTGGTTTATGTGGTTTTGATCCTCGCACGACTGATAAAGCCGAAATTCAACGTGAATTAGGTAATCCTGGTCCTGAACGTATTTTGTATGTGGCAGATGCTTTCCGTATTGGTATGACGCAAGCTGAAATCTTTGACATTTCTGCGATTGATCCTTGGTTCATGATGCAAATCGAAGATTTAGTGAGTGAAGAAAAAGCAATTGCAGCAGGCACATTAGCTGATTTAGATTTTGCAACATTCCGCCGTTTGAAGCGTAAGGGTTTCTCTGATAAACGTATTTCTCAGTTATTAAACATCAAAGAAAAATTAGTACGTGAAGCGCGTTATGCTTTGAAATTGCACCCAGTTTATAAGCGTGTAGATACTTGCGCGGCTGAGTTTGATACAGATACAGCTTACTTATATTCAACATACGAAGAAGAGTGTGAAGCTCGTCCAAGTGATAAGAAAAAAATCATGATTTTGGGTGGCGGACCAAACCGTATTGGTCAAGGTATTGAATTTGATTATTGCTGTGTTCATGCTTCATTAGCATTGCGTGAATCAGGCTTTGAAACAATCATGGTGAACTGTAATCCAGAAACTGTTTCAACTGACTTTGATACATCAGATCGTTTGTACTTTGAACCATTAACATTGGAAGATGTGCTAGAAATTGTTCGTGTTGAAAATCCTTATGGCGTAATCGTACATTACGGTGGCCAAACACCTTTGAAATTAGCAAATGCTTTGGTTGAAAATGGTGTGAATATTATTGGTACATCGGCAGATAGTATTGATGCGGCTGAAGATCGTGAACGCTTCCAAAAAGTATTGAATGATTTAGGTTTAAAACAACCACCAAATCGTACAGCACGTAATGAAACAGATGCGATTGTATTAGCGAATGAAATCGGTTATCCATTGGTTGTGCGTCCTTCTTATGTATTGGGCGGCCGTGCGATGCAAATCGTTCATTCAGATGATGAATTGCGCCGTTATATGAACGAAGCGGTACAAGTTTCAGAAGATAGTCCTGTGTTATTGGATTACTACTTAAATCATGCAATCGAAGTGGATGTTGACTGTGTATCAGATGGCGATGAAGTTGTGATCGGCGGTATTATGCAGCATGTTGAACAAGCTGGTGTTCACTCAGGTGACTCAGGCTGTTCATTGCCACCTTATTCATTGAGCAAAGATATTCAGGACGAAATCCGCCGCCAAACTAAAGAAATGGCAAAAGCATTGAATGTTATTGGTTTGATGAACGTTCAGTTTGCAGTACAAGATGATGTGGTTTATGTATTAGAAGTGAATCCTCGTGCATCTCGTACAGTGCCATTTGTGAGTAAGGCAACAAGTGCACCTTTAGCGAAAATTGCAGCGCGTGCGATGGCCGGCATTAGTTTGAAAGATCAAAACTTCCATGAAGAGATTATTCCTGATTATTACTCTGTGAAAGAAGCTGTATTCCCATTTATTAAGTTCCCAGGCGTTGATACAATTCTTGGACCAGAAATGCGTTCAACTGGTGAAGTAATGGGCGTTGGTAAAACTTTCTCAGAAGCATATTTGAAAGCTCAAATGGGTGCTGGAGAACGTATTCCAAAAATGGGTAAAGTATTCATCTCTGTTCGTGATGAAGATAAAGCTGATTTGGAAACAATGGCACGTAATTTCTTAGAACAAGGTTATGGATTGTGTGCAACAGGTGGAACAGCAGAAAGATTATCTGAATTAGGTTTCTATGTTCAGAAGATTCACAAAGTGGCAGAAGGTCGCCCGCATATTTTGGATTACATCAAAAATGGTGAAATCGCTGTGGTTGTGAATACTGTTTCTAGTGATGCTAAAGCGATTGCTGATAGTCATGCGATTCGACGTACAGCAATCAATTTAAGAGTGCCTTTATATACAACTTTAGCGGGTGGTGAAGCTGTGAGTGAAGGTGTGAAAAGTATGTTTGCAATGGATGTTTATTCAGTTCAAGAATTGCATGCACATTTGAAATCACAAAAATAATTAGCTAAATTTTAGTTATATGATTTGATCTAAAAGCTCCTGAAAGGGAGCTTTTTATTGTTCTAATATAAATTTAAATATTATTTTTTTAAACTCAATTGTTTCAATAAAGGAACAATCTGTGCCATGAAGCCTACTTTTTCTCTTGGTTTTTCAATGCTATCTTAGTTGCATATTAAATACATAGAGGAAA
This sequence comes from Wohlfahrtiimonas sp., assembly GCA_030149965.1. Classification (GTDB taxonomy): domain Bacteria; phylum Pseudomonadota; class Gammaproteobacteria; order Cardiobacteriales; family Wohlfahrtiimonadaceae; genus Wohlfahrtiimonas. The sequence goes on along the minus strand of JASLHB010000098.1, from coordinate 24,805 downwards.
AGCTTATGAAACAATTAAAAGCTATTTATAAAGCTCCTGAAGCTCACTGGGTTGGCGATGGTTTTAAAGTTCGCTCATTATTTTCATATAATAATCACGGTAAATTATTGAATCCATTTTTATTGTTGGATAGAGCAGGACCAACGAAATTTAAACCAACAAATTCTCCGGGCGGCGTTGGCGAACATCCACATCGTGGTTTTGAAACAGTGACAATTGTTTATGAAGGTGAATTGGCTCATCATGATTCTAGTGGTAAAGGCGGAGAAATTGGTGCGGGCGATGTTCAATGGATGACAGCTGCTAAAGGTATTTTACATAAAGAATATCATTCTAAGAACTTTGCTAAAAATGGCGGTGTTTTGGATATGGTTCAGCTTTGGGTGAACTTGCCAGCGAAAGATAAAATGAGCAAACCGGGTTATCAAGCCATTACAGCTAACACGATTCCTAAAATAGAATTAGCCAATAATTTAGGTTTTATGCGAGTGATTGCAGGTGATTACCATGGAAAAAAAGGCGCCGCCAAAACTTTTTCTCCTGTAGATGTTTGGGATTTTCATTTGAAACCTGGTGGTGCAATTACTGTGCCAGCTGTGCAATATCGTTATGTTGGCTTAGTTGTTTTACATGGTGAAGTGATCTTAAATGGTGAGAAAATCATTCAAGAATCTGAGTTGGCTATATTAGATAAACATGGTGAAGAATTCACTTTAGAAGCTACGAAAGATAGTATTGTTTTATATCTCAGTGGTGAACCCATCAATGAACCTGTTGTTGGATATGGACCATTTGTGATGAATTCTAGAGAAGAAATTATGCAAGCTTCTTTAGATTATTCACAAGGTCGATTTGGAAAAATGCAGTAATTGAAAAATAAAATAGCGCTTTAAGAGCGCTATTTTTTATTATTGGAAATGTCCTAATGTATTTTCCCATAAGACAACACTATAAATTAAATCTTGAAGACGACGATACGATTTTTGATTGATGCAGTGCAAAATATTGATCTCTTTAACTGTTGATGCAGTATGCATTGCATAAGCTAATTCGCATTCTGTGAGAGTTAATTTATCCCAATTGAATTGGGCTATTGTTGATGTTTCACCAAGTTCTTTGGGTAGAAAATTATAAAGTCTTGGCAAAAAATCATCCAAAGTAGCTTTGGCTCGGACAGCATTATTTTGTTCACATTCTAAAATGGTTTGATCAGTAATATAAGTTTCTTCACATTTTTCTAAAGCGATTTCAGGAAAGCGAGCATATTGTGCAAAGCTTAGCGAATTTATACCAAATAATAAGAGCAAGCATAGTTTTTTAATCATATTGTCATTACCAAGTATTTTAGGGTTGATTGGGTTGCATGGCGCGATCTAAAACGCCTTGAAAACTGCCGAGTTTTTCTTCCCAAAGCATGACTAAATATACTAAGTTATCAATTCGTTCTTCAATTCTATGATTAAGACAGTGAATTTTAGCTACTGCATTCTGTTCTTCAGATTCTGTATAACGCGCTGCAGAAACTGTACAAGTTGCATCTGCAAAGTTTTCCCAATAGGTTTGTGATGCTTCTAATGTTTGGTGATGTTCTTCAGGCAGAAAGTACTGGAGATTGAGATAGAAAATTCCTAAAGCTTCATTGGCAACACGATAATTATTATACTCACATTGGTTGATATCTGTTAGCTGAGCATGTTTTCTCACACAATCATCTAACATTAAAATAGGGAAGCGATCTTTTGTATAGCTGATGGATATAAAGCTTGTCAGTAGAAAGAAAATAGAGATAAAACGCTTCATAGTATTCAATAGCCTATAAAGTTATATATGAAAGTTAATATTAATTAGTATAAATATATTGTTTCGGCATTATACAATTGTGGCGTTTTAGGCTCAATAAAATATTAAGAAAGAATGATTATTGTTATTTATAGTAAAAGCAATAGAGTGATCTCTATTGCTCAATATTCATTTTATACAGCCGCAATAATTTTGATTTCCATTTTCCAATTAGGGCGCATTAAGCCTGCTTGTACAGTGCAACGTACAGGAGAATTATTTGGATCAACCCATTCATCCCAAGCACGGTTCATTTCAGCAAAATCTTCGTTGTCCACTAGGAAAATTGTTACATCTAAAATTTTACTTTTTTCACTACCATTCTGAGCCAATACAGCATCAACGTCTTCTAAGATGCTTTTCATTTGCGCATAAGCACATTTATCTTCCACTGTTGGTACAGAAGTGTAATAAATCGTTTGATTGTATGTCACTGCATCTGACATTCTTGGACCTAAATTAAAACGCTTGATCATATTATCCTCATTTCACAGATTAAAATAAGCAGAATTGCATGGATGATTATACTGATTAATCTAATGATTCTGAGAGAATATTTATCTATATTTTGAGTTAATTTCAGTTGTGTGATTTTTTATTTAAATGAATATTTATGTTAATTTTTGTAAAAAATAATGTTAATGTGTTGAACTTCTTGATACCTAAATGGATCAATTATAGTGCTGGAGATAGCACTTATCGGGTGTTTCACAACAATATACAGCCATTGTGCTGCAACAATCACATAGTGTGATATTGAGAAACACTGAAAATATACTCAAAATAATAAGGAGATAGCATGGAAGCAACGCTACACTCACGTAAGTTTAAATTTAGTTTGGGCGTACAAATCATGATTGCCTTGGTTGTTGGTATCGTGGTTGGCTCAATTTTACATGGCAGTACAAATCAAGCTTGGGTGATTGATAATTTATTAAACCCAGCAGGTCAGATCTTTATCAAAATGATTCAGATGATCGTTGTACCAATTGTTATTTCAACATTAATCGTTGGGATTGCAGGTGTTGGCGATACAAAAAAACTAGGTAAATTAGGTTTGAAAACCATTATTTACTTTGAAGTTGTGACAACTTTAGCCATCGTACTTGGTATTTTCTTGGCGAATGTATTTCAGCCAGGCGTTGGTATTAATATGCAGGAATTATCTGCTGTTGATATTTCATCTTATCAAGCCACAACTGCTGCAATAGAATCGAGCCATCATGGCATTGCTGATACATTATTATCCATCGTACCGCATAACGTAATCTCTGCAATGGCAGAAGGTGATATGCTGCCTGTGATCTTTTTCTCTGTGCTTTTTGGTATGGGATTATCTTCATTATCAGCTGATAAAAAAGAGCCTTTATTGAATGTTTTGAACAGTATTTCGGAAACAATGTTCAAAGTAACCAATATGATTATGCTATATGCACCAATTGGCGTATTTGCTTTGATCAGTGCGACGGTTGCAACGTTTGGTTTTGCATCTTTATATCCGTTGATTAAATTAGTTTTATTGGTTTATGGCGCAATCGCTTTCTTTGCAGTTGCTGTATTGGGCGGGATTGCTTACTACTTTAAGATTAATATCTTTACGATTATGAAATTGCTGAAAGATGAATTATTACTCGCTTATTCAACGGCTAGTTCAGAAACTGTCTTACCAAGAATGATGGATAAATTGACACAATATGGCGTGCCAAGTTCTATCACAAGTTTTGTAATACCGATTGGCTATTCATTTAATCTAGATGGATCAACGTTATATCAAAGTATTGCAGCAATTTTTATTGCACAGTTATATGGTATTGAATTAAGTATCATGCAGGAAATTATTTTAGTATTCACATTAATGCTTACTTCAAAAGGTATTGCAGGCGTTCCGGGTGTTTCGTTTGTCGTGTTATTGGCAACTTTGGGCAGTGTTGGCATTCCTGTGACAGGATTGGCATTCATTGCGGGCGTGGATCGTATATTAGATATGGCTCGTACAGCTTTGAATGTTGTGGGTAATGCATTGGCTGCGATTATTATTGCAAAATGGGAAAACTGTTTTGATGAAGAAAAAGCCAATAATTATTTTGTCACTTCCGATGAACTAGAAGATATCTCAGAAGAAAAAATGGTATTGAACTTAGATTCTTAATCATCATAAGCATAAAAATCCCTAAGCAAATATTTAGGGATTTTTTTATAGAGATTACTTTTGATGAACCAGTTTTCCTGCAATATAAGTTGCTGAAATCGCACGATCATCGCCTAAAGTCATTTGAATGAATAATGCTTCTTCTAAACTGTTGGCATAGCGCATTCTATAATCAATGATTGGCGTTGATTTAAGGTTGATAACCGTTAAATCTGCTTCCATTCCGACAGCGATGGAGCCGATTTTATCTTGCAATGATAAAGCTTCTGCAGTGCCACGCGTTGCAAGATAAAATGTATGTAAGGATGAATAAGGTGCACCATTCATTTGTGCAGCTTTATAAGCTTCATTCATAGTTTGTAGGATAGAAAAGCTTGTACCAGCACCTAAATCTGTCCCTAAGCCAACTTTCATCGGGCGATGATTTGCTTTTGCATTGTGTAAATTAAATGCGCCAGAACCTAAAAAGAAGTTCGAAGTCGGGCAGTGAGCAACAGCTGCGCCACGTTCACTGATCACATGCATTTCTCTTTCAGTTAAATGAACGCCATGACCATAAATTGCGCGATCACGCAATAAACCATAACGATCATAAGCATCTGTATAATCTTTGGCTTCTGGGAATAACTCTTTCACCCAAGCAATTTCGCCAATATTTTCTGAAACATGAGATTGAATCAATGTATCAGGGAATTCTTGTGCCAAGCTTCCCACCATTTCTAGTTGTTCATGCGTTGAAGTTGGGATAAATCTTGGTGTAATCACATATTCCGCGCGACCTTTTTTATGCCATTTTTCAATCAATGCTTTGGATTCATCATATGATTTTTGTGCTGTATCGAGTAATGCTTCTGGCGCATTTCGATCCATACAAACTTTACCTGCCATGATGCGCATGTTGTATTTTTCAGCTTCTTCAAAAATTGCATCCACAGATTGCGGAAACACAGTGCAGAAGATTGTTGAAGCTGTTACGCCATTGCGATGTTGTTCTTTCATGAAAATTTCGGCAACTTCTTTTGCGTGATCTTTATCTTTAAAGCCTTGTTCAGCAATGAAAGTATAATTATTCAGCCAATCAATCAGTTGTTCACCATAAGATGCAATGATTTCTGTTTGCGGATAATGCACATGGCTATCGATGAATCCTGCTGTGATAATGCTATCGTGATAGCGCGTAATTGGCATTTCACCTAATGTTGGCAAAATATTTTCGGCTTTATCTACAGCGGTAATTTTGCCATTATCCATCACGATGATTGCATCTGATTCATAAGTGAAGCAATCTTCCATTGGGTGGAAAAAAGGATCTTGTGTAAAAGTGAGCATTGCGCCGCGAATGGCTGTTTTAGACGATTGCATGATTGATTCCTGATGATGAAAGTATCTTTACGTGAAGCTACTTTACGCTAAAAGTATCTTTAGATAAAGATACTTTTGTGTGATTATCAATATCTAGGCAGCCATAATTAAGTTATGATACGCGCACAATTATGGAAAATATTTATGGCAAAACGAACGCAACCTAAAGATTTAATTGAACAAATTGTGCAAGATTGGCAGCGATCTAATGAATCGTTAGATACATCGGGCACAGAAATTATCGGGCGTATTGTGCGATTGAGTTCATTGATTGGTAAAAAAGTGGATGAAAATTTAGCGCAATATGATCTCGTTGTGGGTGAGTTTGATGTGTTGGCAGCATTGTTGCGAGCAGATAAGCATCAATTAACGCCAACGCAGATTCAAGCTGTGATATTAATTTCATCAGGCGGATTATCCAATCGTATTAATCGATTAGAAAAAAGTGGTTATATTGTCAGATTGCCTGATCCTGCTGATCGTCGTGGCGTAATTGTTGAATTAACCGCTGAAGGCAAAGCATTGATTGAGAAAATTGTGCCAACGCATTTGGCTGTTGAAAATTCTTTGATTGAATCTATGTCAAAAGCAGATGCTGCATCATTACAATATCTGCTTAGAGGTTTGTTGATTGTGTTGGATCAAAAGTGATTAAAGTAAGCTTAATCCCGTTAAATCAATGGGCGATTTTTTTTGGCAAATGAGCGCAGATAATACAGTTGCGCTGCCTGCTGCTAAGGTAAAACCCAAACTGCCATGGCCAACATTCAACCATAAATTGTTATAGCGGGTTTTTCCTAAAATTGGTGGGCCTTTTGGTGTTGAAGGGCGCAATCCTGCCCATACATCAGCTTTATCAATACCTTGCAATTCAGGGAATGTTGATTGGACAGTTTTCTTGAGTGCTCCAATACGATTTTGGCGAATCGATGCATCATAGCCGATATCAACCATCGCGGCGATTCTTAAACGATTACCCAATTTTGCATACACAGTTTTATGTCCATAATCTGTCACGCTTGCATTTGGCACAATTCCATTTTCTGATGGAAAAGGGACAGTTAAACTGTAACCTTTGAGCGGATAAATCGGCAATTTGATATCCATCGGATTTAATAATTCAGTTGCACCATTGCCTGATGCAATCACCAATTCTTGCACATTCATTGTGCCTTTTGTTGTGGTAATGCTGTGAATCTCATCGCTGCCATGAATGGCTGTCACTTTTGTGTTGATCATCAAAGTGAACAGATCGGATTTTTTGAGCTTATTCAAAAGGGCAACACAATAAAGATAAGCATCGGCAGTTTCATCATTGGGCGCATAAATTGCACCTTTCAAATCAGCATAAGCATGTTTCAATGAAGGTTCTTTTTCTAAGATTTGATCTTGATTCAAAACTTCTTGGAACTCTGGATCAATTTTAGAGGAAGCTTTATCAAAATCTGATTGATGGCGATGAATGATCAATTTGCCAGATTTTTTCCAACAGAAATCATCTAAGTTGTCATTTTCGCGCCAATCTTTTAATACACTTTGGCTCAATAAAGATAACCTAAGGATATGAGCACCATTAATTTTGTTGGTTTTTTGATTACATGCCAATGTGAATTGCATCAACCATTGCCATTGTTCCAATGTGAAGCGAAAACGTAGATTTAATGGAGAATCAGATTTCCCCAACCATTGAAGACCTTGTAATGGTACGCCTTTATCAGCCAATGGTGAAACGTAACGATAACTTAACTGTGCACCATTGGCAAAGCTAGCACCTTGACCAACGCCATCTTCTTGATCAATTAAGGTGACTTTTTGGCCTGCTTTTACTAAAGCATAAGCCAAAGAAATACCAATAACACCGCCGCCGATGATGGTGATTGTCCGCTCCATAACATCCTCATATCTTTTATTGAAACACTGAGGATCATTAGAGCGAATTATCAAGCTTCATACAATTGATTAGTTTTCGTTAGGGTATAACTTTTGGTTAAGTCCTTTGGTTTTCTTTTCTAGATAAGTTTTGAGAATTTTTTTGTAATTATAAGCAGCTTTCGACAAAGTCATATCAGAACGATGCAACAAACAAATATCTAAGTACATAGCAGGTTCAAGTGGATAAATCATAGATTCAGGCAAGATTTGTTCTGCTGAAAATATATCACTGATTGTGCAACCTAAAGATAATTTTACAAACTCTGCTGCCATATAATAGGTTTGCACATTTAACCTAAAAGCTTGAAATTGTCGATGTTGTACGATTAATTGTGCTAATGAATCTGTACCAGGATGAATCCAACGTGATAAATCAATGTCATCAATTTTTACAGGTGATTGATGAGGTTCATTATCTAAATAAACTAAAGGTACTTTGGCTAATGGTACAACAGTAATATTAGGATTTTTTACATGCTGAAAGGTTATGGCAAAATCGAGATCACATTTTGCTAAGCGTTGTAACATGGTTTCTGTGTGATCAGTGCTAATGTCCACTTTAATGGACGGATTTTCTTTAATGAATTGTGTTGTGATTGTGGGCACTAAACTTAATCCCAAACTTGGAATACAGCCAATGGATAATCTTCCTTCAGGATTTGCTGCAAGATTATCAGCCAATTCTTTTAAATGACCGAGTTCACTGTAAATGGATTGTGCTTTTTCAAAGAGAATGTGGGCTTCTTTTGTGGGGATTAATTTACCACTTTTGCGCTCAAATAGACTGAATCCTAAGCGTAATTCCGCATGTTTTAATGCTTTACTGGCAGCAGGCTGAGAAATACAAAGCATTTCTGCTGCTTTGGTTAAAGAGCCACATAACATGATGGCGTAGAAAATTTCTAAATGTCGGAGCGTCATAAACCCACTGAAGTGATTAAACTAAAGTGGGTATTTTAACGCATATTAATGTTCAGATGTGATTAACCACCTAACTTAGAACCAATTTCAATGAAGATCTTGATCAAAGCACTGTTTGAGATATCTACGAAGAATGCTCCAACCATTGGCACAATTAAGAATGCTTTATGTGAAGGTCCAAATACTTTCGTCACAGCTTGCATATTGGCGATTGCTGTTGGTGTTGCACCTAAGCCAAATCCACAATGACCTGCACTCATTACAATTGCATCATAGTTACTGCCCATGATTCTGAATGTGATATAGATTGCAAACAATGCCATTACAACTGTTTGAATTGCAATGATAATCAAGATTGGCGCTGCTAAACCTGCTAATTGTGCCAATTTTAAAGACATCAACGCCATTGCTAAGAAGAATGATAATGCAACGTTGCCTAATACATCGATGGTTTCATCAGAAACTTGTTTGCGGAAGATATGAGTGATGATGTTACGTAAAATAACGCCTGAGAATAAACACCATACAAATGTTGGCATTTGCATGATTGTATCTTTCGTTAATATATCTAAATAACTACCAGCACTGATGCTGATTGCCAACATACCAACTGTTTCTGTAATGCTTGCAGTATTAACTTTACGTTTAGCTGTTGGCTCTTCAAATGCTTCTTGCACTTCGTATTGAGAATCATTTTTTGGTTGTTTCACTTTTTTCAATAAATGACGTGCAACAGGACCACCAATTAAACCACCCAAAACTAAGCCGAATGTCGCGCAAGCCATTGCTAATTCTACAGCGCCTTCTAAACCATATTTTTCAGCTAAAACTGTTCCCCAAGCTGCGCCATTGCCATGTCCGCCTGTTAATGTGATTGAACCTGCGATTAAACCGTAGAATGGATTTTGTCCCAATGCCACAGCTAATCCCATGCCAACGATGTTTTGAACAACAATCATCGCACTGACAGCAATTACGAAAATGACTAAGGGTTTACCGCCTTGGATTAAACGAGAGAAATCCGCACTTAAACCGATCGAAGTGAAGAATACAATCATTAGCATTGTCTGCAAGCTGCTATCGAAACCAAAACTAATGCCCGTTGTTTCTGATAAAGCTAATAAGCCAATTGCAACGATGAAACCACCAGCAACAGCTTCAGGAATATGGTTATTTCTTAAGAAACCAATATGTCTGACTAGGATAGTGCCCAATAATAGAACAATGGTTGCTGCAACTAATGTTAAATACGAATTTAACTGAATCATAGAATCCTCCGAAAATTAGCACTGTACTCAGCAGTGCTTTAACTACACAGAGGCTACTTGATTTTAATCAAGTTCGGTAATGAGTTTTTGTTGGTAGATCATAACCAAAGGTTATTATTCCACATGATTATAATTTTTTAATTAATTGATAGTAATAATATTTATTCATATTTTAAAGGAATTCTAAATATTAATATTTAGGCATTTTATACAGGATTATCCAATATTTAAAAGCATGATCATTTATGAAATATAAAATTAGTTGTCAGTTTTGTAGTTATAAATGATCTCTTCAATGATCCAATTTTTCTGCCCCAAATCTGTTTTAACTAATACATCATCGCCATCTTCTTTGCCTAAACAAGCGCGAGCCATCGGAGAATCGATAGAAGTATATTTTCTATTATGATAGATTTCATCAGGGCCAACAATTCGAAAGAATAACTCGTTTTCATCTTCGTCACTTAATCTAACCCAAGCACCAAAATAGATTTTCCCTTCTTGTTCAGGGGAATAATCCACAATGCGAAGCACTTCTAAACGTTTGGTTAAATGATGAATTCTGCGATCAATTCCGCGTAACTTATGTTTGTTTTCCTTGTAATCGGCGTTTTCACTACGATCGCCCAAACTCGCTGCCCATGCGACTTTTTGGGTAATTTCAGGGCGTTCTTCATGCCATAAAAAGCGCAATTCCTCTTGCAAAATTTCCATGCCGCCGCGCGTGACCAAGTTTGTTTTCATGTTATTCCACAGTTAATCATTGATGTTGTGAGCATCATAGTTTGTTGTATCAAGACAATCAAATGCATAGAGATAGATAATTGATAATCTTCATAAAAGGTATAACATAAAAAAATAAATTCAAAACGAGGTTGATATGTCTGAGAAAAAAGAAACAGCAATTCTAGTTCGTCCACGTATTTATATTGGTGATGATGTAACCATTGGACCGGGGAAAATTGATTTGTTAAAAGCTTTACAAAATCACTCTTCAATTACAGCAGCGGCAAAATCTTTAAACATTCCTTATAAAAAAGCATGGAATTTATTGGATGCTCTGAATAAAACATTTAATCAGCCTATATTCGAAGCCACAATTGGCGGGAAAGGCGGTGGAAAAACCGTGTTAACACCATTAGGTTGTCAGGTGATTGAATCATATGCTGCTTTAGAAATTAAGCTTAATCAGTGTGCTGAGCGCGAACTTTTAGACATTAAAGCATTAACAAAAAAATAAGACTAAGTTATTTGATTGAATGTAAGAATTCAGCCGAAAATTGGTTTTGAAGGTGTTTTGTAGAAGTTTTTTGCCAAAATTTATAAAAAATGGATTTCATTGTTTTATAAACATACCAATCACCATTATCATTCAATGCTTGGAGATTAAATTTATAAGGTCTATCGTTTTTAAAGAAAATTTCTAATTTAACTTTTCCTGTCAAAGCATAGAAGGTTAGATGGATGAGTCTAGTAATATCATGATCTGTATGTGCAAATTTTAAATGAAGACCATCTAAATATAAGATGCTTTCTAATTCATCAGAATGGAGCACAATATCAAAGCCATTTGTATAATTTGTGAAGATGGAAATTTGATCTTTAGTATCATTGTTGTAGCGAATTTCAGGATAAAGATCTAACTTCTCAGCAATAAATTGGATGATGTCATTATCGTCATTCATTGTTCGATTCCTTATTTAGCACATTATTATTGTAGTTATTGATAATTGTCATATTGTACTATGACAGATAATATTCTCTAGTAATATTTTAGGTAATGATTGCTTTGTGCATTTTTATATAATAGATTTAAAGATTAACAATTTTATCAATAATAAATATAGGGAATGATATGAAAAAAATTATTTTAGCATCTGTATTATCAGCGTCTGTTTTTGGATTAACAGCAATGGCACAAGAAAACTTATTGGCAAAGCAAGTTGAAACTGCGATTGAAAAAGGTACAGATAAAGCAGCTGATGCAGTGAAAGATATGGCAAAAGATGCAATCAAAGGCAGCACAGAAGCTGTTAAAGATACAGATAAAGTTGCGGATAAAGTAGAAGATGCAACAAAAAAAGGTGTCGATAATGTTGCTAAAGACAGCCAAAAAGCTGTAAAAGATGTGAAGCAAGACAGCAAAAAAGCAATGAAAGATATCAAAAAAGCATTTTAATATAATTGTTCTAGAATCGTTGTAATCAGAGCCAGTGAATGCTGGCTTTTTTTATTGAGAAAAATTTTTATTATAGGTGGGATTTGTAGTATTTTTATTCAGATATAAATGATATTTGGGAGCCACAATGACTATCACTGATGCATTATTAGCTTTTTCGTTAGCGGCAGCTTTATTAACTATTACGCCTGGATTGGATACTGCTTTAATTTTACGAACGGCAGCGAGTGAAGGAAAAAAGCAAGCATGGCAAGCTGCATTGGGCATTAATATTGGCTGTTTTTTATGGGGTGCAATGATTGCATTTGGATTAGGTGCATTATTGGCAACATCAGAAATAGCATATTCCATTTTGAAATGGTGCGGTGCGCTGTATTTATCTTGGTTAGGCTTCCAAATGATCATGCATCCAAGAACTCAATTTGATACTTCACAAGCAGATAATAAACAAAACAGTAATTGGTTCATTCGAGGAATGTTGGGGAATTTATTAAATCCTAAAATTGGTGTGTTTTATATTTCATTTTTACCGCAATTCATTCCCGTTAATCATTCGCCTATTGCATGGACATTTATATTAGTATTGATTCATATAGTTTTTACCATTTCCTGGTTTGCTATGTTGATTACAGCAACACAGCGCATTGGCAAAGTATTAAAGCGACCAAAATTCACACAATGGATGGATCGTATTACAGGTGGAATTTTTATTATATTTGCGGTGAAACTTGCGATGAGTAAAGCGGCATAATTGTATTTATTAGGGATTTGCACTAATCTTGATGATCATGTCGATCATCAAAATTCAAGAGGAATGATTATGAATAAAAATGCACAAGATTTTTTGGCTGCCATTCAGAATAATTATGCAGAAGAAGCTAATAAATATTATCTACAAGATCGTTCAGTCATTTTCGCCAAAGATAAGCATAAACGTTCAGCTTTGTTGATAGCCGCAATGAATCAATATTATGATTTAGTGCAATATTTAATTGTTATCGGGGCTGATTTAAATGCTCAAGATAATACGCGTTTGAATCCATTTATTTGGGGATGTATTCAAAATGATTTGAAACTTGTGAAGATCATGGTGGAAGCAGGTGCAGATTTAGAATGTTTAACGCGATTTGGTGGTAATGGTTTAATTCCTGCTTCTGATAAAGGCAATGTAGAAGTGGTGGAATATTTGTTAACGAATACAGATATTAATCCTAATCATACAAACTATTTGGGTTGGACGGCATTGATTGAAGCGGTTTCATTGAATGGCGATGATGAAAGACAGCAGAAAGTCGTGGAGTTGTTATTGCAGAATGGTGCAGAGCCAAATTTAGCAGATGCGCATAACAAAACGCCATTTAGATTGGCCAAAGATCGCGGCAATATGATGATTGCAGAAATTGTTTCAGCACATGGCGGTATTTAATGGCTTCTAAAAATAAGAAGATAGCTGATCAGCGTCATTACAGCGTACGACCAGAATGGGTTTGGTCGAAGAAGAATAAAGGCTTAACGAAAGTTGCACTGTTAAAAATCACATTGTCGCATCCTGAAATTGGCTATGTTGAACAGGCATTCAATGCTTGGTTGAAAGAGATTCAAGCACACGAAGCTGAGCCGAATGATTATTACATGGGCGGTTGTCGTGCTGTGATTGAGAAAGTGCAGAAGCAAGATATGCAATTGATTTTATCTTCTGGTGGGCAAGATGCACTGGAATCATTGGATTATTATGTTCAGCTTATGTACGAAAGCATCATTCAAAATGATGAAAAAGTTACGGTAACTTGGGAAGAATTGCCATTGCAATAACCGAATAAATCCAACACAATGAGATCAATTTAAAAATGTTAGGAATTATGTATGACGGAAACATTAGCATCCTATTGGGATAATGTTGGCAAGCAAGCGCGTGCAGCAAGCAGCTCATTATTGAAAGCTTCTACGGCTGAAAAAAATAGAGCATTGCAATTGATTCATGATGAAATCATGGCGAATGTCGATGAGATCATGGTGGCAAATCAGAAAGATTGCGACATTGCGCGAGCAAATAGCTTGACTGAAGCATTCATTGATCGCTTATTGTTGGATAAAGCGCGCATTACAGCAATGGCTGAAGGCGTTTTTGACATGATTGCGTTGGCTGATCCAATTGGTGAAATCACGGATGTTAAACCGCGTCCTTCTGGGATTCAAGTTGGGAAAATGCGTGTGCCTTTGGGCGTGATTGGAATCATTTATGAAGCGCGCCCGAATGTTACGATTGACGCTGCGGCTTTATGCTTGAAATCAGGCAATGCGGCGATTCTTCGTGGTGGCAGCGATGCATTCCATACGAATCAATATTTAGCAAAATTGCTACAAGAAGCCTTATCACAAACAGGATTATCAGAACATTCTGTGCAGATCATTGCAACGCAAGATCGAAATGTTGTGGATTTAATGGTAACAGCGAAAGAATATATTGATGTCATCATTCCGCGCGGTGGAAATTCTTTAGTGAGCCGCATTAATGCTAGCGCAACTGTGCCAGTGATTAAACATTTGGATGGAATTTGCCATACATTTGTGGATGAATTTGCGAACATAGATTTGGCTGTAAAAGTGGCTGATAATGCGAAAACTCAACGTTATGCACCTTGCAATGTGATGGAAACATTATTGGTTCATGAGAAAGTTGCTGAAGAGTTTTTAGCAAAGATTGCAGAAGTTTATACCAACAAAATGGTAGAAATGCGCGCATGTGAGAAAGCCCAAGCAATTTTAGAAGCACATGAGTTTGATTGCGTAGCAGCGACAGAAGCAGATTGGACAGAAGAATATTTAGCACCAATCATCGCGATTAAAGTGGTGAAAGATTTAGATGCGGCGATTGCTCATATCAATCATTATGGCTCGCATCATACAGATGTCATCATTACGGAACATTATTCGCACACAACGACTTTCTTGCGTTTAGTGGATTCGGCTTGTGTGATGGTGAATGCATCTTCTCGTTTCTGTGATGGCTTTGAATTTGGCTTAGGTGCAGAGATCGGAATCTCAACAGATAAGATTCATGCACGTGGGCCAGTTGGATTAGAAGGCTTAACATCGCAGAAATATGTCGTGCTTGGGCACGGAGAAATCAGATCATAAACTATAGTAGTAATGCAGGTTATTTATTGCTAATGATTAAGACCATTAATGATGGTAGAATAACACGATTTTCATTCAGTTAGGAGCAATCGCAATGAAAGAACAAACTTTAGAATTGATTCGCACGCAAGTGACAGAAAACCCAGTAGTTATCTATATGAAAGGTACACCACAATTTCCAATGTGTGGTTTCTCAAGCCGTGCAGCACAAGCTTTAGCAGCAACAGGTTTACCATTTGCAGCAGTAAATATTTTTGATGATGAAAATATTTATAACTTTTTACCTTTCTATCAAGATTGGCCAACATTCCCACAAATCTATGTGGGCGGCGAATTGATCGGTGGATGTGACATCACTTTGGAATTATTTGAAAGTGGTGAATTAAAAGATTTGATGCAAAAAGCCATTGACGAAGCGGCACAATAAACATCATGAAAAAGTCCCATATCTTGGGGCTTTTTTCCATAGCGTGAAAAAATTAGGAGATCAGATGAAAGTAGTTGAAGTTAAACATCCATTAGTGGCACACAAATTAGGCTTGTTGCGTCAGAAAGAAATCAGCACAGCAGAGTTTCGCCGTTTATCTTCTGAAATCACAACAATGCTTGCGTATGAAGCAACTCAAGATTTACCAATGGAAACAGTTACGATTGAAGGCTGGGCAGGTAATGTTGAAGTTGAGCGCTTAAAAGGTCGTAAAGTGACTGTTGTACCAATTTTACGTGCAGGTATTGGCATGTTAGATGGTGCTTTAGAAGGGATTCCAAGTGCACGCGTTTCAGTGGTTGGTTTTGAGCGTGATGAAGTAACTTTAGAAGCGCGTTCTTATTATGCAAAATTAACAACGCACATGGATGAGCGCACAGCGATTATTTTAGATCCAATGTTAGCAACGGGAAGCACTTTGATTGCAACAATTGATTTGTTGAAAGCAAAAGGCTGTACAAAAATTAAAGGTTTATTCTTAGTTTGTGCGCCAGAAGGTTTGGAAGCTGTGAAAGCAAAGCATCCAGATATTGAAATTTACACAGCATCTATTGATAAATGTTTGAATGAAAATGCTTACATCTTGCCAGGTTTGGGTGATGCAGGTGATAAGATTTTTGGTACAGTAGCGTACGATTAAGTAACAAAAGGTAGACATTAGAATGAAGGTAAAAGTAATCGTTGCAACGCTGATTTCAGTGAGTGCTTTGTGTCAGGCTTCTTTGGCGTTGAATGGCAGTGAAATTACTGCTTTTGCGAAGGGGAAAGCCTTCATTCAAAATAATAATGTCGATGGCTATGAAAAATCATTGAAAGCCATAAAAGGTACATCTGTCGCACCTTATTTAGAATATTATTATATTCAGCAAAATTTGAAGAAATTACCGCGTCAAACGGTTTTGAATTTTCTTCAAAATAATCCCAATGAAATTTTTACTGCGTCATTGAAAAACGATTTCTATCGTTATGAATTGGAGCAGAAAGAATATGGATTTATCATTGATCATTTAAAGAATGATCCTAGCCAATTTTTACGTTGTATTGCCGATGATGCAATTTTGCAATCGAATCCTAAAGCATTTGATGCAAAACGCTTTCAATCTTATTGGGTTAAAGTGGCAACGCCATTATCAACGTGCATGCCTGTTGAGAAAGTATGGTTAAGCCAATATGCACCAAAAGAAATATTGGATCAAAAAGCAGGTGAGTTGGTTCAAAATTTGCAATTGAGTCGCGCTAAGAATTTATTGCCATACTTGCCAGAAGCAAAACGTAAATATTACCAATCCATGATTCAAATTGTGGAAAATCCTGCAGGACAGTTGATGAAGCAGGGACAATATTTTAAAGATTCTAGTCAATATTATGCTTTAGCTGTGCGTCAATGGGGAAAAAATGATTCCACCAATGCTCTGAATGGTTTGGCTTTTGTGAAAAAAAATCAATTGGTGAGCAACGCTGATTATTCAGCATTGCGAAATTTATTGGCGGTGTATCAAGCAGGGCGAGCAGATGCAATCAATCCTTTAGGCAGAATTGAAAGCATTCCTAAAAATGAACAAGGCGATGATTTAAAAATCAGTGGCTTTAAATTGAATGCACAAGCAGGCAATTGTGATTCTGCATTGGATTATTTAGATCGTTTATCCATCAAAGCCAGTGAAGATCCAACATGGATATATTGGCAAGGAAAAATGTATCAATGTATTGGCAATAAAACACAAGCTGCAGAAGCATTTAAGAAAATTGCAGGGCAAACAAGCTTCTATGGTTTTTTAGCAGCAGATGAATTGAATCAACCTTATTCTGTGTTAGAAGCCATTGTGAAGCGTAAAGCAGATAAACGTGAAGCTTTAACTAATAAATCTTTTAAAGTTGCATTAGATTTAATGAAAGTGAATGAGCGTAATTTTGCCCATCAAGCATGGCAACAAGGTTTACGAGAAGCATCGCAAGGACAAAAGAATACAGCGAGCTTTATGGCTTATGATCAAGGTTATTATGATTTAGGTATTAAAGCTGGCGTTGCAGCTCAAACACCGGGTGCATTGCATATTCGATATCCAATGGGCTATGAAAAAGAAGTGAATCAAGCATCTAAATTATATGGTTATCCACCAGAATTATTATGGGGATTGATTCGTCAGGAAAGTTTGTTCCAACCTGATGTGAAATCTCATGCCGATGCTTATGGATTAATGCAATTATTGATTCCAACAGCTGAAAAAATGGCGCAAAAATTAGGTGAAAAACGCGGTAGTTTATATGATCCAACTTACAATATTCGTTATGGTTCTGCGTATTTGAATGATGTGAGCGGTGTTGTTGGTAAAAATTGGTCATACATTTTAGCGAGTTATAATGCAGGTCCGCATAAAGTTAAAAATTGGATTGATCCGCCAATGTCAGATATTGTGCTTTGGGTTGAATCTATTCCTTATCGTGAAACTCGCGGTTATGTGAAAAGCATTTTAGAAAATGTGGTGATCTATCATTATCAAAAAGGTCGTAAGGTTCGCATTACTGAATATTTAAATAGCTTTTATTCAAAATAATCAAGGCAAGTTGAAATATGTTTTTTAAGATTTTTTTCACTATTGTGGTTGTTGTTGGTTTAGTATTTTTCTTTAAATTTAAACGAACGCAACCTAAAAAAGTTGTGAGCGCAACGCCAAGCAGTGAAAATATTCCCAACGCATTTCGCACTAAAACTAGCGGTTTAAGTATTCATGAACAAAGTTTATTGAAGTTTTTACAAGATATTGTGAAGAAAAAAGATCATATTCAGGTTTTTCCAAAACCTCAATTAACAACCTTCATTACATTGGATCCAAATTTAGCACCAGAAATCCAAGATCGTTTAGAGCAAGAGCTGAAGCAAATTAGTTGTGATTTTATGTTGGTTGATACAAGAACATTTTCACCGGTTGTTGCTTTATCTATTAATCCTTCAGCGAATTTAGATAAATTGTTGAAGGATTTAAATGTGCCATTGATTCCGCTGATGAAAGATCAGCAATATGATCAGGAAAAATTACAGCAATTAGTGATACATTATTTATAATCACGATCATAACAATTATTAGAAGATAAAATTTATGTCACAAGATATGCAGCCAAGAGGCATTCCAATTCAACTATTGGGAATTTTCCGCTTAATCATGGCGGTGATTTTATCTTCTGTTTATATTTTGAGCGCCCGGGTTTCGCCCGAAGCTTTGCCAATTTCTCGATATTTCCAAGTTGTTTTATTAACGTATTTAGTATTTTTATTAGTTTCTACATTAATTCTCAAACGACAAAGATTCCAAACCACTAAATTCATTTATGTCTTTGGATTATTGGATTTAGCATTTATTTCTGCATTGTGTTACTACACAGATGGTTTAAATAGCCCATTAGTGATTCTACTATTGATCTCTTTTATGGTGCATGGTGCCTTTTTATCAAGAGCAG
This sequence comes from Wohlfahrtiimonas sp., assembly GCA_030149965.1. Classification (GTDB taxonomy): domain Bacteria; phylum Pseudomonadota; class Gammaproteobacteria; order Cardiobacteriales; family Wohlfahrtiimonadaceae; genus Wohlfahrtiimonas. Next base: position 6,074 of record JASLHB010000098.1, on the reverse strand, counting down.
GTGCATTATCATTATTATTTATTTCTGTATTTATTCAATTGATGTTGTGGATTAAGTTTGAGTTCAATCCTGGGGAATTTCAGCATTCTTGGTATAAACTAATGATTTCCCAGGGAATATTGAGATTGATTGGCCAGAACTGCTTTGCTTTTTTAGCTTTGGTTTTGACAAACTCTTGGCTGCATAAATACGAAGCATCTCAATTAGAAATCGAGCGAAAAAATGAAGAGCTGAGAAATGCTGCAATTTTACATGAAGCCATTATTCAACAATCTCGATCAGGTTTAATTGTATTAGATCCAGCAGGCCGAATTATTTTGATGAATAACTATATCAAGTCGTGGTTTGGTGATTTGGATTTGCAAGACAGTTATTTGATGGATTATTTACCGACATTAACCGAAAGATTTTATCTTTGGAACTACTTAAAGTTTATGGATCCTTCATTGTTTGAATATAACAATGAGAAATATTATGTTGAATTTGATGAAATTAAGCAACCAACAGGGCATTATTCTTTGATTCAGATTGAGCCAACAGATATAGTAAATATGCGTGCCCAACAAGAAAAGCTAGTTGCATTGGGGCGGTTAACAGCAGCCATTGCCCATGAAATTCGAAATCCTATGGCTTCCATTTATCAAGCCAGCCAATTATTGGGTGAACAAGAAGGCGTAACACCGATTGAAACTAAGCTGATTAATATGATCAATAATAATGTTCAACGCGCCAATAGAATCATTACAGATGTTTTGGTTTTGGCACGTAAGAATGAATTAGATCGTAAGTATTTTAAGTTGCCACAGTTTTTAGATGAGGTTTTGGATGAATTTTTGATGGAGCATCCGAATTTAAAAGAGAGTATTACAGTCAATATTGCATCTGATGTTTCTCGGGTATTATTTGAGATGTCTATTTTAAGGCAAATGATTAACAACTTATTGAATAATGCCATCATTCATTCAGGTCAAACAGAGGATGAGTTGAAAATCATTATCGAAGCTGAAATGAAAGGTGAAAATCCAGTGTTATCAATCTATGATAATGGTAATGGTTTGACGGAAAATGTGAAACAGCATTTGTTTGAGCCATTTTTTACAACTCATAAAAATGGTACAGGGTTGGGTTTATATATTACAAAAGAGTTATGTTTATCCAATGGTGGTTTGATTCAATATGTAGAAGTGAATGACGATAAACATGGATTCAGAATCATTTTCCCTAAAAATGTATAATAGTGATTGAATTTTTAGACAATCGCGAAGGATTGGAATGTATAAAGCACTCATAATTGATGATGAAGAAAATATATGTGAACTGATTTCGATGAGTTTTTTATCAATCAATGTCGATTGTGTGGAAGCTTATTCTGTGTCAGAAGCGATTGTTGCACTTCAAGAAGAAAACTTCGATGTTTGTCTAACAGATCTAAAATTACCTGATGGCGATGGTTTTGACATTCTTCGTTATATTCAAGAAAAAGTACCTAATTTGCCTGTAGCAATGATGACGGCGCATGGCAATGTAGAAAGTGCCATTGAAGCATTAAAGTTAGGGGCTTTTGACTTTATTTCTAAACCATTTGAAGTCGATGCATTGCGTAAATTGGCGCTGAATGCGATTGAAACCAAAAAAATTCCTCAAGCAGAATCTATTCATGGATTGTATGGTGAATCTACAATAATGTTGGAAATGCGTGAACAAATTCGCAAGATTGCTCGTTCACAAGCACCCATTTATATCACTGGCGAATCAGGTACAGGAAAAGAAGTGGTCGCGCGTGCTATTCATGCAGAAAGCCCAAGATTTGAAGGACCATTCATTGCTGTGAACTGTGGTGCTTTGCCTGAGCATTTGGTGGAAAGTGAATTATTTGGCCATAAAAAAGGTAGTTTTACAGGCGCAGATAAAGATAAGAAAGGTTTATTCCAAGCAGCAGATGGCGGTACATTGTTATTAGATGAAGTTGCTGATTTACCATTAGCAATGCAGGTAAAATTATTGCGGGCAATTCAAGAACGCGCAATCCGCCCAATTGGTGAGATGAAAGAAATTCCTGTGAATGTGCGGATTCTATCAGCATCTCATAAAGCTTTAGCAATGTTGGTTCAAGAGCAAGAATTTAGACAAGATCTATTCTATCGATTGAATGTGATTTCATTGAACGTCCCAGCATTACGTCAGCGATTATCAGATGTACCTTTATTAGTGGATGTGATTCTTAATCGTTTAAATGAAGAAAATCAACGCACCGTTGAAATTTCTCCAGCAGCGATTGATGCTTTGAAAAATTATGCTTTTCCAGGTAATGTGCGTGAGTTAGAGAATATTTTAGAACGTGCATCTGCCTTATGTGATGCAGAAATGATTCAGCCAGATAATTTATTGCTGAGTACAAATTGCCATGTACCAACATTGGAATCTATTGTGACAATTGAACCAAGTATTGAGCATGAGGTTGTTCGAGAGATTGCCCCCATCATAGACAATGATTCTTTAGAAGATCCATCTATTCCTGATTGCATTGATGATTTGGAAGGTTATTTAGAAGCTGTAGAGCGTAAGATTCTGAAAAGAGCATTAGCAACCAATCATAGTAAAACAGAAGCAGCGAAACAACTGGGCATTTCCTTTAGAACGTTTCGTTACCGTTTGAAAAAACTCAATATAGAGGATGATGAATAATGAGAGCAGAAATTATCTCAGTGGGCACAGAGTTGTTGTTAGGGCAATTGGTGGATACAAATTCGGTTTGGTTGTCACAACAATTGAGTCAAATGGGGATCAATAGCCATTTTAAAACTACAGCGGGCGATAATCCTAATAATATTGAACAAGTTTTCGCATTGGCAGCAGAGCGCGCGGATATCATTATTGCAACTGGTGGATTAGGGCCAACGCAAGATGATATTACGAAAGAAACACTCGCAAAAACGTTGGGTTTAGAGTTGATTTATGACGAAACCTTGGCAGAAACAATTAAAGAAAAATTTGCCATTCGTAATATTGAAATGAGCCAAAACAACTATCGCCAAGCATATTATCCAAAAGGCACAATAGTTTTGGATAGTTTTCCAGGAACAGCGCCAGGTTTATATCTCCATCATAATAATAAACACTATTTTTTATTGCCGGGCGTTCCCTATGAAATGAAGGCGATTTTTGAAGGCTCTGTGATTCCTAAATTACGTGAAATTGCACCAATTGAAGAACAAATTTATACAGAAACTGTAAAAGTTTGGGGCATTCCTGAATCTGATGTGGCAGAAAAAGTTTCCAAGATTGATGAAGATTTAGCTGAAATTGGTAATCCTAAATTATCTTATCTAGCCTCTGGCATTAATGGAATTAGTGTGAGAATATCTGCTAAAGCACAGAATCAAGATGAAGCTTTAGCATTGATTCAGCCTTATAAAATTGAGGTTGAAGAGTTATTGAAACCTTATATATTTGGTCATAACTCAGACACAATGGAAGAGTATATTTTATCTTTGTGTCAAAAGAATGATTTTAAAATTTCATGTGTGGAATGGTTTACAGCGGGCATGATGGCAAGTCGCCTAATGGCTTATGGTAAAACATTGGAAGTATTTACGGGAGGATTGGTCAAACGTGGCTCATTTAAACGTGAATATTTAACACAGGCACAAAATGATTTAGGCAGTGATATTGTATTGGCAGTGACGGAGCATCCGAGCGAAAAAACAACTGTTTGGGAATGCCAATTGCATATATTATTGAATGATCAATATTTTTCAAAAATGATTCAAATACCGCGTCATCAAAAGGAAGAAGCGATGGCGTTTGCAGTAATTAACTGCTTTAATTTTTTAAAGAACCAACTACAAACAGTGGAAGAGTAATGGAAGAAAAGCAATATTTACGCGTTGTAATGGCTGTTATCTGGAATGCATCTATGGATGAAATTTTGATTTGCCAAAGACCTGAAACAAAAAACTTTGGTGGATTATGGGAGTTTCCAGGCGGCAAAGTCGAAGTTGGCGAAACTGACATTGAAACATTAGATCGTGAATTGGACGAAGAAGTTGGTATCTTGGTACAAGACTTCATGCATCGAATGGATTTTACGCATGATTATGAAGATAAAGTCATCGAATTTGTCGTGTATGATGTTTATAGTTTTGATGGTGAACCTTATGGCCGTGAAAATCAAGTTATACGCTGGATCAATGCTGCTGATTTAACTTCTGTTGAATTCCCACCTGCAGATTATATTCTAATTGATGAAATTAAAAATGGCATCATGCCGAATTAATAGCTTCTCAAGATTTAATAATCATTAACCATGAAAGAGGATGTATATGAAAAAGACGAAAATTGTATGTACGATTGGTCCGAAAACTGAGTCAGAAGATGTGTTGTTGAAACTTCTGAACGCAGGAATGAACGTCATGCGCCTCAATTTTTCTCACGGTAATTATGAAGAGCATAAAGCACGTATCGATAATTTGCGTGCGGTATGTGAGAAGCATGGAAAACAAGCAGCGATTTTATTGGATACAAAAGGCCCTGAAATTCGCACAATTAAGTTGAAAGATGGTCAAGATGTTTCATTGAAAGCAGGGCAATCATTCACGTTAACCACAGACAAAACTGTGATTGGTGATGAAACTTGCGTTGCTGTGACATATGAGGGTTTGCCGAACGATCTAAAAGTAGGCAATATTGTATTGATTGACGATGGTTTGATCGGTATGAAAGTTACTGAAGTTCGTGCATCAGAAGTGATTTGTGAAGTTTTGAACGATGGCGATTTAGGCGAAAATAAAGGCGTTAACTTGCCGGGCGTGGTCACAAACCTTCCTGCATTGGCTGAAAAAGATAAGGCAGATTTAATCTTTGGCGCTGAAGTTGGCGTAGATTATGTTGCAGCATCATTCATTCGTAAACGTTCAGATGTTGAAGAAATTCGTGCGCATTTAGATGCAAACGGTGGACAAGATGTGATGATCATTTCTAAAATTGAAAACCAAGAAGGTTTAAACAATTTTGATGAAATTTTAGAAGCATCGGATGGCATCATGGTTGCTCGTGGTGATTTAGGCGTTGAAATTCCTGTGGAAGAAGTGATTTTTGCACAGAAAATGATGATTGAAAAATGTGTAGCAGCACGTAAAGTTGTGATTACTGCAACACAAATGTTAGATTCTATGATCAAAAATCCTCGCCCAACTCGCGCTGAAGCTGGTGATGTTGCCAACGCAATCTTGGATGGTACAGATGCTGTAATGTTGTCTGGTGAAACTGCCAAAGGTAAATTCCCTGTGGAAGCAGTTTCTATCATGGCGGCGATTTGTGAGCGTACAGATAATGTGATGCCAAACCAAGTATCATTGCAAAAGCCACCAATACGTAAAATGCGTGTGACTGAATCAGTATGTTTAGGTGCAGTTGAAATGTCTGAAATGTTGGATAGCCCATTGATCGTAGTTGCGACATATCAAGGTAAATCGGCACGTTCGATCCGTAAATATTTCCCAACAGCACGTATTTTGGCATTAACAACGAATCCAAAAACAGCAAGACAATTGCAAATGGTGAAAGGAATCACAACTAAAGTTGTAGAAGAAATTCGCTCAACAGATGATTTCTATCGCATTGGTAAAGAAGAAGCGATCAATGGCGGCTTTGCACAAAAAGGTGATGTTGTTGTGATGGTTTCTGGTGCATTAGTACCAAGTGGCACAACAAATACTTCATCAGTACATACATTGTAATTAGATATTGTAAAAACTATCTATAAAATCAATATGAAAGCCATTCGAGGAGAATGGCTTTCATATTGCCAAATTAATTAATCATGAAAATCATTGACATTAATTTATGATCAGTGTTTACTGATAGAACGACTAACAAACAGACTTTATTTGAAATGACACAAACAATGATGAACACAACATGGTGGCAAGAACTCCCTTCTTTGGGCGGTTCGGCTGTGTCTGTTTTTCAATAAAGTTTCAAGAAGAACAAATCAAAACCCGCCTAACGGCGGGTTTTTTTATACCTAAATTATGTTTGCACAAAGGAAAATTTATGAACTATGCATTTTCAAG
>JASLHB010000001.1 GCA_030149965.1 Wohlfahrtiimonas sp. | reverse complement strand
AAAAATAATAGGAATGTATACAGTGATCGGATTACTTCTTAGCAGGTGCTAAAACCATAACCATTTGGCGACCTTCAAATTTAGGACGCTGTTCAACCACACCATATTCTTTTAAATCTTCCTCAACTCTGTTCAGAAGTTTCATTCCCAACTCTTGGTGAGCCATTTCACGACCACGAAAACGTAGCGTTATTTTGGTTTTATCACCATCACTCAAGAAACGTATCAGGTTGCGTAGTTTTACCTGATAATCCCCATCATCAGTTCCTGGACGGAACTTGATTTCTTTTACTTGAATTTGTTTCTGTTTCTTACGAGCTTCATGCTGCTTCTTCTGTTGTTCGAATTTGAATTTACCATAATTCATAATCTTACAAACAGGTGGAACAGCTGTCGGAGAAACTTCAACCAAATCAAGATCGCCATCATAAGCTAATTGAATTGCTTCCGCAAGAGGAACAACACCTCTTGCTTCACCCTCTGCATCGATCAAACGTACTTCACGTGAGGTGATTTCGCCATTTAATCTATGTTCATTCTGTGTGCTAATAACTCTATCTCCAATAAGTATTAATCTTTATTCATTAGTTCGATTGCTGCTTCTAATGACATTGTTCCCAAATCTTCGCCTTCACGCGTTCTCAAAGAAACCAAGCCTTCTTCAGCTTCGCGTTTACCAACAACTAAAATGTATGGAATTCGTGCAATCGTAGCCTCACGGATTTTATATCCAATTTTTTCATTTCTCAAGTCAATTTTAGTTCTGACATTTGCTTTTTTAAGTTTCGCTTCAACATCTTTCGCATAATCGTCTTGCTGACTAGTAATGCCTGCAACGAACACTTGAATTGGCGCCAGCCAAAATGGGAAAGATCCCGCATGATGCTCGATCAAAATTCCGATGAAACGTTCAAATGATCCCAAAATAGCTCTATGCAACATAACAGGACGTTTACGTGTATTATCTTCATCTACAAATTCTGCCTCTAATCTTTCTGGCAATACAAAATCCAATTGGATTGTACCAACCTGCCAAGAACGACCTAAAGCATCTTTAATGTGATATTCAACTTTCGGACCATAGAAAGCACCTTCACCTGGCAACTCTTCCCATGCAACGCCCGCAGCGCGAAGAGCTACACGTAACCCTTCTTCTGCTTTATCCCAAACTTCGTCAGAGCCAGCACGCTCATCAGGACGTAAGCTTAATTTAATTGAGATATTTTCAAAACCAAAACGATCATATACGCTCATCGCAAATTTGTGGAAATCTGAAACTTCACTCACAACTTGATCAATGCGACAGAAAATATGCGCATCATCCTGAACGAATCCACGAACACGCATTATACCATGCAATGCACCTGAAGGCTCATTACGATGACAAGAACCAAATTCTGCCAAACGCAAAGGCAAATCACGATATGAATGCAAGCCGCTGTTAAATACCTGAATATGACATGGGCAATTCATTGGTTTAACTGCATAGTCACGATTTTCTGATGATGTCGTGAACATATTTTCACGATAGTTTTCCCAATGTCCTGAACGCTCCCATAAAGAACGATCCACAACCATTGGTGTTTTAATTTCTTTATAACCTTCGTCTTGCTGACGTTTTCTCATGTATTGTTCAATTGTTTGCCACAACTGCCAACCATTTGGATGCCAAAACACCATTCCTGGCGCTTCTTCTTGAAGGTGAAATAAATCTTGTGCTTTACCGATACGACGGTGATCGCGCTTACCAACTTCTTCTAGGAACGTTAAGTGTGCTTTCAACTCTTTATCTGTTGCAAATGCAGCTGCGTAAATGCGCGTCAACATTTTATTGTTAGCATCACCGCGCCAATAAGCACCCGCAAGATTCATTAATTTGAATGCAATGTTTGCTTTTTTGATCGTCGCCAAATGTGGGCCAACACATAAATCTGTGAAAACATCTTGACCTTCATTACCTTGACGATACAAAGAAATTTCTGTTTGGTCTTCTGGCGCACGAGCAATGATATCTGCTTTATAGATTTCACCACGTTTTTCAAAGTAAGCAATCGCTTCTGCACGAGGGTGCATTTCACGAGTTACATCCAAACCTTCTTTGATGATCTTTTGCATTTCAGCTTCAATTACAGGTAAATCTTCTGGTGTAATTGGTGCTTTAAAATCGATATCGTAGTAAAAACCTGTATCGATCGTTGGGCCAATTGCCAATAATGCATCTGGATATAAGTTTTTAACTGCGCGAGCTAAAACTTGTGCAGCCAATGTGTGGCGCACAACATCCAAACCTTCTTCATCTTTTAACGTCAGAATTCTTACCGTTGAGTTGGTCGTCAATACCGTAGAAAGATCTTTTTGTGTGCCATCTACAACCATAGCAACTGCAGCCTTTGCTAGGCCCGGACCAATACTATCAACAATATCGAAACCTGATACAGGATTCTGATACTCTCTTTGACTACCATCTGGTAAGGTAATTACAACCATTTAATACTCCACGGTCTGACTGATTAATTAAGTCTTTAATTATATACCATTTAACAGAAGAACGATATATTTGCTGTATGAAAAGTTTGCAGCTGTGATATTATAGCCACCCTTTAAATTTTTTAAATCAAAGAGCCCGTATGAAAAAAATTCTTTTATATCCAGCTTTAGCAGTTATGGCGTTATTTCTTGTTGCGTGCTCTGGTTCTACTGATAGCCCAGAAGGCATCACAAAACATTTTATCGAAAGTACTTACAAAGGTGACGGCGATGCTTTAATTAAATCTTTAGATTTAGGCAAAGATGGCAATGATCCTACAGTACAGCAAATGATTGCTGGCAAAATGAATATGGCTGCACAAGAAGCTAAAAAAGAAGCAGATAAAAATGGTGGCGTATCATCTATCAGTATCAAAGATGTGAAATATACAAATGATGATAAAACTCGTGCAACAGTTAACTTCACAGTAAAATTCAAAAAGAATGACGTTGAAGATGCTGGCGACATGAACACAATTAAAACAGATAAAGGCTGGAAAATCTCTCTTTAATTGATGAAGAGATTTCAGCAAAGTGTTGTGATGTTTGTCACAGCACTTTTTTTATACTTATTTTCTTATACTAATAGCAAATCATTAGCCATTGGCGATATTGTTTTACGCGCTGGTTCTACGATGGATAGCTTAGCCATTCAAAAATTAGGCAAAGTGCAATATTCACATATTGGTATCATCACAGAAATTGAGCCAAAAATTATTGTCACTCACTCCACAACAGATGATGATCCAAATAATCCCAATCAAGTCATTCAAACATCTTTCGATATTTTTACTTCTCCAAAATTCGCACGCAACTTTTTAATCATTCGCCCTAATTTTCTTAATCAAGATGAGAAAATAACTTTAGCGACGAAGATTCAAGCGCAAATTGGTTCACCTTATTTATTAAAAAGTCGCGAAGAAGAAAATTTATATTGCACAACTTTAATTGAACAGCCTCTTTTACAATTACGCCCAAACATTAAATTGGAATGGCATACCATTAATTTAGGTCCATTCCAAGGCGATTATCTATTTCCCGATACTTTTATGAATATTGATGGCATGGATATTTTATATCTTGATGGCAGTTTCAAATAAATGCCAAACTGCGGACAAACGCGTTTGATATTTTTCAGATCCAGCAAACAATAATTCTGCATGCAAACTATCAATCATCGCCATGTAAGATAGAGTTAATGTTTTCACATCTAAATTTCGTGTTGAAGTGGCCAAGGGAGAAGCTTCAATTGCAGCTTCAATCCATAATTCAAGGTCATCCATCAATTGTCGCATAGACGTGACAACTTCATCATGTAAATGCACTGGCGGTGCAAATAAAATTCTCAACCAAAACCGCATGTGATGCGATTCTTCAAAACGTGTATTAATATTCGTTAAATATGCAAATAATTGAGATTCTATTTGATCACCGCCACTGATCATGGTTTGAATATTTTTATATTCTTCTTCTACCAAAATTGGTAAAAGACTGAGGAACAGATCATCTTTGCTACTAAAATGTGCATAAATAGAGGCTTTTTTAATGCCAACATCGTTGGCAATTTCATTCATTGTTGTGGCATTGAAGCCTTGAATTGCAAACCTAATTAATGCTGCATTTTGTAACTTTAATGCTGTCATTTTTCCTCACTTCGACAAAATAATAAAAAGATGAATCCAACCAATCCACAAACACCAATACTCAATGGCAAAATACTCACGCTTTGCATGAATAAACTAACGATATAACCTGTAATTGCTGGCAATAAATATTGTAAAACGCCCATAACAGCTGAAACAGCACCTGCTTGCTCACCACCATGATACATGGTTAACGCTGTTACGTTACCCAAAACCAAACCTAATGATGCAATGGACAATGCAATTAAAGCAGTATAACCAATCAAAGGCACTGAGAAGAACTTTGTTAAGAAATATAACACCAATGCAGACATTGTATGTATCAACATACCAATCACTAATAATTTATGCGCTGAAACACCTTTCATTAAAAAGCGATTAGACAACCATCCACAAAAGACCAAACCTGCTGAATTCAATGCAAATAAATAACTAAAATTTGATGAACTTAAATGAAAATGTTCACGATAAACAAATGATGATCCACTCACATACAAAAACAATGCACTCATTGCAAAGCCTGATGATAACGCATAAAACATGAACTTTTGGTTAGTCATTTGCGCGCCATAAGTTACTGCAATATTTTTCACATTCATTGGTACACGTTTTTCAATCGGCAATGAATCTGGGATTTGCTTCCATCCCCAAATTAAACTGATCAAACCAACCAATGCAATCACCCAGAAGATAACACGCCAGTTACTGACATCCAAAACCAATCCACCTAAAATTGGTGCAACAATTGGTCCTAACATCATGGCATTCATTAATAATGAGAATACTTTCGCTGACTCATTCAAATCGCATGTATCAGAAATAATCGCTCTTGGTGTGACTAAACCAGCAGCAGCCCCAATAGCTTGAATAAAACGCGCAACTAACAACCATTCTAATGTTGGTGCTAATGCACACATAATAGAGCCCGCAATGAAAATCATAATCCCAATCAGCAAAGGAACTTTTCGGCCATAACGATCCAATACTGGGCCATATAATCCCTGCCCGATTGCTAAACCTGCCAAAAATATTGCTAGTGTCTGCTGCACTCGCCCTGGTGATTCATTGAAGTCTGTCGCAATATCTAACATTCCTGGCAAATACATATCGATCGCCATAGAATCTAATGCTGTTAATAATGCCATTAATATAATTAAAGAGGCGCTGATGATGACACGGTTAGGTGCCGAATTACTTATATTCATAAAATCCGTTCTTCGTTGTTCAAAATTATTTAGCAAACCTACCTACCGTTAGGTAAATTTTCGAAATGTAATATATAGCAATGAGCACAACGAATCAATGAATGAATTTAATTAATAATATAGTTAATTGTTTATTTTCACTTACCACATAGCATCGATATTACACATAGGTAAAGCATGTGACTGATCAATTGTTAACAATGATGCACAGCCCCAAACAAATCCGCCCTCAGTATCTGCCATATTTAAGAAAAATATATCAGCTTTGTTACCAAATAATTCTTTGCCTTTATTGGAAAGGCTAATACTAAGTGAGCAAACTGTGTCATATTTATTATTGCCAACAGTCACCTTACTAACTTTACCCCCACCTTTACCTTGCCCATTGATAGTTACGTTACTAACATATTCTGAAACATTGTTATGTGTAGCACTATTATGTGCACACTTTCCTTTATCTATGTATATTTCTAACGCTTCTAGCTTATAAGGCGCCATTAATTGTAATATTTCAGCCATGCGTGTTTTAGCCACATATGCTTTATAAACGGGAGCAGCTATCATAGAGAGGATCCCTATAATTGCTACAACAATCATTAATTCAATTAAAGTAAAACCATTTTTAGTCATAATCATATCCTCTGTTATTATTTGATAAATTTACTCTTAAGATAAATCTATTTTGCATAGTTTATGAAAAGACTTAATTAATAATGTTTAATTTACTAATGTATATCATACATGAAAGTAAAAAATGACAAAAAACTTGTTATCTGAAATCCAAGACATATCAGGGTACACAAGATGTGTGTGTTATTTTCAACAGACAATAAAAAAAGCTTGTTAATCAATAAGACAAACAAGCTTTTCTAAAAAATTGGCGGAGAAGGAGGGATTCGAACCCTCGATACGCTATTAACGTATATCCGCTTTCCAGGCGAACGCCTTCAGCCACTCGGCCACTTCTCCAAATTTAGAGCAGAAATATACCTGATTCTAAATAAAATAGCAACCTATCGCCCTATTGTATATTTTCCACTGCTAATACCAACATTTGGCACTCGTTTATATTGATCAAAATAGTCATAACCCTCTTTTAATTCCAACCAGAATTTATAGTGAGGTGAGTTCTTTTCACGATTCAAACGTGCATCCGTCATCTTAAATGGAAACACATGAACAGATACGGATTCTTGCCCGCCTCTCAAAGAAGATTCTACCAATTTATAAATTTCATCCATCTGTTTATCAGTCATTGCATAACAGCCCACAGAAACACAATCACCATGAACCATCAAGTAATTGCCAGTATAACCTTTGAATCGGTCATATTGATTCGGGAAACCTAAATCAAACGAACGATAATATTGACTATAAGGGTTCAATGCTCTGCGTGTAACTTTATAGAAACCTTCTGGTGAAACTTTATCACCTTGGTATTTTTTCGGCCCTAAAGGACCAGAATAATAGCAAACTGGATAATCAGTAAAACGTTTAAACTTCCCGTTTTTCTTGCCATACCAAATTTCTAACATTCTCTCTTCTTTAAAAATGCGAATAAAAATAGGATCACCCTGTTTTGCTCTCACTTTTTTTAAGCGTTGTTCCAATGGCGCATCTGTCATGTAAGATGCTCGTTGTGGCGTTGATGAACAAGCAGCCACAACAAATAAACAGCATATAGCAATGAAAATATTTTTCATATAACCCTAAGATAGATAGCTTAAAACCTGATCATGTAATAAACCATTAGTTGCTACAATGCTTGTGCTTTCTAATGTTAATCGATTACCTTGAAGATCTGTCACTTTACCACCAGCTTCTTCAACAATAATGGATAAAGCTGCAACATCTAGAATCGTTACATCTGATTCCACAACAACATCCACTTTGCCCGCAGCTGTATAGTGATAATGTAAGAAATCACCAAATCCGCGCGTACTGTTGATTGCTCTTAATAATTCGCCATACTTCAACCAACCCGCATCATCTTTTGTTAATGATTTAATGTTGCCAGATGAAAATACTGCATCACGCAATTCATTAATCTCGCTCACTGAAACTTTTTTGCCATCAATGAATGTGCCATTGCCTTTTGTTGCATATGCAATTTCACCTTCACCAAAACATGGTGCACATGAAACACCCAAAATCATCTCACCTTTATGCATCAAAGCAATTTGCGTTGAGAAAAATGGGCGACGACGAATGAAAGCTTTTGTACCATCAATCGGATCAACCAACCATTGGTAATCAGATTCTGGATTAATCATCCCACCTTCTTCGCCCCACATACCATGCTCAGGAAAGTTTTCTACAATAATTGATCTAATTAATGCTTCTACATTAACATCCACTTCTGTAACTGGTGTATAATCACCTTTGATTGTAATGTTAAAGCCTTGTGCTTCATATGCCTTGCGAATCAGCTTCTTTGACTCTTCAGCGGCCATAAGTGCAACCTTTAAAAACTGTTCCATATTTCCCTCATATTAGATGTAAATTGTGACTGACGACATTACATTGCCTTTAAAAGCACAAAATTAACGATCAATTTTTCTACTTTCTGATAGAATTAATATTAAATCTTCAGAGCAGTGCAAAAACGATAAAAAAATAACATGGAGTATTATATGTCAACAATCTCTTTTTCAATAGCACCAGACATTGCACCTCAGCGTCTACCAGGTTGGTATATCTTTGCAACATGGTTACAAAAGCAAATTAACGCACCCATTACGACAACTGATTTTTCTTCATTTGAGAAGCAAAAACAAGCGCTTATGAATGGTGAAATTGATTTCTTGTATGCAAATCCTTACGATGCTGGTTGGTTAGTTCGCGAACAAAAATTCATTGCATTGGCTCAACCAATGAGCGATGTTGCTGAAGTAACGATTGTGACAAAAGCAAATTCGAACATTAAACAAGTTTCTGACATTCCAAGTGGCGTAAAAGCATCTGCTGCAGATAATGCTGATCTTCGTATGTTAGGCGCAATTCTTTTAGAACCTGCAAACTTAACAAAAGATGACTTCACATTTGTAGATGTGAGCAACCATATCTTAGCAATCAAAGCATTACTATCAGGCAATGCAGAGATCGCAATGATTCCTTCTAATATTTATAGAGGCTTAAGTAAAACAATTGCTAACGATTTAGTTGCATTGGTATCTACAGAACCTCACGATATTGAAAGCGTTGCCCATTGCTTCGTATTGTCACCAAAAATGGCTGAATACGCTGATCCAATTAAAAATATTTTAAAAAATATGAATGAATTACCAAATGGTAAATCTATTTTGGATGATATTGGCGTAAGCGATTGGAAAATTCTAGAAGATAAAGAAGAAATTGCGTTCATGATCGACTTGATCTACGCATTACAAGTATAATTCTTTACGGTTTCCTCAAAGCCTTGCAATCGCAAGGCTTTTTTTATTCATAACCATTGGTTATATATTTGTTATAATCCTTAACCTTTGTAGCATTTCAAGTTATTCAAGGTCGTTATGAAAACCCTCTTTCGGATGATTCGTTTTATCATCCTGCTCTTAATTCCCAACAATTCATACGCAGTCAATAAAAACATTGGCAAAGGCTACTGTACTTTGCGCCATCCTGTTGAGTTTTTAACAGGCAATCGTAATACAACTTGTGAATCACAACATCTGATTCAACAAGAAAAAGGCGGCGGACATCATCTCAATACCGTATGGATCAACACGCATTTACATGATTATTTAGATCGGTCTTCAGCTCGTCCTTGGAAAAAACAACGCCCAATGCTAAAACTTTTTGGCAGTCGAAACTTAGAAAGATCCTATATGTTAGGTACTTGGGCAAATGGTTTTCATTTTGTGACCTACGATCATCATGGCTTAGGTAAGTTAAATCTCTTTCATTGGGATGCAGTGTCTCACTTAATTTATGCATGGACATCTTTAATCAATTACCCACAAAAAGAATTAAACTATCTGCTTTATCAAATTTCATTATTAGCCTCTGGAAAAAAAACACAAATCTTGGATGCATTATTGGGTGTTATCATTGATTTACTTGAAATATTTGCAGGATTATTGTACTCCATTATTGGCATATTTTTTGGCGCCATCTTTCATCCTTTTGATACAATTAGAAACATTGTGCCCGGCACTCTTTTAATCATCACAGGAACAGTTCAAGGCATCTGGCAATTTCTAATGGGCGGTCTGTGTTTGATGACTTTTGGGAAAATTGGCGGCTGCTCAACACATTAATTATGTTAGATTTACTACTGCAATATGCGCAATCCCATTACTTCGATCTATTAGGCTTAGTCATTGGTTTAATCTATTTATATTTAGAGTTCACTGCTAAAAAGTCCATGTGGATCGCTAGCATTATTATGGCGATATTGTACATCTACATCTTTTATCAAAGCCAACTATATGCCATGAGCATTGTTTATTGCTATTTTTTACTCGCTTCCATCTATGGCTGGTTCAAATGGAACGAACAAAAAATCATCACGATTATCAGAATGCCGCAAAATCAAATGGGCAGAGTTTCATTATTTATTTTCATCTCATGTATTGCCATTTATGCACTTTTGAAAAACTTCACTGTTAATGATGACGAAATTACTTTAGGCGATACAATCGCAACAGCACTCAGTATTGTTGCGATTTGGATGGCTTCAAAATTTTGGGCTGAACAATGGTGTCTATTGATTCCGGCCAATCTAATCACAGCAGCACTGATGATTAATCAAGGTGATTATGCATCTGCAGTGCTCTTTACGATCTATTTCGTCGTATCTATTTTTGGCTTGCGCCATTGGATTCATTTAGCCAAACAGGCACAAGAGTAATTATTGCGCAGGCATATGCTTCTGAACAAATTCAATTAAGTCACTGTTTTTCCAAATAATGGCATCACGATGGCCTGCATCTGGCACCAAAAGCAAATTCACATCAGGCGATCCTAAAGATTGAATATGTTGCACCATCGCTTCTGTCACAATTGCTGGGACATTCGTATCCTTTTCGCCCTGAATCACTAAAACAGGTTTATCTAAACGCTTTGTACCCGGCTGATTATCAACAAAGAACTTCTGAAGTATTTCATTATCTTCAAACGATTCCAAATTCAATCCTGGATATGACATCAACTTAGCCTCAGGATTTTCTGTTAAAAAACGAATCAAATCATCCTTAAACAATTCTCGTAATGGTCCTAAACATAAACCATTTTCGCCCGTTGTTCCCGCAACATTTTGTGCAATGACTTGAGCAGGTTTTTGAAATAATGCTAAATAATCAAATTTTGGATGTTCTGCACGAATGCCCATCCCAATAAATGCACCATATGACAATAATGTTGCATAAGAATGAATTGAATTACGATCTTCTAAATTAGTATTTGCACGCTCCTCTTGCGTTTCTAATCGACTCAACGCAATGGGTGCAACATCTTGAATAATCTTATCCAAACTCGATGCAGGCGCACCAGCAACTGCACCTTTAAAAGAAGGATCTTCATTCGCATATTCTGCCGTACCTAACGCAGCTTGACCGCCTTGTGATTGCCCTGCAACCATCCAATCGCCGTTAAAATCTTCTTCATATTTATTTTGTAGCGTTTTCACACCATAGATTACTGCTTTGGCTTCGCTTTCCAAATTCAAATAAGGATGAATGCCAGCAACACCCAAGCCTTCATAATCAGGCGCCATCACAACATAACCTGCATCCAATAAACTCTTTGCCGCAACTTTAAAACCATCGCTCAACAAACTCAAACTTGGCGCACAACTATCACTCACACCAACAGTTCCATGTGTCCAAACTACAATTCGCCAGCCATCTTTAGGCTTTTCACTTTGAGGAAATAAGACCAATGCCGTTGCTTCTGCATCTTTACCTTGAACATTTGGCATTGTATAAGTCATGATTTCAATTGATTTTGCTTCGCTCAAAGAATCTAATGTGTAATCTACAACTTTCACAAAAGCATCTTGAGGCACTATAAAATTGGCATTTGCATAATTGATTGTTGTCATTAATCCTAATCCACAGAATAAACCTGTTAATATTTTTTTCATTTTCATTGTAATATCCAGCATGAGTATTCATTCATCATGTTATTGAAAGTAACATAAAACTGATCAATAGCTTAAATAGATTTACTCAATAATGATTGATGAATCTCTTTCGCATAATCACGAACTTCATCCCAATCCGTATAATCAATAGTTTTCGATGCATCCATTTCGCCTTTGGTCATCAACATAATCAATTGAATCATCCAGCGATCCAGCAGATTATATTTAGGATATTCCAATGCTCCTGGCATAATATTGATCATGGAAGGCTCCCAATCAACAGATGCTAAAAACTTATTCACATAATTATTATTTTCTAGCAAACGTTTCTCTGGTTTTCGCGCCACAAGATTAATGGGAATGAACACATCCAATGTCTCTTTTAGTTCCTTCCTATATTGAGCAATAAACTCATTGAGTTTTGGATGAAATTTACCATAACGAATAGAAGCTGTGATGATCACAGCATCATATTCTTTCATTGGATGAGACAATGCTGTCATCATCTCTAAGTTACACATATCCACAGCAACGTTATCATCTTTCAGTACATTGCCCATTGTTTCAGCGATCTTTAGTGAATGTCCAAATCGGCTAGAATATGCAATCAATACTTTGTTCGTTGCCATGTTAATTTCCTTATTAGTCTTATTCATTTAGAATCAATACAATAACGCCTTTTCGATTTTTCTGTGATGACATGCATCAGATTCTAATAAAATTATGCTTCACAACTCGTACAAGCAACTAAATTTGCCACCATTTCTTTCGCAACACTTTGACTGCGTTGATAATAAACAGTTTTCACACCAGAGCGCCAAGCTTCAATCAACAATTGATTCACTTCCTTGATCGGTAATGCTGCAGGAATATTAATGTTCATGCTCTGCCCTTGATCAATGTATTCTTGACGAATCGCCGCTTGCTGAATGATCTCTAATTGGCTGATCTCTTTAAAAGTTTTGAATACTGCACGTTCTTCTTCCGTAAGCTCCGTCAAATGCTGAACTGAACCACCGGCCAACATAATCGTGCGCCATGTTTCTTCGTTATCCAAGCCTTTTTCAGTGAGCAAATCTTTTAAATAACGATTCTTACGCATGAAGTTACCTTTCGATAAACCTGCTTTGTAATAGTTGCTATTGAAAGGCTCAATCCCTGGTGAACTTTGCCCCAAGATTGCCGAGGATGAAGTTGTCGGTGCAATTGCCATTGTTGTGGTATTTCGTCTGCCATAGCCTTTCAACAGTTCTGGTTCGCCATAGAGCATTGCTAATTCTTTTGTAGCTTCTTCTGCTTTCTCAGAGATATTTTTGAAAATAGAGCCTGTTAAGAACTTCGCTTGCATGCCTTCAAACGGAATACGATTACGCTGTAAATATGAATGCCAACCTAAAACACCCAAGCCTAAAGCACGGTGACGTTTCGCAAAGCGATTCGCTGCACCTAAATAGTAATCACCTTCTGTTTTTTCAATGAACTCTTGCAATACTGCATCCAAGAAATAAATCGCCAATTGCACAGCTTTTGTGTCTTTCCATTCATCATACAATTCCAAATTCATAGAAGATAAACAGCAGATAAAGGATTCATCTTGGCTCGATGGCAACATAATTTCTGTACATAAATTACTGCCATAAATGCGCATATTGCGGTCTTTATAAACTTGTGGCTTATGGCGATTTACGTTATCTGAAAAGAACAAATATGGCATGCCTTTTTCTTGGCGACTTTCGAGCACTTTCGCCCACAATGTGCGCTTTTCACGGTCACCATCAATCATCTCTTGCATCCAATAATCAGGAATGCACACACCAAAATAGAGATTCTGAATCGGATTACCAATGTTACGAATCTGCAAAAACTCTTCACAATCAGGATGATCAATGTCCAAATAAGCCGCAAATGCACCACGGCGCACGCCGCCTTGGGAAATAGTTTCCATCGCAGTATCAAAAAGCTTCATAAAGCTCACAGCACCGCTACTTTTACCATTATCAGTAACTGCACTATCGCGCTCACGCAAATGACCAAAATAGCCAGAAGTACCGCCACCAATCTTGGTTTGCATGATCACTTCGCCGAGCTTATGCGTAATGCCTTCGATCTTATCAGGCAAGCTCACATTAAAGCACGAGATTGGCAAACCGCGCTCTGTGCCCATATTTGCCCAAATTGGTGAACTTAAACTCATCCAGCCACGCTCGATGATCTCTTCAAACTGTGATTGCAATTCAGGTCGTTTCAAATGATCGGCAGCGGCTTTAGTGATGCGATAAATCGCCCCTTTCACGGTTTCGCCTTTCAATAAATAACCACGATTCAAAATCTGCTCGCTTTCTGAATTGAGCCACCATAATTTTTCGTGTTGAATGTTTTGAGTTTCCGTATCAAACGGTAATAAATAATTGGTCATCATTAAAAAAGATCATCCGCTGTAATGCTTTTATCGTGCTTTGTGTAATCCGTTGGGCGTTTCGCAAAAAAGTCATCCAAGCTATTGGCGAAGACTTCCTCTTCAAACCAAGCCATTGGTTGATAATCTACATGGCTGATGTGATAGATTTTATCTAAGCCAATTTTCACTAAGCTTTCATCCACGCGGAATTTCATGAAATTCAGTAAATCATGTTTATTCACCGTTTCGATTTCACCTTCCAAGAAGATCCAATCCAAGATTTCACCTTCGATCTGCAAGGAATGTTTCACAACTTCTCGCACATGCTCTGTCATCTCTTCATCAAAGAAATCAGGGAATTCTTTGCGAATGATATTGATGATGTAAATCCCAGCATTTGCATGAATTTGCTCATCGACAGAAGTCCAAGCAATGATATTGCTAACATTCTTCATCCACCCTTTAAAGCGCGTGAATGACAAAATTATTGCAAATTGGCTGAACAAAGAGACGTTTTCAATCAATAGTGAAAAAAGAATCAGAGAAATCACGTATTTTTTGCGATCTGTACTGTTATTGGCGAACTCTAAAGCTTCAGTTAAATATTCAACACGCGCTTTGATTACAGGCACAGACATTAAGCTTTGGAATTCATCGTTATAATCGAGTACATCCAACAATCTTGAATAGGCTTCTGAATGGCGAAATTCACACTCTGCAAATGTACTACCCAATCCGTTGAATTCAGGCTTTGAAAAATGATGATATAAATTACCCCAAAATGATTTCACAGCAACTTCAATTTGGGCGATGGCAAGCAAGCTATTTTTTATGGCTGATTGTTCAGCTTTGCTTAAATGTGCGTGGAAATCCTGAGTATCGGCAGTGAAATCAACTTCACTGTGCACCCAAAATGCATTGTTAATGGCATCTGTAAATTGGTAAATGCCAGGATATTCAAAAGGTTTATAAGTCACTCGTTTATCAAAAATAGACATAATGGCTCAAAATTTATAATTAATCGTGCCTTATGATAGCCTATTTTATGAGAATGAGAATCATTATCTTTTAAATGATTCTCGCGCCTTTTCTATAATTTTTTGAACTATTTCATCTGAAGCAAATAATTCACATGAATTTATATGAGTTTTTAATACGTAGCTCTCTTTTAAAATATTCTGATTTTGTCTACAACGTTTGCCAATCTCCTCGCCTTGATATTTATGTCGAGCGTCCTGATTCAATAAACCTAAAATATTCTTTTGGTGTAATAAATCAATGTGATCTACAACTTTTTCCAAGCAATGACCATTGATATAACGATAAGCATTATCTACATTTACATTATATTTATCCAAGTAGCTAATCGCTTCAACATCGGATAAATCAATATCATATGGTTGATCATGTGAAATATTTTCACTACTCACTTTAATATTTGAATTCAATGCATCAAAAATGGAATTATAATCTTCTAATCTTTTAGGAACAGTTAAATATCCTTTTACTAAAGCTAATAAAACACAATAACATTGCTCTGAAAATCCTTTCATAAATTCAGAATATTGAAGCTTGCAATTTGAAAGCTCATACAAACCATCAAAAAACAATTCTAATCGCGAAGTTTCGAGCAGAATACTTTCTCGACTATATGCAAATGTATGTAATACATGATCATGATTAATATGATCATTTCCTATTGGAAACAGATAGTCCAAATCAGCATCTATCGCTAACTTCAGATTTTCATTCAAATCTGGCAATAACTTTAGTAATGCAGTTTTTCCTGAATGGTAATCATGTATTTTGAGCTTATATTTATCTTTAGCAACCTTATTTAACAGCTTAGCCCAAAAAGGTTTATCACTAATATCCTCCACATAAACAGTTGCAACATTTTGTTTGCCTGTTAAAAGCAAATTATGGGCATTCTGAAATTTTGCACTTGTCGCAATATTATGAAAACTATTCGTCATCTTTGATTGGCTTTAAAATCGTTTGAATATCCACATAAGAATCCATCCAACCATCCATGATAATAGCAGGACTGTGAGTTACAACAATCATTTGGCTCTTATCATTGATTTCACGAAGATTCTTTAATAACTTCTCTTGCCATTCTAAATGCAAGGAAATCTCTGGTTCATCCATCAAAATTAATGCTTTATTAAAATAAGCTGTCGCCACTTTAAATACGATATAAATAATCTGACGTTCACCCGCTGATAATTGTGATAATTTTAATTCTTCGTTCTTAGCATTTTCAATTGAAAAATCTATATCAGATAATTTAATAATTTTTTGTGTTGTGCCAAAAAAATCATTCAAAATTCGAATCACTTTCTCTTTAATTTCAGAATAATTTTCTTGTTCTTTTAATTTCTGAAATGCTGTAATTATCTGATTAATCTCAATATCTAATATATTTAATAATTTACCGTCACTAGCGGTCACATTATTAATAGCATTGGCGCTCATATTAAGAGTAGAGATAAATTCAAAATGAAAATCCTTGAGGCTGATCTGATCGCTATTCCCAAACATCGTATGAGTAATATTTAAATGCTTTAACTGCTCTACTAATTTAATATACTCAGGATCATCTTCTGATATTTCTTCAATATTTCTCTGTTTTTTTAACTCTTGTTTAATAAAAAATTTTATAAAACTAGAACCGATACGATTTTGATAGTGCATCACCATTGTTGTATCATCAGATAAGTGTACTCTACAAGAATCAGCAATATTCGCAGTTTTCTGAACCTCATTACGCTGACTATCACCAATCAATACGGCTTGTAACAGATTCAAAATCGTTGTCTTACCGGAGCCATTTTGGCCAACAAGCACAGTCGTATCTTTATCGATATTCCATTCAACATCGTATTGGCCAAATAACTTTTTTATTTCTACATAGCGTAATTTTGCGTCCATAGTGCTATGAATACCCTTTATTCGTAAATAACAACATTTTAGGATATTAGCATCTTTTGAGTTATTCAGATAGAGAGCTGAAAACTACCATTTAAATTATCATAGCAATGTAAATCTTTTTAATTTCTCCACATCCACCAAATGTCCGCCCGATGCAGTTGTTTGGAGCATCGTTAAAATATCAATTGCGATTGCTTTAAGGTTTTCTAATTCTTGTATGCAATTACGATCTTTAAGTTCTTGAATATTAGCATCTGTGATTTGCTCTAAAAGCTCAATCACATCATCAGGTTCTGTATTTAAGGCTTCAATTAATTTATCTATATTCATAATATTTTTATCTTTGTCTCAATAAAAAAGGGCTTCAACAGCCCTTTTTTCAATTATTTTATCTTAATATTAAATATCAAAGATTTCATCTTCCGAATCATCGAGTACGCTGTTCAAGCGGTAGTTCGTGTTATCAGATTCTTGGTTAGCATTTTGAGTTTTATTCAAATCCAACCAGTTATCCATCCAAACTAATGGCTTAGTTTTAATGATTGGATGTGGATTATCAACACCCAAGAAACGATACAAATCTTGTGCGTTATATAAAACCCACTCGTTCAATAAAGTTTCATTCAAACCAACGATAGAACGGCCTTCACTGAACAAATATTTGTTCCATGAGAATTCCTGTTCGATCACTTCGTTAATAATATTCGCCACATCTTCACGGATTGTATTCAACACTTCAATCCACTCTTGATCAGCCAATAAAATTTCTAAAATCGCTTCGTCCATCATCACATGTACTTGCTCATCTTGGGCAATCTTTTGCACCAATTTAGCAATGCCTTGGAAGATGTTTTGCTCTGCCAATGCAAATGTACAAGCAAATGAACTCATGAACTCTACTTTTTCTAAACAGTAAAGTGCAACAAAGCCTTTCAAAACACACTGTTTCAAGCCTAGATCATTTTTATCAACGCGACCTAATTTATACAATGCGCCATATTCTGCTAATTTGTCGAATGCTTCAACCACAGTTGTTGAACGATTCAATACTTCATCGTTCTTCATCACAGCTTCGAATACTTCTTTAGGATCATAAATACATTGGCGAATGATTTCTGAGTATGTCAAAGCATGAAGATTTTCCACTTCTGATTGCTTAGATAACATTGCCCAAAGCTCACTATTTGTCACGAATGGTGCAAATAATGGTGCAATCGCACGAGATGCAACCGAATCTAATTCCCATTGGAATGCCAATGTTTTAACCATGATGTCATAGTTATTTTTAGAACAGTTGATCAAATCCATACGCGATTGCTCAAGATTCACTTCATCTTCTGTCCAATCCATTGATTTTTGTAATTTATACAAATCAAATAACTTTGGATATGGCACGTTTACGCTGTCATATAAGCCTAAAGGCTCGCCTAACACCAACGGATAACGGCCAGTTTGCCATGCACTATTATCTTGGTTAAAAATTGAGGTTACATCATTCTCTTGCATCATAATCTCCTATAAAGTACATGCTCCGCCAGCACAGCCTTTATCTTCCACAGTCTCAACGAATGCTTCATGGATAATGCCTGAGGCGCTATTTAAGTAGTAACGAGTTTTACAACCCATTTTCATCATGTAGATATAATCTTTCAATAACTTACTTGTAGAAATATTGCCTTCATCTTTCAAGTTCAAGTATAAATCCGCTGAGATCGCTTGCCCTGTGAATTTCTGAATGATTGCATACATTTCAATCAAGTCTTTAGAATCCAAATTCCATGCAATATCATAGAACGGACCTAACTCTTCTAAATCTGGTGCTAACAATAAGTTCTTATTGTTGCTTGATGTTTTCATCACACGTAAGTTACGGATCGGATAAACACCATTCGTTGTATTCGTCAATTGGCTTGATGATTCAACTGGCATCATTGCTTCTAACACGCTGTGACGAATACCGCCTTGTGCTTTAATGTCTTTACGCAATGCTTCCCAATCAAACAACAATGCTTGGTTATGAACACTATCAACAGCTTCACAATAAGTATCCACAGGCAACCAACCTTCAGGATATTTCGTTTTGTTAATCCAAGAAGCATTGCCCTTCTCTTTCGCTAAACGAAGAGATGCGCGGTGTAACCAATAACTGTGGCGCTCTGCCAATTGGTGAATGTAGTTTTTACCTTCCAACGATGCATAGCTTAATTTCTTTCTAGCCATTTCATGCGCAAGGTTTGTGATACCAACACCAATAGAACGACGCGCTTGCGCTGTTGTTTTCAATGATGGGAACGGATATTCCATTAATTCAATTACGTTATCGATCATCAATGCTGTGTAATATGCTACATCTTCATATTCATCCGCTTCAACGCGACCAACAACGATCGAAGCCAAGCTACATAAACCAATTTCACCTTCAGGGTTTTCAGAATATAAATCTTGAATATCTTTGAATGGTTTTGTTGGTAATGCGATTTCTAAACACAAGTTACTTGAATAGATCGTATCTTTAAACGGTGTATGACGGTTCATTTCATCAATGTACGTCATGTAGATACGGCCAGTTTCAGCTGATTCTGTCAATGCTTTAACAGCGATATCACGTGCTTTAACGATCTGTTTTTTACAATCTTTAGCAAAGTAGCTGTTATACAACTTAGTGAAACGATCATAATCATTCGCATAAAAAGCATCGTATAAATCTGGGGCAACTTGATAGCTGATGAGCATCCAATCTTCGTTTTTCGCAACTTTTTCTACGAATAAACGGTTAGATAACATTGCGTAATCAATATCACGGATACGCTTTTGCACCACTGTTGTTGGGTTTTTAAGAACCAACAAGTCAAAAATTTCTGGATCTAAAACGTTGTAATAAACCGTTGCACTACCGCCGCGGCTTGATTGCATATTTGCATGCACAGCGCTTTGGATCATACGATAGTAAGGTAATTTACCTTGGTGAATTACGCGGCCTTGCTTAACAGGATCACCTTTTGAACGTGTCAATAAGTGCGCGCCAATACCAGCACTTGCACAAGTCATCATGTATGAAATGTGATCACCTGTTGATAAGCTATCCACATCATCAGATGTTGTGTAAACACAGCAAGATGCATAGCCTTTATGTGGTGTACGCATGTTGATCAACATCGGCGTTGGCGTGTTGATTTTCAATTCATTCAAATAACGATAAAGCTTTTTGATGTCATCCATTCTGCGTTCTTTAGGCTGACCTTGCATATTCTGCATTGCCATTCCCATGAACATGAACTGTGGAGATTCTAAGCAATGACCTGTTACGCGGTTCTGAATGAGATATTTATCCTTCATTTGACGCAGCGTTGTGTAGTTATAATTAATATCAATGCTGTGATCAATGATGCGATCTAAATCGATCAGCTCTTCTTCAGAGTAATCCATTCTTTCCCAATGACCTAAGCGCATCATGTGGCTATAGAACACTGTCAAAGAAGGGATTTTACGGAAGCCACCAAAAGCTTCTTTATAGATTGAGCCGATTAAAAAGCGGCCTGCCATTCTTAAGTGGTTATGATCTTCACGTTCAACACATGCATCGATCATTGCTTTATGAAGCTCTAACGTCGTGCATCCGTCATAACATTTACGATACGCTTCTAATACGATTGTGCTCCAGTCAACTTCGTAGTGAGCTGCAAACTCGGCCCATTTATTCAATTTGTCAGCGTCAAAAACTTCTTTTTCGCCACTGCTTTTTACAATGTACCGAATCATTACTATTCCTCACCCAAGTTTTTCTGAAATGTAAAAATAAAAAAGGCGAAGAAATCATAAAGCGCACATTGTGCAGCTTTTTAAAAAATTCCCCCGCATCTCAAAATCTATTCGATCATTGGCAATAAGACTATTGCCAATGATCGAGGAGGCGCATTATAGCATTTTATAAAAATTAATCTGTTCTTTTTATGATCTTGAAAAAATATATTTTTTATTAATCAATAACTTAAATTAAAAAATCATATCACTTAATTTTACAATTAAGTTAATGACAATAAAAATCAATTGATATTAATTCTTATTAAACACTAACATATAGCCTATCTTTTCCTTAAAGTAACGATGAAGTTAAACGCGCTACTTTTTCAATAAATCGTTTAACTGAGCTTCGTTTTTCCCATTCAATTGGATCTAAACGTACTGAATGTGTTAAATCTTTTGAAAACTCATCGCGCATTTGTTGCCCCAATTCTTCATCATAAATCATGCCGTTCACTTCAAAGTTCAGATTAAAACTTCTGTTATCCATATTCGCTGTACCAATGATGCTAAATTGTCCATCAAACACAGATGTTTTTGCGTGAATGAAGCCTTTCTTATAACGATAAATCTCAACGCCCGCTGCCATAAATGCAGAATAATATGAACTCGATGCTAATTGTGTGACTAAAGAATTCGTTGCATAAGGCACTAATAATTTAACTTTCACGCCACTTAACGCCGCATTTTTAATCGCTTCAATCACCGCTTCCGATGGCACGAAATATGGCGTTGTGATTAAAATTTCTTCTTTTGCCAACATAATCGCACGCAAAATAGTGTACATAATCATTGGGTATTTAGAATCTGGACCGCTCGCTGCAATTTGCGCGATTTTCCCATCATCTTGGCGAACATGATTTGGAAATAAAGCATTATCTGCTGTCAATTTTTCCTTGGCGCAAAACTGCCAATCGCCTAAGAAAATATATTGCAATGAATAAACTATTGGCCCTTCCACTCGCATGTGCATATCACGATGATAAACTTTAGAGGTTGGTAAATTAATATAATCATCACCAATGTTAATACCGCCCACAAAGCCAATCTTCCCATCAACCACAATGATTTTACGGTGATTGCGATAATTTAAGCGATTGGCCAATGCAACCAATATAATTTTACGGAATGGATAAACTTCAATACCTGCTGCACGTAATTCATCTGCATAAGTGCCGCGAATGGCTTTACTGCCGAAATCATCATAAATCAGGCGAATTTTCACGCCTTCTTTCGCTTTTTGTATCAAAATATCTTTGATCTGATTGCCAATATTATCATTACGAATGATGTAATACTCTAAATGAATCGTATCTTTGGCATTTTTCAATGCTTCAATGATCACAGGAAAGGCATTTTCACCATCAATCAATACATCAATTTTATTGCCAACACTGATTTGATCAGCAAAATTATGCCCAACCAATTGTGCGATTGTTTTGAATTGATTAACTGCTTGGCTATTGTAGCTCAAAGCTTCTGCAGATATTTTCTGAATATAATCATCTGCTTCATCTTCTAGGTTTTTATTCATCTCCAATTTCTTGGAATACATTTGTTTGTTTCGATAATTCACACCCAACGAGAAATATAAAATCACACCAAACAAAGGCACAAACCAGATCAAGGTTAAATAACCAAGGGTTTTAGTCGCCCCTTCTTCATTGTTAATGATGATCACTGTCACAATAAGAATGGCCAAAAAATAAAGGATCGTGAACATCCCCATAAATGTGCCCCAGTCTGTGATAATATCGATAAACAATCCGTGCATTTATATTCCTTTAAAAATATGAAAAAATATCCAACTGGGCTTATATTCGGCAAGTTTTTTCCATTGCATTCTGGCCACATTCTTATGATGGAAAAAGCATTGCAAACTGTCAATGATCTCTACGTTTTTGTTTGCAGTGATACAGAGCGTGATCAAAAATTATTTGAACAAAGCCAAATGATCCAAATGCCAACCCGAGCGCAAAGAATGGCATGGTTTGAGCCTTTAACCAAGCAATATCCAAATCTGCATCCAATTGATTTCAACGAAGATGGTATTCCAACTTATCCGAATGGCTGGCTTGAATGGGCAAATCGCGTCAAACTAACCTTGGCAGAATATAATATTCAACCCGATGTTGTATTCAGTAGCGAACCACAAGATGCGCCATTATATGATGAACATTTTAATTTGCCTGTGGAATTATTTGATCCTGATCGCGCACAAATTAATATCTCAGCCACAAAACTTCGCAATGATCCTGAACAATACAAAGCATATCTGCTAGATTCCGTTTACCCCTATTTTTTTCAATAAAGTAATGCTATCTTCGTAGATTCATTAGAAATTTACTCGACTACACATAAAGGTTTCTCATGGATAACTTGATCCGCAATATTTTAACCGCTCGCGTCTATGATGTCGCAGAGCGTACTTCTCTTGATTTCATGCCACGCTTATCTAAAAACTTAAATACCAATATTTGGATTAAGCGTGAAGATACTCAACCTGTTTTCTCTTTCAAAATTCGCGGTGCTTATAACTGTATCTATCAATTGAATACAGAAGCGCGTCGTAAGGGTGTGATTTGTGTTTCTGCTGGCAACCATGCACAAGGTGTTGCATTAAGTGGTCAAGCATTGGGCATTGATACAACAATTGTCATGCCGATTACTGCGCCAGCTTTAAAAGTACAAGCCTGCCAAGCGCGCGGTGCTAATGTTGTGCTTTATGGCGATAACTTTGATGATGCAAGCGAATATGCATTGCGTTTAGCCAGCGAAAGTGGCAAAACATTGATCCATCCTTTCAACGATTGGAGCGTAATCGCAGGTCAAGGCACAATCGGCAAAGAGATGATTGAACAGCAACCTGATTTAGACGCAATTTTTGTTCCAGTTGGCGGCGGTGGTTTAATCGCTGGCGTTGCTGCTTATATTAAATTCATCGCACCACATTGCAAAGTGATTGGCGTAGAACCAATTGAATCCGCGTCAATGAAAGAAGCGTTACTCAAAAATGAACGCATTAAGTTGAAACAAGTGGGCACATTTGCAGATGGTACAGCCGTCAAACAGATCGGCGAAAACCCTTTTGAAATTGCTAAAACCTTGGTGGATGACATTGTTTGCGTCACAACAGATGAAATCTGTGCAGCGATGAAAGATATCTTTGAAGATACACGCGCAATCACTGAACCTTCTGGTGCTTTAGGCGTTGCAGGTATTAAAAAATATTTGGCAGAGAATCCTGACAGTGGATTGAAGAATATTGGCAATGTATTGAGCGGTGCAAATATTAACTTTGATCGCCTGCAATATGTTGCAGAGCGCACAGAATTGGGCGAAGGCAAAGAAGCGTTGTTGGCGGTCAGCATTCAAGAAGAACCCGGCAGCTTCCTTAATTTTGTGAATGTGATTGGACAACGTCATATCACCGAATTTAACTATCGTTACTGTACAGATCGCCAAGCAACAGTTTATGTGGGCATTCATTTGCAACATGGCAAAACTGAAAAAGAAGAAGTAATTAAAGCACTGGAATCTCATAATCTTTCTGTAACAGATTTAAGTGACAATGAATTGGCTAAATTGCACGTTCGTCACATGGTTGGCGGTAAAAAACCTCGAACGATTAAGCATGAGCGCTTACTTCGCATTATTTTCCCACAACAACCCAATGCTCTATTCAAATTCTTAACGACTTTGAACATCCAGCTAAATATTACGTTGTTCCATTATCGTAATCATGGTTCGGATTATGGTCGCGCATTGGTTGGCATCAATGTTCCACCAGAAAGCGAAGCATTCTTCCAAGAGTTTTTATCCAAACTGGGCTACGATTACATCGAAGAAACGGATAATCCTGCTTACGCACTATTTTTATAAGGATCATAATGCTTCAACCTTTCTTATCGCTTCGCACTAATAATTGGAATGATCCTGAGATCATCGAAAAAGTGACCGATCTTTGGGCTGAAGCATTACAACTTTTGCCCAATCATACTGGCAGTATTTTTGGTGTTTATCATAACTACGAAAGTAATTATCAAGGCGATTATGATTTATCCATCGCAATATCAACGGAAAAACCGCGAGATAATGCCATTACTTTAGGTGATCATTATCGTGAATTTTCTGTATTACTGAATCAACCCAGCAGTATTTTTGAAGCATGGCAAAAGATCTGGAAAATGGAAGAACAAGGTGAATTAAATCGCCAATATGATGCAGATTATGAAGAATATCGTGCTGATGGCACTGTTGCAATTTTCATCAGTCTCAAACCTTCTAGCTAAAAATTTCATACATATAAATTATCTGATGAAGCCATTCATCAGATAATTCTATAATTGATAATCGTTCCCAATTAGAATAAGATATATCTATATCTCAATGGGCGCACAATAATTCAATATGAAAAAACTCAATCTATTCGAAAGAATCATTCATCCCTTTAAACAATCTCCAGACATCGCACCACCTAAAACGCTATTTGCCTTCTATTGGTTTTATCTCAAACAAGTAAAAGCGCCTTTGATCGCACTATTCATTGTGGGATTTTTCACTGCACTGCTCGACATTATTTTATTCAAATATATTGGCGATATTGTCGATATCATCCAAGCTGTTCAATCGCCTTCTGAATTATTTGCACAACACAAATCCACATTTTTATGGATGTTGGCTGTGATTGTACTCATTCGCCCAATTGTTTCATTGATTCACAATATTATGATGAATCAAGTGATTACTACTAACTTCACATCTTTGATTCGCTGGCAACAGCACAATTATCTCATCAAACAAAGTTTGAATTTCTTCCACAGCAATTTTTCTGGTGGGATTGCAAGCCGCGTCATGAGCACAGGGCAATCTATTCGCAACTCGGTGCTAATGACCATTGATTCAATGTGGCGAGTGATTATTTCAGCATTAACTACTGTCATTTTATTTATTGAGCTCAATGTTTGGTTGGCTGTGCCGATTGTGCTTTGGATCATTTTCTATATTTTATTGCTGAAATACTTTTTACCCAAAACCCGTGAGCGCTCTCATCAATCTGCTAAAGCTCGCTCTCGCTTAATGGGGCACATTGTGGATACTTACAGCAATATTTTAACCCTTAAACTCTTTGCTCATTCTGCAAGAGAACAAGAAAAAACCCATGAATTGATGACCAATCAAACCAACATGGCGCTTTATTCAACGCGCTTGATCACACTATTAGATTTCTCATTGATGATTCTCAATAGTTTATTGATTGCCGCCACTGTAATTGTTTCTTTATTACTTTGGCAAGATTCTTTGATTTCCACGGGCGCGATTGCCTTTGCGTTGAGCTTAGTGATTCGATTAAATACTATGTCCACTTGGGTGATGAAAGTTGTCAGTAGCATCTTTGAGGATGTTGGCAGCGTGCAAGATGGCATTAAAATCATGACTGCTGATCGTGAAATTATGGACAAAGAGAATGCGGATAAATTATCTGTTCCCACAGGAAAAATCTCTTTTGCAAACATTAATTTCGCCTATCATCCTGACAAACCAATTTATCAAGATCTGAACTTAACCATCGCTTCAGGTGAAAAAGTTGCATTGGTTGGCCCTTCTGGCGCAGGTAAAACAACTTTAATCAATCTTCTATTGCGTTTATTTGATACCAATTCAGGCTCTATTTCCATTGATGGACAAAATATTCAATCCATCACACAAGAAAGTTTGCGCGGAAATATTGGCGTTGTGGCGCAAGATACAGCTTTGTTGCACTGCTCTATTCGTGACAATATTTTGTATGGCAATCCCACTGCAACTGATGAAATGATCGCCCAAGTGTTAAAACAAACCAAAGCCCATGAATTTGTTTATGATTTAGTGGATCAATATGGCAATAAAGGTTTGGATGCTGTTGTGGGTGAAAATGGCGTCAAACTATCTGGCGGACAGCGCCAAAGAATCGCCATTGCTCGCGTATTATTGAAAAATGCGCCCATTCTTATTTTAGATGAAGCAACTTCTGCCCTCGATTCTGAATCTGAAGCTGTGATTCAAGAGCATTTAGAGGAATTGATGGAAGGCAAAACTGTGATTGCCATTGCGCATCGTTTATCCACCATTTCCAAAATGGATCGTTTAGTTGTCATCAATCATGGTAAAGTTGTGGAAACTGGCTCTCATGCTGATTTAGTTGCACAAGGCGGATTATATTCTTCCCTTTGGCAACTACAGCAACAATAAAATTCAAAGGATTCCATGGCATATATTCAAGTCAATGACATTCAGCTTTTCTATACGCAACAAGGCAGCGGTGATCCCTTAATATTTTTGCATGGCAATGGCGAAGATCATCATACGTTTGATCCTTTGATTGCAAAGCTTGCTGATCACTTTACTTGTTATGCCATTGATAGCCGCAATCATGGGCACAGTGAAATGACAGATCAGTTCCATTATCAAACCATGATGGATGATGTCTATGCTTTCATCTCTGTCATGAACCTTAACAAGGTGAATATCATTGGCTTTAGCGATGGTTCAATCATTACAATGCTATTGGCGATGCAACATCCACAATTGGTGAAACATGCGATCCTTCTCGGTCCTAATCTCAAGCCCAGCGATTTTACAGATGCTTGTACGCGCTATGTGGAACGTTTATATAAAAATGATCCCAATCCTTTATATAAAATGATGCTGGATGAGCCCAATATCGAAGCGGATGATCTCAAAAAGATCGAAGCGAAAACCTTAATTATTGGTGGCGAGAATGATCTTTATAAAGCAGGAACTTTTGAAAAAATTCATGAAAGCATTCAAAACTCTAACTTATTGATCCTAGAAAATCACGATCATAGTAGCTATATATTTCAAAATGATATGTTATATTCAGAAGTTGTAAATTTTCTTCAATAAATATTTTTCACAGCATCTTCCACTTATCAATAAATGGACTATAATTGTTTTGGGAATTGATTTATGCCTAAAAAAAGGGCATGCTTAAAGAGTCAATTTGTAACCTAACTTACTAAGGAGTTATACAATGAAAGGTTTATTAAAAGTAACTGGTTTAATCGCTTTAGGTTTAGTAGCAACAGGCTGCGCAACAAATGCACAAAAAACTGCTGATGAAGCATTAGTAACTGCAAATGAAGCAAAAAGCATTGCTTTAAACACACAAGCACAGTTCGATCGTTATTTCTCTAAAACTCGTTACAAATAATTGAGTTTTAAGATAACAGATATTGAAAAGCCTCTTTAACAGAGGCTTTTTTCTTATTCGCTTTTTGCAGAACGCTCTAATAAATTCACCATGGCGATCTTTGGATCTAATTCTTCTGTGAGAATTTTATAAACTTCATTCACAATGGGTAAATCTAAGCCTTGTTTTTCACCCAATATTTTCATATTGATCACATTGTTTGCGCCTTCCACCACTTGGAAAACCTTTTCAAAAGCTTCTTCCTTTGTGAAGCCTTCGCCAATGAATTTACCAAAACGATAGTTACGTGATTCTGTGCTGGTTGCTGTTAAAGTTAAATCACCAACGCCAGCCAAGCCTAGAAATGTTTCCAATGATGCGCCTAAAGAAACACCCAAACGCGTCATTTCAGCCAATCCGCGCGTAATCAAAGCTGCTCGTGCATTGAAACCAAAACCTAATCCTTCTGAAATCCCTGCCGCAATTGCGATCACATTCTTATATGTGCCTGCCAACTGAACGCCAATTGGATCAGAATTCAAATAAACGCGCATGTGATGATGATGGAACAATGGCAAGAAACCCTTTGCGTCGCGCTCATTCTTAGAGGAAATCGTAATAGCCGTTGGCAAATGGCGAGCCACTTCTGATGCAAAACTTGGCCCAGATAAAACAGCCTGAACAGGCGAATCAAACAATTCATCAATCATTTCAGAAAAGAAACGATTACTATCATGCTCCAAACCTTTTGTTGCATTGATGAAGGCTAAATCTTTTTTACCCAAAGATTTAATTTGTTTCAAAATGCCCAATAATGCAAATGATGGCACAACAAACACCAACTGATCACATTGTTCCACCAATTCTTTTAAAGAATTCGTTGCAACAATATTATCTGGATATTTCACATTGGGTAAATATGCTGGGTTATAACGAGTTTCCTGAATGGTTTTAACCTCTTCTGCATTATGTCCCCACAACATGACATCTTCAACACGCGCAATGTGAATGGCCAATGCACTGCCCCATGAACCGCTACCTAATACGCCAATCATTTTCCCCCCTCAAATTTCAGATAAAAATAAAGCCCGCTATGCGGGCTCTATATTATACAAATTTATACTCTGATAAAAGTCAGATTAGAAATCGTGACGGATACCAACTGAGAATGCATCACGGTTTTCTTTCTCACCGCGATCAACACCAGCGATTTTACCAGTTTTACGGTTTTCTTTCGCGTATTCAACCCATACTTGTGTACGAGTAGACAATCTTTGTTCGAAACCTACAGCCCAAGTAGTCATTTTATCTTTTGAAGTACCATTGTTTTTGTACTTAATGTCAGCTTGACCTACTGTTGCACGTACTGTGCTGAAGTAATCAGGACCGAATGAGAAGTGACCGCCTAAATCCCAACCAGTTGAAGTTACTTTAGTGCTTGAGTTATTTGAAGTACCAAAGTTTTTATTGTTTGCACCACGGTTACCAGCAGCGAAGTCAGCGTTCACACCGAATTGCTCGTTAGCAAAACCAACGTTCAAACCATAAACAGCTGCAGTTTTGTATTCTTTGTTCAAGTTAGCGCCTAAGTATGCTGCTTTAGCGTAGAAACCTGATTCATCTTCAAAGTTCAAGCCAACAGTCCAAATATCAAAACCTTTGCTAGCGTTGTTATTAGACATGTTATTACCATTTGCTGCTGGAGCATCAGCAATACCAGCTACTGTGAAGTTAAAGCCAGAGAATGAAGGAGAAACGTAAGCAATTGAGTTACCTACGCGAGTTGGCATTGCTCTAAAGTTAGCATCAGCATCTGGAGAAATTGTACCAGCTGTAGTCATTACAGTACCAGTTGCAATACGCAATGCTGAAGTGTAGTTACCGTTGAAGTTATCAGCTTCTGTGTTTGCGTTCAAAGATTCAGTGAATGGGTTGTTTTGACGACCCAAAGCTACTGTACCCCATTCGCCTTGTAAACCGATCCATGCTAAACGGTTTTCAAAACCTTCGCCTGTAGCGCCGCCTTCCATACCGTTGAAACCGAATTCAGCTTGGAACAATACTTTAGTACCGTTACCCAAATCTTCTGAACCACGTAAACCGATACGTGAACCGAAATCTTGCATATCCAAACCACGTTTTGCAACTTCATTTTTGTTGAAATGATTTTTAGCAACTTCTGCGCCTAAACGTACTGAACCGTATAATACTGTTTCAGCTGATGCTGCTGTGAACGCCATTGCGCCTGCTAATGCTACTACAACTAAGCTCTTTTTCATTTTGTAAGCTCCAAATTGATTAAAAATAATTTTAGATATAATGGAAAACCCCATATCTATCCATGTGGCTAATTTAATACTATTTGTGACTTTAATGCAACTTTTATTTTCATTTTTAATACACTTTGTTGTATTAATATTCCAACAAAAAAATAAAATTCAAAATAACCCATTAAAATCAAACAAATACAATGTTGTATTTTTGATACAACTATTTTCTATTTGCTAATTTATTTATAACCAAATCGACAATTTTTTTGGCTTGATCTTGTTTTGTGGAACGCGACAACTCAATTTTTTCATTATTTGTATCAATAATGACAATACTATTGTCATCCTGCCCAAATACTTTGCCCTTCGAAACATCATTGGCACAAATTAAGTCCAATTGTTTTGCCTTGAGCTTTTTTGTGGCATATTCAATGACATTTTGTGTTTCTGCAGCGAATCCCACCACAAAAGGCTTATCAGGCAAAGCTGCAACCGTTGCCAATACATCAGGATTCTTCACCAATGATAAAGTTAAGCCATCTTGCCCATCTACTTTTTTCATTTTTTCATCGGCAATATTCGCAACGCGATAATCAGCAACCGCAGCCGCACCGACAAAAATCACTGCATCATTCAAATTTGCCAAAACAGCATCCAACATATTTTGCGCACTTTCCACAGGCACAATATTCACAGGCAATTTAGGCTTAGCTTCACAATGCCCGAGCACCAAGGTAACATTCGCACCTTGTTCCGCAAATGCATCTGCTAAACTGCACGCCATTTTTCCACTGGAATGATTGCTAATGTAACGCACAGGATCAATGGCTTCTCTCGTTGGCCCGCCTGTGATCACAACTTTTTTATTAGATAATGGTAAATGCTTTGGCGCTAAATCAGCCAAAACACGATCATGTATCGCTTCAGGCTCTGCCATTCGCCCTTGCCCAATTTCACCACAAGCTTGTTCTCCGCTATCAGGATCAATCATTAAATATAGATTGCTTGCCAATAATTTTTGAACATTCGCCTGCGTCATTGGGCTTTCCCACATAAAGCGATTCATGCTTGGCGCTATGTGCATTTTTTTCGAAGAAGCCAAACACATTGCGCTCACTAAATCATCCGCTAAGCCATTCGCCAACTTCGCCAACGTATTGGCGCTACATGGCGCGATCACAATCGCATCCGCCCAGCGAGATAATTCAATGTGCCCCATTCCCATTTCATGAGCAGGATCTAAAATATTATCCACCACAGCATTGCCTGATAATGCTTGCATCGTCATCGGCGTGATGAATTCTTTGGCGCTTTGCGTCATCACAACGCGCACATCACAACCTGATTTTTTAAACAAACGCACCAAATGCGCAGACTTATAAGCTGCAATACTGCCAGTGATAGCCACCACGATTTTTTTCATAGCATCAACCTACAATAAAATAATGTCGAATTGCTCTATATTATAGAGAGCTTCTGCCTGTAGCTTAATGCTCAATTTCGCGAATGTCTGCAATTCTGCTAAATGATGCGCTTCTTCATCCAATAATTGTTCGATCACATCTGAAGATGCCAAAATTAAAATACTATTAATGTTCGGATATTGCTTCGCTTCGCGCACAACTTCTCTAAAAATCTCATAGCAAATGGTTTCTTTGGTTTTAATGTAACCTTTGCCTTGGCACGTTGGGCACTTTTCACACAGAATATGTTCCAAACTTTCGCGCGTGCGTTTACGTGTCATTTCCACTAAACCTAAACTTGTCACATCGCTGATTGTCGTGCGTGCATTATCTTTAGATAAATGTAATTGCAATTCATCCAAAACACTTTGTTGATGCTCTGGGTTGATCATATCAATGAAATCAATGATGATCATGCCGCCCAAGTTACGTAAGCGCACTTGATGTGCGATCGCTTGAGCCGCTTCTAAATTCGTTTTAAATATTGTTTCTTCTAAATTACGATGGCCAACATAAGCGCCAGTATTGACATCAATTGTTGTCATCGCTTCTGTTTGCTCAATGATAATGTAACCGCCAGATTTCAAAGCCACATGATTCGATAGCGCTTTTTCAATTTCTTCTTCAATATTATACAAATCAAAAATAGGACGCGAACCTTGATAAAGCTGCATATTACCCAAAGTTTCAGGCAAGAAATCCTGTGCAAAGCCGAGCATGCGCTCAAAAGGCTCTGTTGCATCTACACGAATTTGCTGAATACCGCGCCCAACATAATCACGTAAAATACGAAGTTCTAAAGGGAAATTCCCATAAATCAAATCACCTGCTTTAGATTTCGTCATTTTAACAGAAACCTTATCCCAAAGACGTGATAAGAACTGCATATCTGCACGAAGCACCCAAGGATCAACACCTTCCGCCGCTGTACGTGCAATATAAGCACCGCCTAATTCTTCTTGGAAGTTACTTAAATGATTTTTTAAGCGTAAACGCTCTTCTTCCTGCTCGATGCGAATGGAAACACCAATCACATCACTTTCCGCTAAATAAACTAAATAACACGAAGGAATAGAAACTTGCGTGGTTAATCTTGCGCCTTTAGTGCCCAATGGATCTTTGATCACTTGAACAACAATTTCTTGCCCTTGATACAAAATTGCCGTGATATCCGCTTTCGGCGGAATGATCACAGGCTTTTCATTATTGGTATCACATTCATCAGACAGCGCTTCTTTTTCAATTTCCAAAGAATTTCTAACTGTGTGAATATCATTCACATGAAGGAAAGCAGCACGCTCCAAACCAATATCAACAAATGCTGCTTCCATTCCCGGCAATACCCTGACAACTTTGCCTTTATAGATATTGCCGACTAAAAGATTACGATCCGTCCTCTCAATTAATATTTCTTGCAAGATGCCATCTCGCATCACTGCTGCGCGAGTTTCGTATGGCGTTTTATTAATTAAGATTTCATCACTCATAATTTTCCTTTTAGTTTGCTCTTCTTTCCAACATTGCAACCGCTGGTAATTCCTTACCTTCCAAGAATTCAAGGAATGCACCGCCTGCTGTTGAAATGTACGAGATGTCAGATGTTAAACCAAATTGCTCAATTGCCGCAACTGTATCACCA
Source organism: Wohlfahrtiimonas sp. (assembly GCA_030149965.1). Classification (GTDB taxonomy): domain Bacteria; phylum Pseudomonadota; class Gammaproteobacteria; order Cardiobacteriales; family Wohlfahrtiimonadaceae; genus Wohlfahrtiimonas. The sequence continues at coordinate 2,448 of JASLHB010000001.1, read as the reverse complement.
CCACCTGCAATAGAAAATGCACCGCTTTGCTTGATTGCTTCACCCAAAGCTTTTGTGCCTTCAGCAAAACTTGCAAACTCAAATACACCAACTGGGCCATTCCATACAATAGTTTTTGCCTTCACAATCAACTCTGCATACAACTTAGCTGTTTCAGGGCCGATATCCATGATCATGTCATCCGCCGCAACATCTGCAACTTTCTTCACGGTTGCTTCTGTATTCGCATCAAATGCTTTACCCACAACAACATCCACTGGCAATGGAATATTTTTACCTGTTGCAATCGCTTTAGCCAACAATGCTTTTGCATCTTCAACCAAGTCAGCTTCTACTAAGCTTTTACCAACTGGCAAACCTTGCGCTAATAATAAAGTATTGGTAATGCCGCCGCCCGTAATTAATACATCGACTTTATCTAACAATTGATTCAATACTGTTAACTTCGTAGAAACTTTAGATCCGCCCACAATCGCTACGATTGGGCTTTCAGGCGCCATTAAACCTTTTTTCAAAGCATCTAATTCTTCTGACAATACTAAACCAGCACAAGCAACTTTAGCTTGATCGCCAACGCCAACTGTTGAAGCTGCCGCTCTATGCGCTGTTGCGAATGCATCCATCACAAACACATCACACAACGCAGCCATTTTTTTAGCTAAATCTTCGTTATTTTTGTTTTCGCCCACTAAAAAGCGAGTGTTTTCCAATAACTTAACTTTGCCAAGCTCAACAGTTACGCCATCAATCCAATCTTTTACCAAAGGAACTTCTTGTCCTAAAGCATTAGTTAACCAAGCTGCTGCTGGCTCTAAACTGAATTCAGCGTTATAAACACCTTCATCTGGACGACCTAAATGCGACATGACTAATACGCCAGCGCCTTGTTTCAACGCTTGCTCGATCGTTTTCATTGATGCAACTAAACGAGCATCAGACGTGATCTTGCCATCATGAATTGGTACGTTTAAATCTTCACGAATTAAAACTGTTTTCCCATTCAGATCCAATGCTTCCATTTTGTTGTAACGCATAAATTGATCCCCTTAATTAATTTTTTCTAAATATTTTTCAACATCTAAAGCTGCCATGCAACCTGTTCCTGCTGATGTAATCGCTTGGCGATAGATGGAATCCATCACATCACCACATGCAAATACGCCATCAATACTTGTTGCCGTTGCATTGCCTTCAATCCCCGAACGCACTTTGATATAGCCGTTGACCATATCCAACTGGCCAGCAAACATATCTGTATTAGGATGATGCCCAATCGCAATAAACACGCCTTGTAAACCAACGTTTTTGATCTCGCCCGTTTGCATGTGCTTAATGTTTACGCCATTGACCAAGTTGTTTTCACCCACAACTTCATTCAAAGTGCTATCTAAATGGAGCTCGATTTTGCCTTCTTCAACCTTACGATACAATTTTTCGATCATTATTTTTTCAGCACGGAAAGTATCACGACGGTGAATCAAATGCACTTTAGATGTAATCCCGCTCAAATACAAAGCTTCTTCAACCGCAGTATTTCCACCACCAACAACAGCAACTTCTTGATCTTTATAAAAGAAACCATCACATGTTGCACAAGCAGAAACGCCTTTGCCTTTATAAGCTTCCTCAGATGGCAAGCCTAAATATTTCGCTGTTGCACCTGTTGCAATGATCAAGGCTTGGCATTCATAAGTTTCGCTACCGCCTTCAAGGAGGAAAGTTTTACCTGATAAATCAACTTTTTCAATGTGATCCCAAATCATTTCTGTGCCAAATCTCTCAGCATGATTTGCCAATTGCGTCATCAAAGCAGGTCCTGTTAAGCCTTCTTCTCCACCTGGCCAGTTATCAATTTCTGTGGTTGTCATTAATTGACCACCTTGTTGAATGCCCGTGATAATCACTGGCTTCAAATTTGCACGCGCAGCATACAATGCAGCTGTATAACCAGCTGGCCCTGATCCTAAAATGATCAGAGGATAAATTTTTCGATCCGTCATAATTTTATCCATACAAAAGAACCATTATACAAAAGATTTCCTTTTTTAAAGGCATAAAAAAACCCACTCGAATAAGTGGGCTTTTTAATTTGATACTTACAGCATTGGCTTAATTGCTTCTGATGCTCTTTTGATATCTAGGAAAATCAAACCTAAACGAGCATTAGCTTTACACATTACTGATAATACAGCGTCGCTTCCTGCTGATGTCATGATGACATAACCTGAAGCACCTTTAACTAAAACTTGCTCAAGCTCGCCTCTTGCTAATTCTTTAGCAATACGTTCACCCAACGATAACATAGCGGCACTCATCGCACCAACGTGATCTTCATCCATACTTGCAGGCAAGAGTGAACTCATGATCAAACCATCTGTCGAAATAATTGCCGAAGCTTCTATATCCGCTGATGTACCATTCAATTCACTTAAGATTGAGTTCAACACT